>NZ_DASYTH010000411.1:0-52990 GCF_036002505.1 Actinophytocola sp. | reverse complement strand
TGAGAAAGGACGCCTTCCTCGCATCCGCTCCACAATGGACACTGAGGTGCCGGGGCGGCGGCGTCGAGGACCAAGACCGGGGCCGCTTCGCGGCCCGGGTCCCGGAGGGTGGGACTCGTGGGGCCAGGGTGGCACGAGTGGGTGACAAGGGGTTCAAGATCGCCGTTGGGTGTGGCTCTCCTGCAGGGAGTTGCCGATCGTTGGTTCGCCGGCTTGGCTTCAGCTCGATGAATGGGTGACTGGAGGTGCTGGTGTGGCGAGGGATTCTCCGGTGGCAGCGCCTGGTGTCAGGAAGGGGCCCTTCCTGTCGTTGAGCGTCCTGAAGGGTCCCTTCACCACCGTGGACAGTGCCCCACTGGCCCCACCTGCCACACCAGCCCCGGCACCCCGACCGAGATCAACAACTCCCCTCCAGGAGAGCCACGACGATGACGGGCCGCTCACCGGGCCGCAGTGTGGTTCGTGTGGCCACAGTGACACGTGTGGGTGACACCAGACCAATCCAGCCCAAGCCACCCTGCCAACCCACACCCCCGAAGATCAACTGGACCCGAGGCTCCCCCCGACCACTCCGCCAAGGCGACCCGGAAAGACCAGCCCGGCCCCCTCCCCTTCCCAGCCTTCTGTAAACCCAGCCAAACCCCGCCGCCGCCCGCCAACGCGACCGGACCACCGCGGCGAGGCAGGCGAACGCTGAGGACCCTTACCCCGACGCGCGGATGGACTGAGGGAGTGTTCACCTCGGACCGGGATGGTGATCAGCATGCGATGGTGTTGTCCCACTCAGACAGTGGTAATGCGCGGGCCATTTCGAACTCAGGTGTGACACGATGGCGGACGTGCCACGCCTGGGGTCCGGAATTCCTTTGGTGGCACGCACCCGGGAAGTGGATCGGTTGCGTGCCGTGCTTGATCGCGCCGCCGCGGGCTCGGCGGCCGCGGTGCTCATCGCCGGGGACGCCGGGGTCGGCAAGACCCGGCTCACCGAGGAGCTGGCCGAGCTCGCCCGCGGCCGGGATGCGCTCGTGCTCACCGGCCGGTGCCTGGACGCCGGTGAGACCGGCCTGCCCTACCTGCCGTTCGCCGAGGCGCTGGCGCAGGCGCGGGAGCTGATGCCGGCCGACCTGCCGGCCCGCCCGGCGCTCGCCCGGCTGCTGCCCGACCTGGCCATCCCGGCGGTCGCCGACCCCTCGCGGCTCGCGCCCGACCTCAACCCGGCGGTCTGGTCCGCCGGACGCGGCGGCACCCGGCCGGAGCAGGACGTCGGGCAGCTCCAGTTGTTCGACGCGGTGTACAGCGTCCTGGCGGAGCTGGCCGAGCGGTCACCGGTGGTGCTGATCCTGGAGGACCTGCACTGGGCGGACGGCTCGACCCGCGGGCTGCTCTCGTTCCTCCTGGCCCGGCTGCGCAACCAGCGGCTCGTGATCGCCGGCACGTACCGCAGCGACGACCTGACCCGGCGGCACCCGCTGCGGCCGCTGCTGGCCGAGCTGGTCCGGCTGCAGGCGGTGGAGCGGTTGGAGCTCGCACCGTTCGGCGCGGCCGCGTCCCGGGAGTTCGTCACGGCGCTGGCCGAGGACCGGCTGCCCGAGGAGGTCGTGCGCGAGGTCGCCGGGCGGTCCGAGGGGAACGCGTTCTTCGCCGAGGAGCTGCTCGCCGCGTACGCCGACTCCGACAGCGCGGGGATTCCGGCGACCCTGAAGGACGTGCTGCTGGCCCGGGTGGAGCGGCTCAGCGAGGCGGCGCAGCTGGTGGTCCGGGTGGCCGCGGTGTCCGGGCGGGAGGCGCCGCACGGCCGGCTGCGCGCGGTGGCCGGATTGGACGACACGGAGCTGGAGGAGGCGCTGCGCGAGTCGGTGCAGCACCACATTCTCGTGGTGGTGGGGGACTGGGAGGTGTACTCGTTCCGGCACGCGCTGCTGCGCGAGGCGGTGTACGGGGATCTGCTGCCGGGCGAGCGCGTCCGGCTGCACGCGGCCTACGCGAAGGAGCTGGTGGGGGAGCAGGGCACCCGCGGGGCGGCCGCGGCGCTGGCGCACCACAGCATGGAGAGCCACGCCATGCCGCGGGCACTCAGCGCGTCCGTGGTGGCGGCCGAGGAGGCCGAGCGGCTCGGCGCGCCCGCGGAGTCGTTGCGCCACCTGGAACGCGCGCTTCGGTTGTGGGACGCGGTGCCCGAGGCCGACCGTCCGTCCGATGTGGACGAACTGACGCTGCTGCGCCGGGCGCACTGGGTGGCCGGCACCTCCGGCGAGCCCGAGCGGGCCATCGCCTACGCCCGTTCCGCGGTCAAACTTGCCGACCAGACAACGGATCCGGAGATGCGGGCCCGGCTGCGCCGCCGGCTCGCCCAGGCTCTGTACATCTTGGACGGTCGGGAGGCGGAGTCCCGGGACGTCATCGAGGAGGCCTGGACGCTGGTCGCCGACCGCCCGGCCAGCGACGTGCGGGCCTGGGTGCTGGCGGTGTACGCCACGATCCTGCGCGGCGCCGGGCGGGTGGACGCCGCACGGGAGCGGGCCGAGCTGGCCGTGCGCGACGCCCGGGCGGTGTCGTCGGCCGCTGCCGAGGCGGACGCGCTGACCACGATGGCGGTGCTGGAGGAGGGCGCCGGGCGGGTGGCGCAGGCGCGGGAGCGGCTGATCGAGGCGCGCGGCAAGGCGGTCGAGGCCGGCGCGCTGTCGGTGGAGCTGCGCACCTGGTACATGCTCGCGCTGTCGCACTACGAGCAGGGCGAGCTCGAGGAGACCTGGCGGGTGCTCGACGCCGGGGCGGAGCGCGCCAAGGCCACCGGGATGACGTGGAGCACCTACGGGTTGGAGCTGCGCATCCTGCAGGTGATCACGCGGTACGTGGGCGGGGACTGGGCCGGCAGTGAGGCCGCCGCGGAGCCGCCCGGGCATCGGGTGTCCAGCACCGTGTCGGCCCGGCTGGCCGCGGTCGGCGCGCCGGTCGTGGTCGCCCGCGGGCGGTTCGCCGAGGCCGAGCGGCTGGTCAACGACCTGCGCGCGGAGCGGCACCGGGACCTGCAGATCGCCCTGGTGATCGGTGGGGCGGGCGCGGAGCTGGCGTGCTGGCGGGGGCGGCCGGAGCGCGCGGTCGAGTGGGTGCGGGAGGCGCTGGAGTCGGTGGCCGCCGCCGGCGGGGGTTGGCTGCTGGCCGGGCTGCGGCTGGCGGCGCTGGGGGTGGCCGCGCACGCCGACGTGGTGGCCCGGGCCGCCGTGCGCCGGGACGGCGAGGTGGTGCAGGCGGCGCAGGAGCAGGGCGTGCTGCTGGCCGAGCACGCGCGCAAGACCGCCGACCTGGGCACGCCCCGGACCGGCACACTGGGGCCGGAGGGCCGGGCGTGGCTGGCCCGGGCCGAGGCCGAGGCGAGCCGGCTGCGCGGCCCCGGGGATGCCGCGCTGTGGCGGGCCGCGGTGGACGCGTTCGGCTACGGCGCCGGCTACGAGCAGGCGGTCTGCCGCTGGCGGCTGGCCGAGGCGCTGCTCGGCGAGGACCGCCGCGACGAGGCCGCGGTGGAGCTGCGCGCCGTGGACGAGCTTGCCGAGCGGCTGGGTGCGCGGCCGCTGCGGGACGCCGTCCGCCGCCTGGCCAAGCGCGGCCGCATTCCCTTGGGCGAGGCCGCGGTGCTGCGGGACTCCGTGGATCCCTTCACCCCCCGCGAGCGCGCGGTGCTCGCCCTGGTCGCGTTGGGCCGGACCAACCGCCAGGTCGGCGACGAGCTCTTCATCAGCGAGAAGACGGTCAGCGTCCACCTCACCCGCATCATGGCCAAGCTCGGCGCCGCCCGCCGCGCCGAAGCCGTCGCCATCGCGTTGGAGCGCGGCCTGCTCAACGAACAGACCTGAGACCGTGAGTGGCACAGGTGCTGTTGCGCCCTGCGCACTCACGGTCTCCGACCTGACGGGTAGACGCTAGGCGGGGAAGATGGTCAGCGCGATGAACGAGTCCTTCGTGGTCACGTCAGGCTCGAAGGGGTTGGCGGCGACGAACGCGATGTCCCCGAATGCGACATAGGGCAGGTAGGGCAGCGGGCAGTAGCAGTCATAGGCCAGCCACTGGTCGTACCACAGCAAGAGGTCGGTGGTCGGGTAGCCGTTCAGCGGATACTCGAAGACGCCGCCGTCGGCAACGAACACGCAGCCCGAAAGCAGGTCGGTGTCCGCGTTGACGTAACGCTGGTCCAGGTAGACATAACCGAAGCTGGTCATCACCACCGGGTCGTCGTTCCGGATCGGACAGTTGGCCTGGATGCCGTTGCCAGATGGCGCGGCCCGGCTGGCCCCCTGGTAGCCGGCCGGAACCCGGAACAGGTCCGCGGCGGGCTCGACCCCGGCCGAGATGTTCGTGTAAGTCTGTGTGTTCACGTCACCGGACGTCTCCACCACGCGGGTCTGCACCGGCAGCTGCAGATCGATGGACAGCCACAGCGTGACATCCTTCTGCCGGGCCGGAAGCTTGCCGTGCGCCGGGAGGTTCACGGTGTACTCGCGTCCCTCGGCCCGTACCCCCGATATCTCCGTCGTGCCGAGCAACTTTGGCGGCGACGCCAGATTCTGGTTGGTTGCCACGTCCCGCTGAGCCGAGCCACCGGCCGGTGCCGGGTTTGCCTGGTCCTGCGCCGAGCGTCGGAAGGTGCGGGTCGCGACGTCCAGCACCAGCGTGGTCTTGCTGGTGGGATCATTGATCGTCACGGTCGAACCCGCCTCGGTGCGGGTGCGTCCCTGGCTGTCCCGGTACAGGTGCTGGGTTTCCAGCTCGGTCTGCCGCTGCCCGCCTGAGGTCGCGGTGGTCCGGCTGATCTGTAGGTCGGCGCGCAACGGTACGATCTTGCTCTCGCCCTTCGCCGGCCGGCCCAACGCGGACTGACCGGATTGGGCGTCCGCGGGGACCGACATGGTGATGACTACCAGGCTCAGCCCAACCGCGCATATGCCGAGCAATCTTCGCGGCTTTATCCGTTGGGTCACTGCAATCTTCTCCCTTCCCATGCCTGGATGGGTCGGGCAGGACCGTAGGGACGACCGCTGAGTTGGCCCTGAGTTGGCGCTGAGCCCGGCGGCTGGCGGCCAGACGGGTGCCTGGCCGCCGAGCGCTCAGCACGCGATGTCGACTACCGGGCTCTCCGCGGAATCGGAGCCTTCCGACCCATCTGGGAAAGACCAATGTGCGGTCATTCTTGCCTGGTAGGCGCCATTCAAACACTTCATTCTTGCTGTGGCCTCAGCCCCGAGGGTCTCGCTGAGAGAGAACTCCTGGGTCGCCGCCGTGACACCGTCGCGGACCAGTTCCACTTCTCCCTCAAGGGTGCTGGCGAACCAGCTGCAAATGACCCGGCCGGTCGAGTGCACGACGAAATCGTCCACCCGCGGCACCGGCACGAGCTGGAGCGTGCAGGTCTTCGGTAGCACGATCCCGTCCGGTCGCGGCTCGGCACTGACCGTTCCCGCGGTCAGTGCCATTGCCAGACCGGCCGCGGTCAGCGCCGCGATGCCAACTCTGTGATAGATCTTCACGATCGATCCTCCCCGCTGCTGTGTTTCGCATTCCGATCGCCGTCCCCGCCTGGAACAATAAGCCGGTCGGGGGGTGGGTGGATGCGTTTTCGGATGTTGGGCCAACTGCAGGTGCGGGTCGACGCCGGCTGGTCGACGATTCGCGCGGCTCAACCTCGGGTGGTCCTCGCGGTCCTGCTGACCGAATCCGGGCAGGTGGTGAGCGGGAGCCGGCTGGTGGCGGAGATCTGGGGAGACCATCCGCCGCGCACCGCGGTGAACACCATCCAGGGCTACGTCGCGCGGTTGCGCCGGTTGCTCGGTGCCGACCCGGCGGTCCGGCTGGTGACCCGGGGTCGTGGCTACCAGCTGGTGGTCGAGGACGGCGAAGTCGACTCCCGGGTGTTCGAGCAACTTGTCGATTCGGGGCAGCGTCACCTGCTCGGCGGTCGGGTGTCTGCCGGGGCCGATCAGCTGGCGGCGGGATTGGCGCTGTGGCAGGGCCCGGCGTTGAGCGACGTTCCGGCCTCCCCTGCCGTGACGAGCGAGGCGAACCGGCTCGAGCAGCGCCGGCTGACGGCGTGGGAAGCGCGTCTCGGAGCAGGGCTGGCAATCGGCCACCATGCCGAGATCGCCGACGAACTGCACCGCCTCGTGGACGAGTACCCGCTGCGTGAACAGCTGCGGTGTCACCTCATGCTGGCCCTGTACCGCTGCGGCCGGCGTGCCGAGGCGCTCGAGGTCTACCGTCGCGGCCGAACCGTGCTCGTCGACGAACTCGGTGTGGAACCCGGCCCCGAGCTCCGTGAGCTCGAGCGGGCCATCCTCGGCAACGACCCGCGGCTGGCTCTCGTCGCCGGGTCCAGCGAACCGGTGCCCACCCGGATCACCCCGGCCCAGCTGCCGGCGGACATCGAGGAGTTCACCGGCCGGGTGCCGGCCCTGCGGCGACTCGACGAGCTTCTCCCGCCGGCCGGCGAAGCGTCCGGCGCGGTGAGGATCGCGATCGTCGCCGGCAGCCCGGGAGTCGGCAAGACCGCGCTCGCGGTGCACTGGGCTCATCGCGTCCGCGACCGGTTCGCCGACGGGCAGCTGTACGCGAATCTCCGGGGTCACGCCGACGGGCCGCCGGTGCGACCGGTCGAGGCGCTGGCTCGGTTCCTGCACGCCCTGGGTGTGCCGGCCGAGCAGGTCCCGACGGACGCCGAGGAGGCCACCGGCCTCTACCGCAGCCTGCTTGCCGACCGGCGCGTGCTCGTCCTGCTGGACGACGCGCACCACCCGGACCAGGTCCGCCCGCTCCTTCCCGGTGCCCCTGGCTGCCTCGTCCTGGTTACCAGCCGGGCCGCCATGAGCGGGCTGGTCGCCCGCGACGGTGCGCACAGCCTGCGCCTCGACGTGCTGGCCGAGCCGGAGGCGCACCTGCTGCTCAGCCGCCTGCTCGGGGCCGGCCGGTTTCCTGCCGACTCCGCGGCCGTCGCCGAGCTGGCCGCGCTGTGCGATCACATGCCGCTGGCGCTGCGCATCGCGGCCGCCAACCTCGGGGCCGGGCGGCACCGGACCATGGCCGGCTACCTCGAACGGCTGCGTGCCGGCGACCGGCTGGCCGCACTGCAGGTCGAAGGTGACGAGCAGGCGGCTGTACGCGCGACGTTCGACCTCTCCTACGCCGCCCTCCCCGGCGACGCGCGGCGGCTCTTCCGGCTGCTCGGACTGGTGCCCTGTGCCGAGGTCACCGTGGAATCGGCGGCTGCCCTCGCCGCGTCCACCCACCCGGAAACGGAAAGGCTCCTGGCGCGGCTGGCAGACGCCCATCTGGTCAACGAGCACACCGCCGGCCGTTACGGGCTCCACGACCTGCTTCGCGCCTATGCGCGGGAACGCAGCGAGAACCTGGACGGGGAGCAGGAACGCGAGCTGGCGGTGCGGCGGTTCTACGGCTGGTACCTGCATGCCGTCGACGCGGCCGCCATCCTGCTCTATCCGCAGATGCGGCGCTTGACACCGCCCCCGGACCAGTTGCCGCAGGCCGCCTTCACCGACCGCGCCAAGGCCTTGGCGTGGCTGGACGCCGAACGTGCCAACCTTGTCACGGCGATCACGCACGCGTCCCGGCACCGGCCGCTGTCGGTGGTCGCCGTGCTTGCCGACGCGCTCCGCGGTTACTTCTGGCTCCGTATGTACACAGTGGACTGGCACGCGGTCGCTCGAGCAGGTCTCGCCACGGCCGAAGCCTGTGATGACCTCGAGGCCCGGACCGCGGCCCTGCTGAGCCTCGCCGACGCCCACTACCGGCTAGGCCAGTACCGGCAGGCCATTGACCACTCCCTGCGCGCGCTCGCCGCCGGCCGGGAGAGCGGTTGGCGGCAAGGACAGGCCGCCGCCCACAACAACCTCGGCAACCTCTACAAGGAATCGGGCCACCTTTCCCGGGCCGCCGCCCACCACCGGCGCGCCCTCGCCGTCAACCGGCGAAGCGGCAGGCTTGCCAGCCAGGTCAACAATCTCGGCAATCTCGCCGGCGTGTACCGATACCTCGGCAGGTTGCGCGAGGCGAAGGCAATGCTCACCGAGGCGTTGGTGATCAGCCGAAAGGTCGGGTCGATCCACGGAGAGGGCGTCATTCTCGGCGCGCTCGGCGCCACCGCCCACGATCTCGGCCACCTCCATGACGCGATGAGCCAGCTGAACCAGGCCCTCGGCAAGAATCGGGAGGCGGGTGACCGCGGTGGCGAAGTGGACACACGCAACGAACTGGCGGTTGTACACGGTGAGGCCGGTCATCACCGGCAGGCATTCGAACATGCCGACGCGGCGCTGGCCCTTGCCCGGGATATGGCGTACCGGCACGGTGAGATCAACGTCCTGAACACCGTGGGTGCGATCCACCAGCGCCTCGGGCACGACGACGACATGGCTGATCATCACCGCCGGGCCCTGACCCTGGCCCGCGATATCGGATACCGCTACGGCGAAGCCCAGGCACTGATCGGTCTGGCCGCCGCGAGCCACAGCCTCGTCGATGCCAGGGCGGCCGCCGAACTCTGCGGCACAGCCGGTTACCGGGTGCTCGAGGGCCAAGCGTGCACCGTCCTCGCTGTCATACAGCTCAACCGGGACCAGACCGCCGTGGCCAGCGATCACGCCGCCAAGGCGCTGGCCATCCATCGCCAGACCGGCCACCGTCTCGGCGAGGCCGGAACCCTGATCATTCTCGGTCATCTGGCGGACGCTGCGGGGCACCGCGATCAGGCCCTCGCCTATCGCGAGGACGCGCACGCCCTGCTTGCCGACATCGGCGCGCACTGGACCGACGAGGTGGTTGCGCTGCGCCTCATGGCCGAAACCTGAGCTATGGCAGCGTGATCGTCACCTGGAGACCGCCGGCCGGGCCGGGCTGGGCGGCGACGGTGCCGTGGTGGGCGGTGACGATCGAGCGGACGATGGACAGGCCCAGGCCGGCGCCGTCGCGGTGGTGGGTGCGCTCGGCGGTGAGGCGGCGGAACGGTTCGAAGAGGGCGGGGACGGTTTCGGCGGGGACGTGCGGGCCGGAGTTGCGCACGGTGAGGGCGGGCGTGTCGGCGACGATGACGTCGAGGGTGCCGCCGCGGTGGTTGTACTTGATCGCGTTGTGCAGCAGGTTGGCGATCATGCGCTCGAGCAGGACCGGGTCGCCGTGGACGGTGCGGTCGACGAGGCCGCGGTGCACGGTGAGTCGCTGTTCCGCGGCGAGTTCCGCATGGTGGTCGAGGGCGGTGGCGACGAGCTCGTCGAGGCGGACCGGGACGGAGCCGGTCACGCCGCGGTCGCTCTCGGCGAGCACGAGCAGGCCCTCGATGAGGCGCTCGTTGCGCTCGTTGACCAGGATCAGCTGGGCGCCGAGGCGGTTCAGCTCGGGGTCGGAGCCGTTGGTCGTGGTCATGGCAACCTCGACCAGGGTGCGCTGGACGGCCAGCGGGGTGCGCAGCTCGTGTGAGGCGTTGGCGGCGAACCGGCGCTGGCCCTCGAAGCCGACGGCCACCCGGTCCAGCATGGCGTCCACGGCGTCGGCCAGCTCGCGCAGCTCGTCGGTGGCGCCGGACCAGCGGATGCGCTGACCCAGGTTCTGCGGGCCCATGTGCCGCACGGTCGTGGTCATGCCGGTCACCGGGCGGAGCACCCAGCGGGGCACCGTCCGGAACATCAACACGAGCAGGGCAAGCGCGGCGAGCAGCACGATGGCCCCCAGCACCCGGTCACCCTCGCCGAGCGGTGGCGTACACGATGATGAGGTGAAGTCGACACAGAGCACATTGGGATAGGCGTAGGAGCGCCATATCCGGTTGGCGTACGTGAGGCCGGGGCCGGCCAGCGCCGCGCCGATCGTCAAGGTGATCAGGCAGGCCAGGATGATCCGGCCGCGCAGGGAGAGCGGAGTGCCGGTCAGGAACCGAGCCGGTAGCCGGCGCCAGGCACGGTATGGATCACCGGCGGGTCGCCGAGCTTGCGCCGCAACGTCATCACCGCCATCCGCACCGCGTTGGTGAACGGGTCCGTGTTCTCGTCCCATGCCTTCTCCAGCAGCTCTTCCGGACTGACCAACCCGCCCTCGGCCCGCATGAGCACCTCGAGCACGGCGAACTCCTTGGGCGACAAGGTGAGCGGCCGGCCGTCCCGCTCGGCGTAGCGCTTCGGCAGGTCCAGCCGCACGCCGGCCCGGTCCAGCACCGGGGGCAGCGCCGGCCGGGCCCGCCGGGCCAGCGCGTGCACCCGCGCGACCAGCTCGGCGAACGCGAACGGCTTGGTGAGGTAGTCGTCCGCGCCGAGGCCGAGGCCGTCCACCCGCTCCCGGATGCTCGCGGCCGCGGTCAGCATCAGCACCCGGGTCTCCCCGTCGCCGGCGACGATCGTGCGGCAGACCTCGTCGCCGTGCACGGCCGGCAGGTCGCGGTCGAGGATCACCACGTCGTAGCGGTGCACGGTGACCCGCTCCAGCGCGGCGTCCCCGTCGTAGCAGACGTCCACCGCCATGCCGAGGTGCCGCAGCCCGTCCGCGACCGCGTCGGCCAGCATCTCCTCGTCCTCCGCCACCAGCACGCGCATCGCGCCCCCCGTTCGCCCTCCTCGCGCCGCATAAACGCGGGATAAGCATCGCGCTTAGCGGCGAGATATGACCCGAACTGTACACCTTGTGTGAACCGGGGAACCGCAAGGTGGAAGAAGGGTACGCACGATGACGCGCGGGGTTGTTTTGGCGCGCCCGAAATTATTTGTCCCGCTCGTGCTGGCGAACCTGGCGGCGGGCTTTTATTTCGTGCCGAAACTGATGCGGGGTCATTACCTCGATCTCGAGGTATATCAAATCGGCGCGCGCACCCTGCTGAATGGCGGAGACGTCTACGGCGTGCTGCCGGCCACGTCGTTCGGTATCCGGCTGCCGTTCACCTACCCACCGGTCGCCGCCGCCCTGTTCACGCCGCTGACGCTGCTCCCGGTGGCGGTGGCCGGTGCCCTGCTGACCGGGTTCGGCCTCGCCGCCCTGGTGCGGTTGCTCGCGGTGCCCGGCAAGCTGGCCCTCGCCGTGGTGCTCCCGGTCGCGGTGCTGCTCGAACCGGTGCGGGAGACCCTGAACTACGGGCAGATCAACCTGCTGCTGATGGCCCTGGTCGCCGTGGACTGCCTCACCCCGAGCCCACGCTGGCCCCGTGGCCTGCTGATCGGCCTGGCCGCGGCGATCAAGCTGACCCCCGCCGGCTTCCTGCTGTTCTTCCTGCTCCGCAAGGATTTCCGCGCCTCCGCCACGGCCGCCGCGACGTTCCTGGCCGCCACCGCGGCCGGATTTCTCCTCGCCGGCACGGATTCACTCAGGTTCTGGACCGGAACCCTCCTCGACACCGGCCGAATCGGTACCCCGCACTACGCCGGAAACCAGTCTCTCGTGGCCGTTCTCGCCCGGTTCGGCATCGACCCTCCGATCCGCACCGCGCTGTGGCTCCTCGGCGCCGGTCTCGGTCTCGCGCTCGCTGCGATCACCATTCGGCACGCGGTTCCCGAGTTGGCCCTCGCCGCCAACGCGTTGACCATTCTTGTGGTCTCGCCGGTGTCCTGGTCGCACCACTGGGTGTGGGCCGCGCCTGTTCTGCTGGCCTTGTGGCGCGCTCGCGCACGAATTCTGGCCGCGTCCGGCCTCGTTGTCTTCGTGGCCGCGCCACAGTGGTGGTGGCCCGGGACCGAGAACCGCGAGTACGCGTGGAACCTCGGCCAGCAGCTACTCGGAAACCTCTACCTGTACTTCGCCGTCCTGGTTCTGGCCGTTCTGGCCCGGCGTCACGCGCAGGGAGATGCGGACCAGGTTGGATTCGCGGCGGACGGAGAGGGGGAGGCCCGAGTTGGCCGCGGTGCGGGCGAAGGCGAGCTCGGAGGGGAGGCACCAGGCGATGAGCTCGCGGTGGCCGGCGGCGCGGGCCGTGGTGGCGAGGCGGCGGAGCATGGCCGTGCCGAGGCCGCGGTTCTGCCAGCCGTCCTCGATCAGCAGGGAGATCTCGGCCTCGGCGGGGGTGGTGGTGCGGACGAGTTGGGCGAGGCCGATGACGGCGGGGCCGCTGAGCGCCAGCAGGGTCGTGCCGCGGGGTGGGCTGAGCAGGCGGTGCAGCAGCCGGCGGGGGAGCACGCGGATGCCGGCGTGGTAGCGGGCGAAGAGGGTCGCCGCGGAGCAGCGGGAGTGCAGGTCGGCGACCGAGGCGGCGTCCTCGGCGGTGGCGTGGCGTAGCACGACGCCGGCGCCGTCGGTGGTGAGCACGGCGGTGGGGGCGTCGGCCTGGATGACGGCGGCGGTGAGGATCTCGCCGAACGCGGCGACCCGGGCGGCCTCGACGTCGGTGAACGGGGCCCAGCCGCGGCGGGCCACCAGGGTGGCGCCGGTGCCGGTGCGCAGCGTCAGGTGGTGCCGGTCGTCGGGGACCGGCTCGCCGGCTGGTTCCAGGGAGACCGAGTCGGCGGCGAGGACCACGCGCACCGCCTCGGCGACCGACGCCGGGTCGTCGAGGATGCGGGCCACCGCGCGCAGCGCCGAGGCCGTGGTGTCGGTGAGGCTGCTCAGGTCCGCGGGCGTGACGCCGACGCAGCGGCCGCCCTCGGCGCGGATGTCGGCGACCAGGGCGGCCGGCGCGACGTCCTCGGGGGTGCGCACGACCAGCTCGTCGACCACCCCACCGGGTACCGGAAGCACGGACAGACCGAGTACGTTGCAGTCCCGGGCGGCCAGCCGGGTGGTGACCCGGGCCAGCGCGCCCGGCCGGTCCTCCAGCTCCACCCGGAGCAGCCAGGTCCGCGGGGCGGCGATGGCAACGTCCATGACACCCAGACTGGCCGCCGAGTGTTGCCGTTCAGGGACAGAATTGTTACCTGCCGATGAGCGCACCCCGCGCAACGGGCATCGCCCGATGTGCTGCCCGATCGGTCGTCCGTGGAGGTCAGGCCGGGCCCTAACGTCGTTGGTAGCACCCGCAAGCCGTGACCCGAGGGAAGGCAATGGTTCCGACGAAGCCGGGCCTCCGGGCATTTCGCTACACGCTGCCCACCACGCCGGTGGCGACCGCGTCCGTCGACATTGGACACGTCGGCGTGCGGTTCGAGCTGTTCCTGCACGGCGAGCTGGACATCAGCGTGTCCAGACGCGCGGGTGCGGACGACCGGGCGGTGCGCGCGTGCACACTGAAGGCGTTGCGGGCCATGGCCAAGGGCCTGATGGTGAGCGGCTCCGGCTCGTCCTCGCCGACCATCGGCTCGGCCGCCGGGCACGCCTTCGCGCAGAGCGGATACCGGTTCGCCGAGCCGAACACGATGACCTTCGCCGGCACCTGCGGGATCAGCTTCGCGCAGCGGTGCGACTCTGGCCCGGTGACGGTGACCGGCGAGGCCCGCTACGCCCTCGACGTGACGGCATGGCCGGCCGACGGGCGCGCGGTCGAGTCGATCGGCTCCGGCCAGGCCGGCGCCTGGTTCCAGCGGCACGAACAGGAGCTGGCCTCGATCGGCGTGGTGGTGCTGGTGGCGGTGCCGATCTCGCCGAGCCGGCTGGTGGCTTGTTGAGTTGGTGCCATGAAGGTGACCTTCAGGTCGTTGAGCGCCCTGAAGGTCACCTTCATGGCACTGCTCACCGCCCCAACAACGCGTCCCAGAAGACGAAGTCGACGTGCTCGCCTTCGGGCAGACCGTTCTGCTGGCGGAAGTGGGCGACCGCGCTGGCTGTCGCCTCGTCGTACGAGCCGTGCTCCTCGACCACAAGCTGGCCGTAGTGGTGGTTCAGCATCTGCTGCAGGTAGCTGACCCACTCGGAGCTGGCGCCGAGCTCCAGGTCGGGCTCGTCCGCCACGTACCCTCCCTAACCGCCGATGTCGACCGTGCTCACCGCGACGATCGAGCTGGTCGGCGCGGGCGCCGGATCATTGCACGTCATCACCGTATCGCCGGTGCGGGCGGCGGGCTTGTTGTTGATGAGAACGGTGCCGCTGCCCTTCATCACGGTGCCCTGGTTGGTCGGCGGGATCTGGAACGGGCCGCCCTGCGGGATGTGCGGCGGCGCGTTGGTGGCGGTGCTGCCCAGGACCGCCGCGGGCTGGCCCTGGATGAACACGTCGGTGCTGCAGCCACCGGTGATGGTGCCGGCGAACGGGTGCGGCAGCGGGGTGGGGACCGGGCCGCCCGGGGACGGGATCATGATGATGTGGATGTCGGTGCCGACCACCTTGTCACCCATTTTGGCGGCGGGCGGCACCGTACCTCCTGGATCGCTCCGCTCGGCCGCTGAAGCTGCCGCCTTCCCTACGTGCGCTGCTCGGTGCTCGTTCCTCGCACCTGCGCTGCTCCTCCGGTCCAGGCGGCAGCGCGACCTCACTCTCGCTCACGAGCGACCTCCGGGCTTCGTGCGGGCCGGGGTGGGGGCGTTGCCGTTGGGGCGAAGCTCGGGCTGGCCGTTGGTGCCGGGCGCGCGGGTCCACTTCTTGGGGCTGGTGGCGCCCAGCGGGCCGGGGCCGGGCTTGCGCACCTCCTGCCCGGTGGCCAGGGAGATCTGCTCGGCCGGCGGGGCCAGCTCGGTGTCCGGATCGGGCACGAACGGGGCGCTGATCCGGACCACGAACGCCGCCCGGGCCGGCATACCCAGGCTGGTCCACAAGCTGCCCGGGTCGGACTCGGAGACGTTGACGAACACCGGCGCGCCGGTGTCGGCCAGGGCCGCCGGCAGGCAGTCGGCCGGCAGGATGTCGGTGAAAACCATGGTGCGCAGCGCGATGTCCAGCAGCTGGTGCTCCTCGCTGATCTTCGGCGCGCGCGCGGTCACCAGGTAGGTCAGCTCGCAGCGGCGGATCGCCTCGCGCCGGGAGAGCACCGCGCCGCGCTCGTCGCGGACCTCGGTCCAGCCGGTCTCGCGGGCGCGGGCGTCGTCGTGCAGTCCGAACAGGAACAGGTCGATGGCCTTCGACGGCCGCTCGGTCTGCCAGGTGGGCTTCGGCGGATCGAGCCGCACCATGGTGCCCTCCGGCAAGGATCGGCCGAGCAGCACGCAGAGCGCGTCATCCACCTCCGTGATCACGCTGCCAGTGTCGGCACCGGCAGTGCCGCAGCACAGGGGCGGCCGCCCGTCCTTTCAGTGCGCGAACGCCGCCCGAAAAGGCAGCGTCGGTCGCCCACTGCCCCGCCCCGCGGCGGCTGCGTTGACCAGCCGGGAAAGAAGAAGCTCGGGGGGAGCCTCCGGCCGGGGGTCCCATCATCCTGCCGCCGGTGGCACAGACAGCCGCGAAAGAGGGAGAAACCCGAGATGGCAAGCAGTTACCTCTCGCCCGGCGTGTACATGGAGGAGGTCTCCTCGGGCTCCCGGCCGATCGAGGCCGTCGGCACCGCGGTCGCCGCCTTCGTGGGCTTCGCCGAGCGCGGTCCCCTGCACGAGCCCGTGCTGGTCACCAACTGGACACAGTTCAAGACGAACTTCGGCGATTTCGTCGAGGACTACTACCTCGCGCACGCCGTGTACGGCTACTTCCAGAACGGTGGCGGTGTCGCCTATGTGGTCCGGGTCGGGGGTGCCGCGTCTAACGGCTCCGCCAACGGCCACGCGGGCCCGGCCGCGCTGCCGCACGCGGAGTTGCCCGGGGCCGGCGCCGACGGCCGCCCGGCGCTGACCATCGCCGCGCGGGCCGCCGACGCCGCCGACATCTCCATCGAGGTGGCCCCGGCCAGCGAGGAGGGCGACGACACCTTCAAGCTGATCGTCAAGCAGGGCGGCCAGGCCGTGGAGACGTTCGACAACGTCACCACGAAGCGTGGCCCGAACAACGTGGCCACGGTGGTGCGCCAGCAGTCCAAGCTGATCGTGATCGAGGAGACCAAGGGCAAGGCGCTGACCGTGCCCAAGGCCGGCGAGGTCGCGCTGGCCGCCCCGCCGTCCGCGCCGGAGAAGATCGAGTCCAGTCACTACGTCGGCAACTCCGCGGACCGCACCGGTTTCGGTGGCCTGGAAGCGATCGACGAGATCACCATGCTCTGCGTGCCGGACCTGATGGCCGCCTACCAGCGGGGTGCACTGTCCGAAGAGGACGTCAAGGCGGTGCAGCTGGCCATGATCGCGCACTGCGAGCTGATGGCCGACCGGGTGGCCGTTCTGGACACCCCGCCCGGGCTGAAGGCCGAGGACGTCAAGAAGTGGCGGATGGACGTCACCGGCTACGACTCGAAGTACGCCGCGATGTACTGGCCGTGGATCAAGGTGGCCGACCCGGTGGCCGGCAAGCAGGTGTTCGTGCCGCCGTCGGGCCACATCGCCGGCATCTGGGCGCGCAACGACTCCAGCCGTGGCGTGCACAAGGCCCCGGCCAACGAGGTCATCCGCGGCGCGGTCACGCTCGAGCTGAACATCACCAAGGGCGAGCACGACATCCTGAACCCGATCGCGGTGAACTGCATCCGGTCGTTCCGCGGGCAGGGCATCCGGGTGTGGGGCGCGCGGACGCTGTCCAGCGACCCCGAGTGGCGCTACCTGAACGTGCGGCGCCTGTTCAACTACGTGGAGAAGTCCATCCTGCAGGGCACCAACTGGGTCGTGTTCGAGCCGAACGACCCGAAGCTCTGGGACTCGGTGAAGCGCACGGTGACCATGTTCCTGCGCCGGGTGTGGCGGGACGGGGCGCTGTTCGGTGCCACGCCGGCCGAGGCGTTCTTCGTCAAGTGCGACGAGGAGAACAACCCCGCGGAGAACCGGGACGCCGGCATCCTCACCGTCGAGATCGGGATCTCCCCGGTCAAGCCGGCCGAGTTCGTGGTGTTCCGCATCTCGCAGTTCGCCGAGGGTGCGGGCCTCGAGGAATAACTGGCGCTGCGCCATCGAGCCAGAAATTGGAACTGTCCACGTCAGGCTCATCCACTAGGGAGGTTTCACCATGGCAGGCGGACTGGGTCCGAACCAGCCGAACGACGCGATCACCGCGGCCAGGTTCTCGCTCACCATCGACGGCGTCGAGATCGCTTCGTTCTCGGAGCTGCAGGGCATCACCACGGAGGTCGAGCCGGTCGAGCTGATGGAGTCCACCGACAAGGAGGTCATCCTGAAGAAGCTCCCCGGCAAGACCAAGCCGGCGACGCTGGTTCTCAAGCGCGGCAAGAACAGCAGCATGGAGCTGTGGTCGTGGCACGAGGCGGTGCTGCTGGGCAACATCGTCGCGGCCCGGAAGAGCTGCTCGCTGGTCATGTACAACACCGACGGCAAACCCGTTGCCCGGTACCACCTCGAGCACGCCTGGCCGTCCAAGCTGGAGATCGGCGCGCTGAAGGCCGGGTCCAGTGAGGTGCTGATGGAGACGGTCACGATCGTGTCCGAGCGCATCCAGCGCATGGCGGTGTGACCGCTGTGGTCGAGACCTCGGCGGGGCTTCGTACCGAGTACCCGTTCTCGTTGCCGCGTGGCTACGTGGACGAGAACGGCACGGTGCACCGCAACGGGGTCATGCGGCTGGCGACGGCGCGCGACGAGATCACGACCCAGGCCGACCAGCGGGCCCGGCAGAACCCGGCGTACCTCACCGTGCTTCTGCTGGCCCGCACGGTGACCACGCTGGGCTCGCTGGTCGAGGTGGACCACTTCGTGGTCGAGAACCTGTTCGCATCGGACCTGGCGTTCCTGCAGGACCTGTACCGGCGGATCAACGCCGACGGCCACACCGAGGTCGGGGTCAGCTGCCCCAACTGCGGCCACGACTTCGCGGTGGACGTCGCCGGTGATGCCCCGGGGGGATCGTGACGTACGCGACCGACCGGGTGTGGGAGGAAGTCGCGTACGTGGCCTACTACCTGCACTGGGACCTGGACAAGATCCTCGATCTTGAACACCCGGTGCGGGAAAAGGTGATCTCCGAGATCGGGAAGATCCACACCCGGCTCGGGGGAGAGGACTAGCCGTGTTTCGGAATTGCGATGAAAGCGTCGTTCCTCACGCTGGGCGTGTGGAAAGCGTCGTTCATCGCATCTCCGGCATCGCGGCGGACTAAGGGGTAAGCGATGCGTTGGCCATTTCGGCGCAAGGGTTCCGGATCGGAGCCGGAACCCGCCGCCGGTCCCGCGGGATCGGCGGTACCCGCCGCGGGAGGGCAGCCGGACGCTCCGGTGCGGCCGTCCCGGGAGTGGGCGCTGCTGCCGCCGCTGCCGGTCACGGTCGCCCGGTCCGCACCGCTGGTGATCGGGCCGGCGCCGGTGCTTCCCGCGCTGCCCGGCCCGCGGGCGGTGACCGGCCCGCCGGTCGACCTGCCGGCCGGGCGGGTGGAGGGCATGGCGATGGTCCTTCCGCCGCGCCCCAAGGCTCCCGCACCCAAACAGTCCCACATGGACACCGAGCAGGGGACGCCGCCGGTGCCGGTGGTGCACCGGCCGGCTCGGCCGGTCCCGGTGGATGTCCCGTCGCTCACCGACGCGGTGGATGAGTACGTCGGGGAGCCGCGGGTGCCGGCCGAGCCGTACCGGGCCCCGGCCTGGCTGCGGTTCACCCCGAGCTGGCTCGAGCAGGGCGGCCTGCCCGGGCTGGACGCGATCGCCGAACCGCCGTCGCTGCCCGAGCACCCGGGCCTGGCGATGATCACCCCGCCGTCGTTCATCCCCGCCGACGTGCCGGGCTCGATCACCCCGGCGTCCGGGCCGGTGGAGCTGCCGCCGCCGGTCCAGGAGGTGCGGTCCGCCCAGGCACCCGAGCACCCGCCCACCGTCCTCAAGCGCCGGAGGGCGAGCCTGGCGGACTCGCGCCGGCTCGGACTCGGTGCGCCGACCTCACGGCCCGGCCACGAGCCGTTCGTCCTGCCGTCCCAGCAGCAGGAGTTGGTGTTGCCACCGCAGGCCGCCGAGCCGGAGGCGATCCCGGAGCCGGAGCCGGGGCTCGCGCCGGTGGTCGTCGAACCGGTTGTGGTGGAGGAAGAGGAACCGCCGCCGCCTCCGCCCGCGCCGGAGCCATCCGCGGTGCCGCCGCCCGCACCCCCGGTTGCCGAGCGGCCGGCGCCGGCTCGAGTGGTGAAGCCGAGCTACCGGACCACGCCGCCACCGAAGCCCGCGCCGAAGAAGAAGCTGCAGAAGGCGGTTGTCGTTACCAAGCCGCCGGCCGAGCTGGTCGACGCGCTGCGGGCCACGCAGAAGGCGGATGTCGCGGACGTCCCGGTGTATCGCGGGCCGAAGGTCAGCGAGGAGGCCAGGAAGCGCGGCGCCCGCGCGTTCGCCGCGGGTGGCGCGGTGTTCCTGCCGGACGAGGCCGGCCCGGCCGGCTCGCCGGCCGCCCGCGGGCTGCTGGCGCACGAGCTGGTGCACGCCGTGCAGCAGCGCACGTTCGGCCCGAAGCTGCCCTCACCGTCCACACTGGAGGGTCAGGCGCTGGAGGCCGAGGCGGTGTCCGCGGAGAGGTGGTACGCCGGTGAGGCGGGCGCCCCGGCGCCGGCCCCGCTGATCCACGCCCCGCACCCGGCCGCCGCGCCGACGGTCACTCATGTGTCCGAAGTGGACATGTCGGGAGTGGCGCAGCTCGCCCCGGTGGCGCCGTCGGCTCCATCGACAACCTCCACGGAGCAGCCGAGCAGCTTGCACGCCCCGTTCGACGAGCCGACCCGGCAGGCGGTCGGCGAGATCGCCGAGACCAGGGCCAGGACGGTGGTCGAGCATTGGACCAACCCGGCCCTGGGCGGCTCGGGTTTCTCCAGCGGCGGGGGATCCGGCGGTGGCACGGGATCCGGTGGCGCCAAGTCGAAGGTTTCCGCTCCTGGCGCCAAGTCCGGCGGTGGCGCCGGCACGTTCAATGCCGACGCCCGCCGCGACGAGCTCGTCGCGAACCGGCTGGCGGCGATGAACTACGGCCGCAACGCCGGCGATGGCGAGATCACCGAGCTGACGCCGGAGGCGCTGCAGCAGATCGACGACCAGGTCGCCAACGAGGCGGCCGAGCACGGGACGACGGTGCCGGGGGCCGAGCCGGAGAAGCCGCTCTCCGCGGGGCAGCGGTGGGTTCGGGCGTTCGGCGGCGACATCCACGAGAGCGCCTACAACCCGGTGGCGGGGTTCAAGGCGGAGGTCGGCAGCGAGGAGAGCTGGTTCGCCAGCAAGGTTGACCCGGACGAGCGGGACGCGGCGCACATCACCGCCGACATCGGACTGATGAGCCACGACCAGAACTCCGGCGACTGGCACGACTGGATGCAGGATCCGAACGACCAGCAGACGCTGCCCGATGTGGACGCCGGCAAGCAGGGGCCGGGTCGCATGTACACCCAGGCGGAGCGGAACGCACACGGCCGCCCCAGCCAGGAGGAGAACCCGTTCAACCTCGACCAGCTCGACATGGACGAGTTGTCCAACCGGCTCTACGACCGGCTGCGCAGCCGGATGCGACTGGAGCTGCTCGTGGACCGCGAGCGGTCCGGCCGGCTTACGGATTTCAGATAGGAGAAGGCAATGGCGTTGACCGACACCACCCAGGTCGGCCTGGCTAACCGGTTCGTGGTCAGCATGACCGGGATGAAGAAGTACGACCTCGGCAGCTGGTCCAAGGCCGACGGCCTGGACGTCACCTGGGACGTGGCCGAGTACCGCGCCGGCGACGGCGGGAACGACCGGTTCTACTTTCCCGGAAACACCAAGTACACCAACGTGAAGCTGGTCCGGGCGATCTCCGACGAGACCAAGAAGGTGCGCGAGTGGCTGGACGCCAACTCGTTCAACTTCGAGCCGTTCGTCGGCCTGATCAAGATCATGGACGCGCACGGCAAGGACATTCCGGGCGCCGACTGGGAGTTGCGCGACGTCATGCCGGTCAAGTGGTCGGTCTCGAGCATGGACGCGGGCGCGAGCTCGGTGTCCATCGAGACGCTCGAGCTCGCCCACCGCGGGTTCCTCAAGGACGAGAAGAAGCTCGCCTGAGCCGGCGCGGAACCAGCGGGTGACAAGAGGAGGTAGGTCATGACGCTCAGCCTGACCAGCATGCTCGCCCTGACCGCGCGCTTCCACGTGTCGATCTCGGGTGTCGACCTGGGTGGTTGGGCGCGCTGCCAGGGGCTGCAGGTGAAGTTCAACCCGGAGCCGATCAAAGAGGGCGGCAACTACCAGTACGAGCCGATCCTGCAGGGCCACATCCAGTACCCGAACGTCACGCTGACCCGGGCCATGAACGCCGATGGCACCAAGAAGGTGCAGGACTGGCTCAAGGATCGGGCGGCCAACTGGATCGACGGTCTCAGCAGCGGCAGTTCGGCGCTGCGGCGCATGGTCGGGATGGGCGGCTCGGGCGGGCACGCGACGATCACCCTGTACGACGCGAAGGGTGTGAAGGTGTGCGACTGGACCTTGCGCAACGTGTACCCGGCCAGCTGGAAGGGGCCGGACCTGGACGCGTCGACGCTCGGCGTGGCGATCGAGAGCCTGGAACTGGCCCACGAGGGCTTCCTGTGATGACTGGCGCTCTACGCCATCGAGACAACAAAAGGACGCAGTCCATTGTGGACTAGAGAACGAGGAGTGCCGCGATGAGCATCGGAGTTGGCGCAGCGGTCGGCATGGGTGCGAACCTGGCGATCGGCGCCGGGATCGGGATCGCGGCGCTGGCCGGGGCCAAGGTGCCCGCCTCACTGCGCTGCACGACGCTGCCGAACGTCGGGTTGGTGATCTTCGACTTCAACCCGTCGGAGATGGCGTTCAACCGGTCGAGCAGCACGTCCACCGCGGCGCGGCCGGGCGCGAACGGCTCCAACAACAGCACGAAGAAGGTGCCGAACGGCTCGAAGATCACCCTCAAGACGACGTTCGAGGGCTGGGACACGAAGCTGCGCTGCGACACGCTGCTCACCTGGGTGGCCCCGGACGCCGGCTTCCTCGGCCAGTTGCTCAAGGCCATCACCGGGTCGAACCTGAAGACCCAGCCGCCGGAGCTGACCTTCCAGTGGGGCCCGCCGATGGTCGGCTTCATGTACTCGGTCAAGCTGACCGGCTGCACGATCACGTACAAGCGGTTCACCGCAGCGGGAATCCCGATCCGGGCCGAGGTCGGCCTGACCATGCTCGAGGTGCCGACCCTGCTCGGCAGCCTGCCGCAGAACCCGACCTCCGGCGGGCTGATCGGCCGGCGCCGGCACGTCGTCGGGGACGGCGAGTCCCTGCAGTCCATCGCCATGACCAACTACGGCACGCCGGCCCTGTGGCGCAAGATCGCCGAGGTCAACCGGATCCAGGACCCGGCCCGGATTCGTCCCGGCCAGACGGTCTACCTGCCCAACGCGGACGAGCTCACGAACGGGACCGCCTGATGGGCGGGTTGCTCGGCGGCGGCGACCGGACCGCGGTGGTCTGGCCGTCGATCAAGGTGGGCTACCCGATCGGCCTGCCGCTCTCGCCCACGGTCACGCCGAACCTGGTCCGCGGGGTGGTGGACACCCACCTGCACCTGCCGGACATGTTCGAGCTCACGTTCACCGACGAGGAAGGCACCCTGATCAAGGACGCCGGCCTGACCATCGGCACGGTGATCGAGATCAAGGCCGGCCGGGCGGACGAGGACAGCACCACGTCGCTGATCAAGGGCGAGATCACCTCGATCGAGGCGATCTGCCAGGAGGGCCTGATCTTCTCGGTGGTGCGCGGCTACGAGAAGGCGCACCGGCTGCAGCGGGCCAAGCGCACCCGGACGTTCGTGAACATGAAGGACTCCGACATCGCCGAGAAGGTGGCCAAGGACGCCGGGCTGAAGATCGGCACGATCGAGCAGACGAAGACCACCCACGACCACATCGCGCAGGTTTCCCAGACCGACTGGGACTTCCTCACCCAGCGGGCCAGGGAGATCGGCTTCGAGACCGGGGTCGTCGGCGGGGAGTTCTTCTTCCGCAAGGCATCCGGCCGCAAGGACGGCGGCGGACTCGGTGGTGCGCTCGGGGCCGTCGCCTCCGCCGCGGCGAGTTTTCTGGGGCTGAGCGACAAGCTGACGTTCAAGGACAACCTGCTGACGTTCCTGCCGCGGATCTCCGCGGCGAACATCACCCCGGACGTCGAGGTGCGGGTGTGGGATCCGAAGGGCGCGCGGGTGGCGGTGGCCACGGCGGACGCCGCGACCGGCACCGCGACGATCAAGGACCAGGAGCCGGCGGATCTGGCCAACTCGTTCACCGACGGGCTGATCCCGATCCCGAAGCTGCCCTCGATTCCCCAGATCCCGGGTCTGCCGAAGATCGACCTGGGCACCGCCTCGAGCAACACCGCCTACGTCGTGGTGGACCGCCCGCTCGGGATCGGCTCGGCCGCGGACAACGCCGCCGAGGAGGCCGCGAAGGGCCTGGCCGATCACATCTCCAGCACCTTCGCCGAGGCCGAGGGCGACGCGCTGGGTGACCCCAAGATCCAGGCCGGGGCCGAGGTGGAGATCGCCGGCGTGCCCGAGCAGTTCGCCGGCAAATGGGTGGTGACCAACGCCCGGCACGTGTTCGACCCCGAGGAACGGGGCTACCACACGAAGTTCTGGGTCAGCGGCCGGCAGGACCGCTCGCTGCTCGGGTTGACCGGCGGGGCCGGCCCGGGCTCGTCCGCCACGATCAACGGGCTGGTCTGCGGCGTGGTCACCAACATCAAGGACCCGGACAAGAAGGGGAAGGTCAAGGTCGCGCTGCCCTGGCTGTCGTCGAACTACGAGTCGGACTGGGCGCGGGTGGCCTACCCCGGGGCCGGGTCCCGCAGCGGCACCCTGTACCCGCCGGAGGTCGGCGACGAGGTGCTGATCGGCTTCGAGTTCGGTGATCCGCGCCGGCCGTACGTGCTCGGCGGGCTGATCAACGACAACTCCGACTTCGGGCACCTGGCGACCGCGGTGGACGGTGGCGGGAACGTGGTGGAGCGCGGCATCGCCACGTCCGGCGGGAACCGGTTGAAGTTCACCGACGACCTGCCGCCCGGCCCGCCGGGATCGTTGCCGCCCAACAAGTCCGAGATCGTGCTGGGCACCAAGGACGACAAGCTCGCGCTGAAGATCGATCAGGCCGGCGGCACGGTGAGCCTGACCTGCAACCCGGCGCCGCCGGTGAGCAAGTCGCCCAACGGCACGCTGACCATCGAGTGCCCCGGCATGGGCGCGATCGAGATCAAGGCGGGGGCCGGCGGGCTGAAGATCACGACGGACGGCCAGCTGGAGCTGAACGGCAAGCTCGGCGTGAAGATCGAGAGCTCGGCGATCACCGAGGTCAAGGGCTCCATGCTCAAGCTCAACTAGTTCGCTGTAGGGATGGGATCACGATGACGCAGGACTTCATCGGCGCCGGGTGGGCGTTTCCACTCGGCGTCGGGCCGCAGGGCGGGATCGCCCTCGTCCGCCGGGAGGTCGAGCTGGAGCAGGCGATGCGCCTGATCCTGTCGACCTATCCGGGCGAGCGCCCGATGCGGCCCGAGTTCGGCAGCCGCATCCGCGACTTCGTGTTCCGGCCGGTCAACATCGAGACCATCGCCGAGCTTTCGCACGAGGTGCGCAACGCCCTGCTGCGCTGGGAGCCGCGGGTGAACATCGAGGCGGTGCTCGTTATCCCGGATCCCAGTGACGAAGGCGCGCTTTACATCGATATCCAGTACGTGGTGAAGGACACCAACGACCGCCGCAACCTGGTTTTCCCGTTCTACACGATCCCCGACGACGGGAGTGACTACTGATGGCGCTGCCCACTCCCAACCTGGACGACCGGCGGTTCCAGGATCTGGTCGACGACGCCAAGCGGATGGTGATGCGCCGCTGTCCGGAGTGGACGGACCACAACGTGTCCGACCCGGGCGTGACGCTGATCGAGACGTTCGCGTTCATGACCGACCAGCTGCTGTTCCGGCTCAACCAGGTGCCGGACCGGCTGTACGTCAAGTTCCTGGAGCTGATCGGGCTGCGGCTGATCCCGGCCACGCCCGCGCAGGTCGACGTGACGTTCTGGCTCTCCGCCCCGGCGATCACCTCGGTCGGCATCCCGGCCGGCACGTCGGTGGCCACGATGCGCACCGAGACCGACGAATCCATCGTGTTCAGCACGAACCAGGACATGCAGATCATCCCGTGCGTGCTGGACCGGGTCGCCACCCAGGGCGCCCAGGAGGATTCCGTCGACGACCGCACCGACGAGCTGAAGATGAACCAGCCGTTCCCGGCGTTCGCCGAGCTGCCGGCGGTGGGGGACACGCTGCTGGTGGGCCTGTCCACCGCCGTGCCGAACTGCGTGGTGCGGCTGGACGTGCACTGCCGGGTCGAGGGTGTCGGCGTCCATCCGGACCACCCGCCGCTGGTCTGGGAGGCGTGGAACGGCAAGGAATGGAAGAAGTGCCGGGTCAGCCACGACGGCACCGGCGCGCTCAACGCCAACGGCGAGATCCACGTGCACATGCCGGCCGACCACGACGCCTCGGTGCTCGGCGGCGAGCGGGCCGGCTGGCTGCGCGCCCGGGTGATCGAGGTCGACGCGGACTTCCCGAAGTACAACGCCTCCCCGGTGATCACCGGCCTGTCCGCGAGCACGATCGGCGGCACCGTCGAGTGCGATCACTGCGAGATCGTCAACGAGGAGGTGCTGGGCCTTTCCGAAGGCGTGCCGGGGCAGGAGTTCACCACCCTGCGCCGACCGGTGGTGATCGGGGCCGGCGCGGCGATGCTGGAGACCACCTCGGAGGGCGGCTGGGTCGAGTGGACCTCGGTGCAGCACTTCGCCGGCAGCAGCCCGAACGACCGGCACTACATTTTGGACGGTGAGTCCGGCACCATCTCCTTTGGACCGGTCATCCGCGAGGAGGACGGCGGCACCCGGCAGTACGGCGCGGTTCCCGAGTACGGCAGCACGATCCGGTTGCGGCGCTACGCCACCGGCGGCGGCCGGGTGGGCAACGTCGGCAAGGGCACGATCCAGACGCTGAAGTCGTCGATCCCGTTCGTGGCGCGGGTGGAGAACCTGGACGGGGCGTGGGGTGGCGTGGACGGGGAGACCGTCGAGGAGGCCAAGTCCCGCGGCCCCATCCTGCTGCGCACCCGCAGCCGTGCGGTCACCGCGGAGGACTACGAGGCGATCACCCAGGAGGCCGCGCCGGACGTGGCCCGGGTCCGCTGCGTTACCGCCGGCGACGACGACGTGGACGCCGGCGCGGTGCGGGTGCTGATCGTGCCGGCCGCGGCCCAGGTCGCCGGCAAGATCGACTTCGCCGAGTTGGTGCCGGGGGAGGAAACCCTGGCCCGGATCAGCGAGCGGCTGGACGAGGTGCGGCTGATCGGCACCCGGGTGCTGGTGTCCCCACCGAAGTACCGCGGCGTCACCGTGGTGGCCCGGGTGATCGCCCGGCCGCGGCTGGACACCGCGCGGGTGCGGGCGGACGCGCTCGAGGCGCTGTACAAGCACCTCAACCCGATCAGCGGCGGGCCGGACGGAAAGGGCTGGCCGTTCGGGCGTCCGGTGCAGGCCGGCGACGTCTACGCGCTGCTGCAACGGGTTCGCGGCGTCGACCTGGTCGAGGACGTGCGGCTGTTCGGGGCGAACCCGGTCACCGGCGAGCGCGGCGAGGAGGCCCAGCGGCTCGACGTCGACCCGCACAGTCTGATCTTCAGCTACGAGCACCACGTCCGGGTGGAGGACCACTGATGCGCGGTTTGGTACCGGGCCTGGCGAGCGCCGCCCCGTTCATCGACCTGCTGCCCGCGGTGTACCAGGAGGATCCGTTCACCGGGCGGTTCATGGGCGGCTTCGACGACGTGCTCGCGCCGATTCTGGCCACCTTGGACTGTCTGGTCGACTATTTCGACCCGCATGTCGCACCGGAGGACTTCCTGAACTGGATGGCCGGCTGGGTGGGCATCCACATGGAGGAGGGCTGGCCGATCGAGCGCCGCCGCGCGGTTCTGGCCACCGCCGTGGAGATGTACCGCATGCGTGGAACGGTTGCCGGTCTGCGAGCGAACCTACAGGTGCTGACCGGTGGGCGGGTGGAAGTCGCGGACAGTGGCGGGGTCGGGTGGTCCAAGAGCCCGAACGCGGAGCTGCCCGGGGTGTCCAGCCCCCGGCTCGCGGTGCGGATTCGGGTCCACGACCCGTCCACCGTGCCGATGGATCTTGTCGACGCGGCGGTGGCGGCGGCCAAGCCGGCGCACGTCGTGCACAGAGTGGAGGTGGATCGGCCGTGATCGTTTGTAAAAGTTGCGGCTTCCACAACAGGGAGACCGACGCGTTCTGCGGATCGTGCGGGGCGTTCCTGGAGTGGACAGGGGAAAAGCTGAAGCCGGTCGCGGTGCCGGTGGTCGAGGCGGAGGAAGAGGAGCCGCCGCAGAAGCGCGGCTTCTTCTCCCGGATCCAGTCCGTGATCTACATGGACGTCGGCGACCGGGATCCGGTCCCGCCCGCGGCCACCCCGGCCCGGCCAGGTCTGCCAGGTGCCGCCGGTCCGCCCGGTGCCGCCCGCCCGGGTTTGCCCGGTGCCGGCGGTCCGCCCGGTGCCGGCCCGCCCCGGCCGTCCGGTGCCGCCGGTCCGCCTGGACCGCCGAAACCGCCGGGCGCCCCGCCCGGTCCGCCGAGGCCGCCCGGTGCCCCACCCGGTCCCCCGGGTGCCGCGGGTCCGCCCCGGCCGCCCGGTGCGCCACCGCCGCCTGGACCGCCGAAGCCGCCCGCGCCTCCGGGTGCGAGCGCCGGTCCGCCTCCGGCGCCGCCGGGGGCGCCGCCGAGGCCGCCTGGTCCGCCAGCCGGGCCACCGGCGCCACCCGCGGCAGGGAGCTCTGGGCCACCGGCGTTGCCCCAGCCTCCCGCCCCACCGGCGCCCAAACCGCCCGCCGCGTCCGGTCCACCGTCATTGCCGCCCCCCGGCCTACCCACCAAACCACCGGGACCGCCGACCGCACTGGTCCCGCCCGCACCTCCCGGCCCGCCGGCCAAGCCACCGGGGGCGTCGGGTCCGCCCGCGTTGCCGCAAACTCCGGCCAAGCCGACCGAGGGTGAGGCCAAGGAGCTGATCGTCCCGGTCGCGGGCTCGGCGCTGGCGAAGCCGCAGCCGGACGCGGTCATCCCCCAGGAGCCGCAGAAGAAGGTGGCCGCCGTCCGCCGGCAGCCGCCGTCGCGCCGGCTGAAGCCGGGCGACCTGATCTGCGGTGACTGCGGCGAGGGCAACCAGCCGACCCGGAAGTTCTGCAGCCGCTGCGGTGCCTCGCTGCAAGAGGCCGAGGTGGTCAAGACGCCGTGGTGGCGCAAGCTCCTACCACGCGGTGGCCCAAAACAGCGCAAGTCCGGCGAGCGGCCCAAGCGCCGCGGCCGGGGCGGCAAGAGCGCGGTCGGCACGGCGGTCAGCACCACATTCAAGATCGTGCGCCGGGTGGTCACGGTGGCGGTGCTGGTCGGCGGCATCCTCTACGCCGTGTGGGCGCCGTTCCGCGGAATCGTCAACAAGCAGTTCAACGCGGCGAAGCACCAGGTCGAGGTGCTGATCTTCCCCCAGTACGCGCCGGTGTCGCCGACCAAGGGCGACTTCAAGTGCCCCGCCCAGGTCCCGCCCGAGCACGGCTGCGACAGAGCGGTCGACGGCTTCAGCAACACCTACTGGCTCGCCCCGGTCAACGGCCCCCAGCAGCCGGTGATCGTGCTCAGCTTCGGCCGCAACGTCGACCTCTCCCGCACGATCATCCGCAACGGCGCCAACGACGACTTCCAGGCAAATCACCGCGGCCGGAAGCTGCACCTGGTGTTCAACACCGGCAAGACCAGCGACATCGACCTCCTCGACAATCCCGACCCGAACCAGTACGACATCAAAAACGGCGAAGGCGCGTCCAGCGTCGAAATCCACGTGGTCGAGTTTTACCAGTCGGTGAAGGGACCCAACCTCGCCATCACCGAGATCGAACTGTTCGAGAAGAAGTAGCCGGTAGCTTGGCGTCGTGACCGTTCGCACCGTTGATCTCGACGGCGTGACGCTCGGCTACCGCGAGGCCGGCGTGCCGGAGGACCTCCCCGTGGTCCTCCTGCACGCCCTCGGCAGCTCATCCGCCACCTGGGACCACTTCGCCGCCGCCCTCGCCTCCGCCGGCCGCCACTCCATCGCCCTCGACCTCCGCGGCCATGGGGTGAGCTCGCGGACAGCGTCGTACCACCTTCAGCTCATGGTCGACGACGTCATCAATTTCCTCGACGCCCGCGGCCTGTCGCTGGTCGATCTCGTCGGGCACTCCATGGGTGGCGCGGTCGCCTCGCTCGTCGTCGGGCAGCACCCTGGGCGGGTCCGCCGGCTGGTCATCGAGGACGCCCCACCACCGCCACACGTTCCGTTCGACGACGGCTGGCCGGAGCCGCCCGCCGACCGCCCGAGCCGGTGGACTTCGACTGGGCCGTGGTCCGAACCGTCGTCCGCCAGGTCCGCACCCCGGATCCGCTGTGGTGGTCCCGGCTCGCATCGTTCCCCGGGCCCAGCCTGCTGCTCAAGGGCGGCCCGTCGAGCCACGTGTCGCAGGACCGCATCGACGAGATGGCCATGGTCCTCCCCAACGCCCGCGTAGCACTCGTCGACGTCGGCCACCGTATCCACAGCGAGCACCCCGACAGCTTCGCCGAAGTGGTCGTGCCGTTTCTCAGCGCCTAGCGCGGGTGGCCGGGGGGTTGCCTCCAGCACCACTTGCTCGGCAGTATCACAGGTTGTTCGTGTCCTCGGGGTCGGGGTGGGCGATGGACGGCGGCCGGTTAGAAATCCGCGTTTTCACGCGTCATGGCGAAACACTTGAGGGTGTCTCTCATATGTACGTCAGTGACCTTGCCCGGTTGCGGTTCAACTGTGAGGAGGGGTCGCTTAGTGGATGTCGATCATGTGGAGGCAGGCGATGCCGAGATCGCAAAGGCGATCGGAGAGGAGCTGCGACGGGCTCGGGACATAGCTGGGTGGACGCGCACAGAGCTAATTTCTAGGCTGCCTGAGGAAATCCACTCACAAACGTTAGCCGGGTATGAGCGCGGCACAATTCAATGCACAATAAGGCGCTTTGTAGAAATTTGCCGGGCTATGGGAGTATCTGCGCCAGACTTGCTGCAATGGAGTATGCAGCGCGCAGAGGTCGACTTGCGGACTACTGGATTGCAAATTGACCTCCACGCGGTGCTGCACGACAAACAAAAAAGACTTCTTCCGTTACGGAGGTGGGCTCGTAAACGGCTCGTCGAGGATCCGCGTGGATCGGGGGTTGCTCATCTGGAGTGGGCTGTTGTCCACGAGATGGCCACGATGTTCGGAATCAGTCGATCCCAATTCGTCAAAGACCTCATTGCGTTCACACCGAGGCCTGTACCGCGGCGGCGGTAGACTCAGATCTGGAGTCCGAGTGGGCAGGCCTGTTGTAGTCATGCATCAATAAGCATGCGAGGGTGAGCGCGACGGCTATGACTTTCTTTCGCAAGGACTCTCCTTTGGGCTCCGGAAGGCGGGGTGTGCCCGATTGCCGGTGGGACAGCGCATAGTGGCACAGGTTGCGAGACCGGTTCAACGTTGACACGCAGTCATCAGTGATAGTGTCAATGTCCCCGGGCTTGCCTCCACGCCGACATCTTGCCACGGCGGCTAGACCGACTGGCACGCAGGTGAGGACCCACTGACGTCCCCTGTCCGGAGCCTTCGGCTCACCCTACTGGACCAATCACGTCAGGGGGACGTGTCCTCGGACCCTGGCCTGGTGGCATCGCTCGCCGGATCAGGTGATGGCGAAGCCGGGCGCGCGGCGGGCAGGTCGATACCGCCGTTGGGAGTTTTCTCGATCTTGGCGCGAAGCAGGGCGGCGCGGGCCGTATTTCCGGTACGGTCGTACAAATCCGCCGCATGCCGCCAAACGGAGACCGCGTCCGAAACGCTGCCGTTCGCAAATCGGACGGTTCCCAGGACCTCGCGTGAACGGGCTTCGGCGGAAGCGTTATTGGTGCGCTCGCAGATGTCAATCGCGTGGATCGCATACCCGGCGGCCGCAGCGAGGTTGCCATATTCCCTGGTGACCTCGGCGAGAATTGTGCAGGCGTGCACGGTGCAGGCGAGGTCCGGGATGGCCTCGGCGAGTTTCAGGGCCTCCTCGGCGTGTGCCAGGGCGGCGCGGTGGTCTCCTCGGTCGAGATAAATGGAACCGATGGTGGCCATGCTCGTCGCCTGCGCCGTCTGCTCGCCGATGCGCTGCGCAAACCACTGTGCCTGAAAAAGGTGTACCAGTGCCTGGTCATGCTGGTCGAGGCTGCGCAGGGCCTCGCCGACCCGGCAATGGGTCCAGCATTGGCCGGTCTGGTCGTCGATGCGCCGGGCGACGTCCAGAGATCGCCGGTACATGTCGACCGCTCCGGTGGGATTGCCACGAAGCATTTCCAGACGGCCGAGGTGATGCAGGGTTGTCGCCTGGGCCTGCTCGTTCCGGTCCTCCACGGCGAGCCGGAGCCCGGTGTCAAAGCACTCCTGGGCATGGACGTGGTCGCCGAGCGTCACGTACACCATGCCCAGTCCTTCGAGGGACGACGTCTCGCCATCGCGGTGCCCGGCCGCCCGCGCCGAGGAAACGGCGACCTTGCGCACCGCGACGCTGTCTTCGAAGTAGCCGTGCCGGTCGAAGAAGGATGTCAGATTGTCGGTCAGCCGCCAGGCGTACTCATGATGCCCCCGGGCACCGGCGAAGGACACCGCGGCGGTCAGGTTGGTCCGCTCCTCGTTGAAGAATGACTTTGCTTCGGCGATGCCGGTGAAAATGACCGGCTCGACACCCTCCTCGACCGGGAACTCCGTCGGGTTGATGCGATAGGGGTACAGAACGCGATTGGCTGCGGTGGCCGAGCGGAGGTAGAACGTCAGTATTCGCCGTTCCGCAGTCGCCCGGGATTCGGGGGTTTCGTCGAGTGCGGCGTAGTGGGCGGCGAGTTCGCGGAGGATGTCGTGGAAGCGGTAGCGGTCGAGGATCAGGGGGCGTTCGAGGAGGTGGGCGCCGGCCAGGACGCCGAAGCTGCGTTTGGTTTCGGCGGGGGTGCGGCCGTCGCAGGCGATGGCGACGTCGACGCCGATTTCGGGGCCGGTATGCAGGCTGAGGAGGCGGAAGAGGCGTTGTTCGGGTTTGTCGAGGCGTCGGTAGGACCAGCCGAGGACGGAGTCCGCCGCGGCCGAGCCGTCGCCGTCCTCGCCGAGGCGAGCGATCAGTTGCCGGCGGTCCAGGTGCCGGGCGAACCCGGTGAGCTCGGTGGGTGCCGAGGTGGCGATGTGGTCGGCGAGGACGTTGATCAGTAGCGGTAGACCGCCGCACAGTTGTACCAGCCGGGCCAGATCGTGGTGTTTGACCTGGCGGTGCTCGCCGAGACGGGCTTGCAGGAGGTCGGTGGCCTCGGCCGGAGCCATGGGTTCCACCCGCACCCGGCGCGCCCCGGTCGTCGCGCTCAGGGTGGTGAGTCGCTGTCTGGACGTGACCAGAATCAGGCAGCTGGGCAGCAGTGCGATCAGGTCCCTCACCTGGGCCGTGCCGCGTGCGTTGTCGAGCACCAGCAGCGTGCGCCGGTTCGCGAGCAGGCGGCTCAGCAGCAGTTCCCGCGAGCGCGGGTCGAGGCTGCGATCCGGCGGATGGCCCAACGCGATGAGCATGTCATCGACCACTTTGGACGGCTGAACCGGGGCGCTGTCGGCGAAACCGTTGAGGTTGAAGAAGAAATCGCCGTCCGGGAAGCGGTGGCGGGCCAGGTGACCCCAATGGACCGCAAGAGCGGTCTTGCCGACGCCGGCCATACCGTCGAGGATCACGACTCCGCCGGCGGGCTCGCCGGGAGGTTTTGTCGTCGCCGTGTCCAGGGCCCGGAGCAGATCGGTTCGGCCGACAAAATCGGCGATGTCATGGAGCAGCTGGCGTGGCCGGGTGGTCGGCTCGACCCGCGGGGCGGAATGCGTTTCACCGGCCCTGAACCGGAGATTTTCGTGGTACCGGCGTAGGTGATCCGCCGCCTGCTCGTCGCCATCCGCGAGCAGGCGGCGCCGGATGCTGAAATAGTAGGCGTCGGCTTCCGACGAACGGGCCAGACCGCGCAGGGCCGACATGCGGAGTTTGGCCAGGCTGAGATCGTGCGCGTGGTCGGCCTGCAGGTCGTTGAGCCGGGTGAGGGCCTCGTTGAACTCGCCGGCGGCGAGCATTGCCTCGAGCAGAACGGTGTTTGCCGGGATCCATTCATCGTGGACGAGGTGGGTACGCCAGGCTTGGGCCCGCTCGCTGGACAGGTCGTCGACCGGGCGCCCGCGCCATAACCGGACCGCCTCCGTGGCGAGCACGATCGTCTGGGGGACTCGCCCGCGCCGCAGTTCGGACCGGGCGTCGGACATGAGGCTCCGGAAGCGATGCAGGTCAACCTCGGTCGGGTCCATCTCGAGCCGGTAGCTGCCGTCCTCGCCGACCAGGACGACCGGCACGCCCACCCGCTCCAGCGACCGGCGGATACGCGTGGCGTAGGTGTGGAAGGTGGGCACGGGATTTCGGGGCGGCGAGGTTTCTTCCGGCCACACCCATTCGATGAGCGTGCCGATCGGCATGGGCCGGCCCGGCCGGATCAGCAAGGTAGCCAGAACCGCACGTTCCCGGGGTGCTCCCCAGCCCTCCTCGATCCTGCCGTCAATGCGTAACGCCGTTCGCCCCAGGATGCCAAACGCGGTGTCCACCAGCAGCTCCCCTGGCCGGACAGAAGAGGACCTTCCGAGTGTCCGGCACGAGGTCTTGATCAAACCGTGACCTATGACTTACCGAGACCACCTTGTAACCTGCGGTAGCGCATTTGGAGTAGCCGACTGGCCGTTGTCCAGCCCGCCGAAAGCGCATTGAAAGTCCGGTCCGACAAATGGCCAGGATATGGCCCGATCGCTCGACGCGGATCGTTTCCAGCCCTGATCACTGGAATAACTGAGCGAAAGTCGAGTGATTCCACGGGGTTGTCGCGTCATGACAGAGAGTCCACTTCGTCTAGTCGAGGTGGACTGTCATGAGCGCAGACCGGTTCCCGTCCAGTCATCGGCGGCATGCTGGACCGGTCGGGGAGGTGGTGTGATGCTGGGTTTGTCGTGGGTGAACGGGCCGGTCGGGATGGGCGCCGCGGACCGGGTGTTGCGGCTGGGGGCTCGAACGGTGCTGGTCGTGGTGCCGTTCGTCGTCGCCGGAACTCGGTTGATGGATGTGCTTCCGTTGCTGGAGGCGGACCATCGGGTGCAGGTGGTGTTCACGGTGGCACCGGCGCCGGGCGGCGCGATGTGCCACGGTGTGGAAGAGTTCCTGCGATCGTACGGTGCACTGGTGTTGCCGTGGCATCAGGCGTTGCAGTACGAGTTCGACCTCGTGTTGGCGGCGAGCCCGGTCGGCGTGGATCAACTCCATGGCAGGGTGATGTTGATTCCGCATGGTTCCGGCGCGGTCCGGACGTTGCTGCGGGCGCGCAGTGCCGGGCCCGACGCGGAGCCTACCCACAACCTGGATCGCGCGACGCTGATGTGCCGGGGCAGGTTGGTGGTGTCGGCGTTGGTGCTGAGCCATGATGACGAGCTTGCGGTCCTGCGTACATCGTGCCCGCAAGCGCTTCCGGCGGCGGTCGTGGCGGGAGACATCTGTTACGACCGCATCGTCGCGAGCGTCCCGTTTCGGGCCCAGTACCGGCGTGCGCTGAGCGTGGGGGAAACGCAGAAGCTGGTGACGGTCGCCTCGACCTGGCAGCCGGAGTCCACCCTCGGCCGGCATCCGGAGTTGCTGGACCGGCTGCTGAACGCGTTGCCCGCCAAGGAATACCGGGTGGCGGCGATCCTGCATCCCAACATCTGGAACGTGCACGGCGAATGGCAGGTGCGGGCCTGGCTGGCCGACTCCCTGCGGGCCGGGCTGCTGCTCATGCCGCCGGAGGAAGGGTGGCGTGCCGCCCTCGTCGCCTCGGACCTGCTCATAGGAGACCACGGGTCGGTTACCCGCTACGGTGCGGCGATCGGTGTGCCGGTTGCGCTCGCCGCCTGTCCCGAGCGGGAAATCCGGTCCGGCTCGGTGGCCGACGCCCTGCGCAGGTGCGCGCCGCGGTTGCGGCCCGACAAACCGATGGCCGGCCAGATCCGCGCAATGGCTTCTGTGCATGACTGTTCGTGGCAGGATTCGATCCCGCAACGGATCACGTCCCGTCCTGGGGAGGCTGGTCTCATTCTTCGCCGGACGATGTATCGCCTGCTCAACCTTGACGAGCCGGTCCGAGCATTGCCCGTTTCTCCGGTGCCACTACCGAGGCCGATCACAGGTTCCGGTGAGCCGCGATGAGCGACCTGCCGTGCCAGCACCGAATTCTGCGTGAGCTGAACGGGTGCCCGTCGGTTACCGGCGGGACGCTGGCCAGATGCGTTCAGCACAGCGAAGCTACGGCCGGTGGCGCCGTGTGGGTGTGGAGTACGCAACCCATGCCGCTCATCCAATGTCCTTGTGCGGTCGCCGATCGGTTCCTCGTCGCCACCGAACCGGCGACCGGGTGGTGGCAGCAGAGCGCGGACGTCGTGCTCGGCCGCCGCCAGGAAACAGTGCACGAGGCGCTGAACGTCGCCGAGCGGCTTGCCGGTCTGCCTGGTCGCCCGCTCGTCGGGGTGCTCGCGGGCCGGGACGGCACTGTGTTCTGCACGCACGCGGACCGCGTCCTGGTGACGGCTGACGCGTTGTGTGCGGTGTGTCTCTATCCCTGGCTTGCTGGTGGCCACCGCCTGCCCGACCTCCTGGCTGCCCGGTACCGGTCACGATGAGCCGGACAGCCGGGCCTCGACGCGGTCGAGCAGTCCCTGCGCCCGGGCCACATGCGGTAGACCGAGGTCCCGGAAGAGGTTCCGGGCCTGGGTGAGGCGGTCCCGCGCGGTGGTGAGATCGTCGAGGCGCTCCGCGGCTTCACCCCAGATCATCAGGACGTGCGCGCGGTACTGGTTCGACCCGGACTCGCGCAGCGTCGCCCACGCCTCCGTGGCCAGGTCGAGGGCCTCGGCGGCGCGACCGGCCCGGGTCAGCGCGTCGGCGAGCCAGACCGTGGTGTTGGCCTCGACGTGGGCGTCGGGCAGCGCCGCGGCCTGCTGCCGGGCAAGGCTGAGCTCGTCGACGGCTTCGTCGATCCGGCCGGCCGCACCCAATGCCTGCCCGAGCCGGCGGCGGCCGAGCGACTCGTTGCGGAGCAGGCCGGCACGACTGTCGAGGGTGACCGCTCTTCGCAGCACGTCGATCGCCTCGTCGTAACGTCCGCAGGCCCGGTTCGCCATGCCGATCAGGTTCAGTGCTTCGGACTCCATGCGGGACTGCCCGGCGGTCTGGGCGGCGGCCAGCGCGGCGTCACCCTGGCGGACGGCATCTTCGGCCCGGCCCAGGTTGTGATAAGCAAATCCCAGATGGTGGTGCATCCGGGACCTCGCCGCATGATTGCCGCTGCGGCCGGCGGCCTTGCTGCCGAGCTGGTAGGCGAGTATCCAGTCGGGAAAATGCTTGCGATAAAGAAAGAGCGACCACATCGCCTCGCTCAGCTGCCATACCAGCTTGTCGAAATGGTGATCGACGGCAGCCCGCAGTGCCGCCATCAGATTCGGCAGCTCCGATTCCAGGCCGTTCAGCGCCGCCGCCACGCCCGTGCCGTCCGCGCCTGCCGGGCCTTCCCGCCGCGGGCAGGGCGGACCCAGCCGCCACCCCAGCGGGCTGACCACACATTCCGCCAGCACGGCGGAAGACAGGTAGTGCTCGACGATGCGTTGAACGACCCCGGTTCGAGTTTCCGGCGGGTCCTTGTCCTCGGCGCGCTGCCGGGCGTGCAGCCGGATCAAATCGTGGAAGTAGTAACGCTCGGTCTCGGTCACGTGCAGCAGGCTCGCGTCCACCAGGGTTTCCAGCAGTTCGGAGGCGTCCTCATCGGGGGTCTCCAACGCCGCCGCGGCGGCGCCGACGCGGAAGTCGGGGCCTGGATGCAGCCCCAGCCACCGGTAGGCGCGCGACACGACGTCCGAGAGTCCCTCGTAGGAGAGGTCGAACACGCCGTGCACCGAAATCTCCTCTTCGACCGACAGCGCGGACAGCCGCCGCTGCTCGTCGGCCAGGTCGCGGACCACCCGGGCGACCGGCCAGCGTGGCCGGGTCGCCAGCCGCGCCCCGGCGATCGACAGCGCGATGGGCAGCCCGCCACAGAGCTCGACCAGTCTTTCGACGTCGTCCAGCTCCCCCGAAACGCGCGAGTCGCCCAGGGTGCGCGTGAGCATCTCGGTTCCGGCCCGAACGCCGAGTGGCACCAGCTCCATGAACTTCGCGCCGTCCATGACCAGACCACCCAAGCGCCATCGGGTCGCCACGACGACCAGGCTCAGCGGTGACGCTGGCAGCAAGGTCCGGACTTGTGCGGCGGACGCGGCGTTGTCCACCAGTACGGCGATCCGCCGGTCCGCCGTGACCGACCGAAAGAGCGCGGCGGCCTCGCCGAGGTCGGCCGGAACGCGTTCCCCCGCCATTCCCAGCGCGCGCAGAAAGCGGCCGAGCACGGAACTCAACAATGGACCGGAGGTGCTTTCCAAGCCCAGGTCCACGTACAACTGGCCGTCGGGGTACTGATCCGCCGCGCCGTGCAACCAGCGCAGCGCCAGAGCGCTCTTGCCCACTCCGCCCGGGCCGTGTATGACCGCCAGCGCCGGCCCGCTCCGCTCCGGCTCACCGCCGGCGATCCGGTCCAGCTCCGCCAACTCGGCCCGGCGGTCGGTGAAATAGGGCGGCGCGGGTCTCAATTGCCGCGGTATGGCCGGCGTCGCGGGTGGGTGCCCATGGTGGACATGCACGCCGCCGTGAATGGCACCAGCCTGCACACTCGCCCCGGTCACCCCGCCGGCGACTGCGTTGCTCACCTCCTTCCCAGCCGCACCCGGCGTTGGGGCCTCCGCATCAGGGCTGGTCACCGCACGCCGCTCCCACCTCGAATACGTATCGGTAATGTTGACATTACGCCACGTATGCCGGCTGTGACAGCAGGCAATCGGGTGCTCTAGCGCGCCTTGGGACAATTCCGGGTCAGACCCGAACCAGCACCGCCGGACGGGAGCGGCTGAGCACCAGTGTGGTGAGGGCGGCGGTCCACACGGTGAGCACGAGTAGCGGTTTTATTGCGGAGCCGGTTCCATTGTTGATCGCGAATTCGGCGAGTTGGTAGACCGCGCGGGTGGGGAGGAAGTCGGCGATGTGGCGGAGTAGCTGCGGAAGGGAGTCGATGGGGAACCAGAGGCCGCCGAGCATGGCCAGGGGGAAGAAGACGGCGAGGGCGGCGAACTGGGCGGCTTCGCCGGTGGCGAGGAGGCCGATGGCGAGGCCGGTGGCGACGAAGGTGAGGCTGGCGAACCAGATGGTGGCTATGGCGGCGAGCCAGTGGGTTGGCGGAAGGGTGACGTTGTTGACGAGGGCGCCGAGGAGGAAGGTGACGAGGACGGCGGGGAGGGTGAGGAGCCAGGCGGTGATGGCCTTGGCTCCCAGGTAGCTCGGGCCGGAGAGGGGCGTGAGGAGGACCTGGCGGGTCCAGCCGTCGCCGCGTTCGGCGCCGAGGCGGATGCCACCACCGTTCAACGCGCCGAAGAAGGCGCCGGAGACGGACATGGCCAGCATGTAGTTGCGGGCGAACTCGGGACTGCTGGACAGCACGTCCCGGACGACGACGGTGAACATGAGGTAGAAGCCGGCGGCGAAGCCTACCGAGAAGACCAGGAAGTAGAAGCTGCGCACCAGGCACAGCGCGTCGACCCGGGCGTAGCGGAGCATTACGAGGCCTCCTTGCCGAGCAGCCCGACCACGGCGTCCTCGAGCGACGCGGACACCACGCTGAGGTCGTGTATCCCGTCGACGTTCTGGTACAGCGCGGGAAGCGTCAGGTCACTGTCCGAAGTGGTCAGTACGTAGCCGCCGCCGCGGGTGCCCACCTCGCGCACGCCGGGCAGCCGGGCCAGCCGGCCGGGGTCGATGGAATCCTTGGTGGAGAAGGAGATCCGGCTTCCGGTGGCGCTGGAGCGGACCTCCCGCACGGTTCCGTCGGCGACGAGGGAGCCGTCGCGCAGCACCACGACCCGGTCGGCGAACTGCTCGGCCTCCTCCAGGTAGTGCGTGGTGAACAGAACCGTCACGCCCGTGCTCGCCCGCTCGGTCAGCACCGTCCAGAACGAGCGCCGCGCCGCCACGTCGAGGGCCACCGTCGGCTCGTCGAGGAACAGCAGCGAAGGCTTGCCGGACAAGGCAAGCGCGAGCTTCAGCCGCTGCCGCTGCCCCCCGGACAGGGCCGTCACCGGCCGCCGGGCCAGGTCCGCGAGGCCGACCTCGGCCAGCACCTCGCCGGCCGAACGCCGCGCGCCGTACAACCCGGTGACCAGGCGGATCAGCTCGCCGACCCGGACGTCGCGCATCAGCCCGGTCTCCTGGAGCATCGCGCCGACCCCGCCGGCCGCCAGGGCCTCCCGCGGCGAGGAACCGAGCACGCCTACGGAGCCGGTGTCAGGTCGTAACAACCCCAGCATGACGTGGGTGAGCGTGGACTTCCCGGCTCCGTTCGGCCCGAGCAGGCACACCCGCTCCCCGAGCGCCACGTCCAGGGTGACCCCGCGCAGGGCTTCGACGTTGCCCCGCGGGTAGGTCACCCGGACGTCACGGACCCGCACCGCATAGTCCGGCGTTCCCATGTTGTTCGCCTCCGGCTCGACGACGGCTACCACCATCCCCCTGCGGCCGAGCCTGCGGGTGATTCGTCGAGCCGTCCTCGAGCCACGAGCGAGCCGCGCCCGCCGCGTGTTGGCATCTGGCGTCGCCATGTTGGCGCGTGGCGCTGTTGTGTTGGCCGGTCACGAGTTCGGCATCGCGCGACAAGCCAACACGCCTACGTGAGAGGCCAACACAGTGACGTGAGCAGCCAACACATCTGGGGTGGGGCGAGTTTCCCATCACTTCTTGAGCGGCGTTCGAGCCGGCGCTCCCAATCTTTGGGCGCTTCACAGATCCACTGGAGAAGTTCCGTTCAGGAGGTGAATCGCCATGAAGATCGAGAGTGTGGTCGTGGTTGAGCACCGCAGCTCGGCACTGCAGCCGGGTGTGGTGTCGGCGGCCGACAGCGCGGCCTTCGGGGTCGTGGTGCCGGGTGCGTCGACCTGCTGCGCGGGCTGCACGTCGTCCTCGTGCGGCGCGGTGGTCCGTCCCATCGCATGACGATATGGGTTACCGGGCGGGTGATCGCCGCCCGGTAACCCACACCTTCCCAGCATACCTCCAAAAAGTGGAGACACCGTGATCCCCAAGCCAGTCATCATCAACATTCCGGTCGACGACGTGGATGCCGGGATCGAGGTGTACGAGCAGTTTCTGGGTCTGAAGCTGGCCCGATCACTGTCCTACGACATCTCCTTCCACGCCCCGGTCTCGAGCGACGGAATCCTGCTCACCGTGAACAAGCGGCACTTTCCGGGTGAGGGCGTGACGGTCATGTTCGCCGTCGACGACCTCGACGAGGCGATGGAGACCTGGAAGACTGCCGGCGGCACCGTGGTCGCGGGTCCGTACGACCTGCCGCTGCCGAAGTCCATTCGCGCCGAGTTCCGTGACCAGTTCCGGGACAGCCCGTTCTACCGCGGCGAGGCCGGCGACTCGATGGGCCGCGGCGCGAGCCTGAACGACCCGGAGGGCAACCGGCTCGGCATCGTCGAGCTGAACGAGTGGGCGCACGCGACGTTCGCCCTGGGCCGGTACGCCAACCCGGTCACCGCCGACCAGCTCAAGGATCAGTCGATCGCGTTGAGCCGCAAGGTGCCCGCCGCCACCGAGCTCTTCAACCGCTGAGTGAGTGAGGACCGCCATGACTCAGGATTCGGGAATCGCCCAGATCAGCCTGGGCATCAACGCCTACCGGACGATTGCGCCGGCGAAGGCGGCGGTCGGGGTGCGCACCAACCAGCTTCGCTTCGACAACCTCGGCATCACCCCGACCGCGCCGGACACCTCCCGGGTGGCCGAGGACTTCCTGGTGGCCAGCCGGCTCCGCGCGCACGACCGCGAGGGCCAGTTGTCCACTTCGGACTACTTCGGCGACCTCATGGTGACCACGCTGGCCCAGGTGGACGACGACCCGGTGGCCGAGCACCAGCGGATCCCGCTGCCGGCCAGCGTTCCGGCCACGATGGAGCTCGGCGAGGCGCTGATGCGCCGGCGCAGCGTCCGCCGGTACAGCGGTGACCCGATCGCGGTCGCGGAGCTGGCCACGGTGCTGCGGCTGGCCGACGGGCTCACCGCGGAGGCCGACGTGGAGCTGCTGCGCGGCGGCCAGGAGACGTTCCGGTTCCGCACCGCGCCGAGCGGCGGCGGTCTGTTTCCGATCTCGCTTTACGTTGCGGCGCTGGACATCGCGGGCCTGCCGACCGGGCTCTACCGCTACCAGCCGGTGCGCGACCTGCTGGTCAAGGAGGGCGACCGGGGCGTGGTGGACCGGGTGCTGGACGCCTTCGACCACCCGGGCACCGCGATCGCGCTGGACACCGCCTCGGCGATCCTGCTGATGGTGGCGAGCCCGTGGCGCAGCATGCGCAAGTACGGCCCGCGCGGGCTGCGGTTCGTGCTGCACGAGACCGGCTGTATCGCGCAAAACGTGCACCTCGCGGCCACCTCGCTCGGCCTCGGCTCGTCCGACTGCGCGAGCTTCCTGGACGACACCGTGCACGCCGCGCTGGACATCGACGGCGTGCTGCGCGCCGCGGTCCACTCGGTGATCATGGGGCGGCCGGAATGAGTGCCCGCGATCTGCTGGTCTATGTGCACATCCCGTTCTGCCGTTCGAAATGCCACTTCTGCGACTGGGTGACCGAGGTGCCCACCTCGGAGCTCCTGCTGCGGGAGACCGAGCAGCCGCGGATGCGCTACGTCGACGCGCTCTGCCACGAGATCGTCGAGCGCGGCGGGGCGCTGCGGGACGCCGGATACAAACCGAACATCATGTACTGGGGCGGCGGCACGGCGAGCATCCTGACCGTGGACGAGATCGGCAGGATCGCGGACGCGCTGCACTCGGTGTTCGATCTGGACGGTCTGCTGGAGTCGACCATCGAGTGCAGCCCGGACTCGCTGGACGCGGAGAAGCTGGCCAGGTTCCGGGAAGTCGGGTTCTTCCGGCTGTCCAGCGGCGTGCAGTCCTTTCACGACGAACGGCTGCGGATTCTGGGCCGCAGCCACGACGTCGGCCAGGTGCACAAGGCGATCCGGCTGGCCGCCGAGGCCGGGTTCGAGGACGTCTCCATCGACCTCATCTGCGGCTTCCCGGGCCAGCCGCCCAGCGAGATCGAGGACGCGGTCCGGCAGGCGCTGGACCTGCCGATCACGCACGTCGCGCTCTACCCGTACCGGCCGGCACACGGCACGGTGATGCGCCGCCAGCTCGGCCGCGGCGGGCGCAGCATCGACCGGGACGAGCAGAAGCGCGGTTACGCGGTCGGCCGGGACATGTTGGTGGCGAACGGTTTCCCGGAGTACGCGATGAGCCACTTCGGGGTGCCGCAATGCCATTCCGACCTCGCCTACTTCCAGCTCCGCTCGGACTGGGTGGGGTTCGGTTCCGGCGCCACGTCCGTGCTCGACGGCCGCTACCTGTCGCACAGCCGCGGAAAGCTGCTGGAGTACAACCGGGATCCGCTGGCGTTCGAGGAGGACTATGAGCTGGCCTCGCCGGCCATCGCGCCGCGGATGCTGTACCAGTCCCTGACCACGTTCGAGGGCGCCAGCCGCACGCTCTGGGAGGAGCGCACCGGGACGGACCTCGACGCGGTCGTCGACCTTCGGGCGTGCCGGACCCTGCTGGAGTTCTTCGAGTCGGTCACGACCGTGGTGCGCGACGCTGACGGCCTGCGCCTGGTTCCGGACGAGGTCGCCGACGCGTTCATCGAGCTGCAGTACCTCAGTGCACCGAAACAGGGCCGTACCGACCTGTCCATGACCGCCGCGGCGCTCATGGGTTGACCCGTCCGGAAGGAGAGACGGTGTTTTCTCGACGAGGCAGTCGAACCGTGCGGATCAAGCCGACCTTCTCGGTGATCCCGCACGACGAGAACACGGTGGAGCTGCGGTCGGGGGTCTGGAACCCGCAGTCGTACACGCTGGTCGACCACAGCGGCGCCGGCCGGCTGGCCGCGCTGGTGCGTGGGCTCGACGGCAGCAAGGAGCGCGGCGAGCTGGCCAAGGAGGTCGGCGTCACGCGCACCGAGCTGGAGGCGCTGATCGACCACCTGGACCAGCTTTCCGTGCTGGAGAACGGGCCGTCCACGGCGCTCGACGCGTTCCTCGAGCGCACCGTCGGCGGGCGGGTGGAGACCCCGGCCATCGACACGGTGCGGGTGCTCGGGGACGGCTCGAGCGTGGCTGCGGTCACCCAACTCCTTGGCGCGCATGAGGAACTCAAGGTGATCGGGCCGGCCGACCACAGCGAGCAGCTGGCGCTGATCGACAACTGCAGGCTCGAGGTGCTCGAGGACGGCCTGGCGTTCGAGCGGTTCGTGGAGAACTTCGAGGACTGGCGCGGGTGTTTCCTCGTGCACGTGTCCGACTCGGTGCACCCGCTGCGGCTGGCGGTGCTGAACCGGCTCGCGCTCGCCCTTGGCACGCAATGGATCCAGGCCGCCACGGACGGGCCGCTGCTGCTGATCGGGCCGACCTTCATCCCGAACAGCACGGCCTGCTTCACCTGCTTCGAGACCCGCGTGGTGATGAACCTGCGCGAGGCGGCGAGCTACCAGAAGTACAAGGAAGCGCTGTCCCGGGCCGGCGGGCTGAACTCGGTGCAGGGCGCGGGAACCGGCGGCGTGCTCGCCTCGCTGCTGGCCGGCCACACCGCGCTGGAGGCGCTGAACATGGCGGTCACCGGCGCGACCAGCACCGTGGGCAAGGTGCTCGGGATCTACCTGCCGTCCATGGAGATGGTCTACTCCGAGGTGCTGCGGCTGCCCGGATGTCCTTCCTGCGGCACGGTTCCCGAGCGGGACGGCACCGAGCTGTACTTCGACGTGCGGCGGTGGATCGATGCCTGAACTGCGCACCGAGTCGGGCCTGCGGCTGGTCGAACCACCCGACGCGCAGACCGCGCGGTTGCGCGCCCGGATGCACTCGCCGCTGTGCGGGCTGATGCCGCAGCTCGGTTTCCTGACCCGGCCCCGCTACGCGCCGCGACTGCTGGTCTCCGGCGGCGATCTGACCGGGGTGCACGTGCTGCGCGACCAGACGAAGCCGAAGCTGGGCAGCTACCACATCGGCGGCTACGGCATCCGCCCGTTCGAGTCGCACATCCGCACGCTCGGCGAGGTGGTCGAGCGCTACGCCGCCTACGTCGCGGCGGTCAGCGGCTCGTTCCCGGTGCGCTACGCCACCGAGGCCGAGCTGGCCGGCGAGCCGCACTTCCCGGTCAGCCGGCACGTGCTGTACTCGGAGCGGCAACTGTCCAAGAAGGACTTCCCGTTCCGGGCGCCGCGGCCGGAGGACCGGTTGGGGTGGAGCCGGTTCATCGACATCGGGTCCGGAGTGGACACCTGGATCCCGTCGCAGCTCACCACGGTCGGGTACGTGGTGCGCGATGTCGAGGGCGAGCCGTGGATCCAGCCGGCGGTGACCACCGGGACGGCGGCGCACACCGACCATGACAAGGCGGCGCTCGGCGCGCTGCAGGAGATGGTGCAGATCGACGCCGCCATCGGGCACTGGTACGGCGCGACCCGTTCGGTGCGGCTGCGGCCCGGTGCCCGGAACGCCGCGCTGATGCGGCTGATCGACCGGCACACCCACCCGGCCGGTGGCAAGCCCGAGTTCCACCTGCTGCCCAGCCCCGACCTGCCCGGGTTCACCATCGCCTGCCTGATCCGTGAGCCCGGCGGCCAGATCCCGGTCGTGGTGGTCGGCCTCGGCATCGACGGCGCCCTGGAACGGGCCATGTACAAGGCGTTTCTCGAAGCGGTCGGGGTGCGCGCGCTGGCCACCTGGACCGCGGTGCAGGAAAGCGTCGACAAGTCCGATGTGGACCGTGAGGCGATCTTCGACCTGGAGAGCAACGTGGTGCTGGCCGCGTCACCAGAAGGGTCCAAAGTGGTCGACGAGCGGTTCGCGGACAGCGACGAGACGAGCGTGGACGACCTGCCGCCGGACTTCACCGGCTCGCCTGCGGAGGCGGTGCGGACGTACATCAGGGCATTCCTGGACACCGGGAAACGGCTCTACGCCGGCGACATGACCACCACCGACGCGGCCGCGCTCGGCTTCGTGGTGCCCCGGTTCTGGTGCCCGGACCTGCTGACGCTCCCGCTGCCCAGCGCGCCGACGGCGGCGCACCCGCGGTTCGCCGCCCACGGAGGCTTCCGCCGCTATGACCCTCACCCGTTCCCCTGAACCCCTTGTCACGCTGGCCGCCGACACCAGCGCGCTGCTGATCGCCACGGTGGCGGTGGTGGGCCTCGCCGGGCTCACCATCGCCGCGCACCTGCACACGCGCTGGGCGGGACTGCGCCGGTTGCCGTTGCTCGGGTTGCATCTGGTGATCTCGATGATCACCGTACTCGGAGCCGTTGTGCCGCTGGGCATCCTGGTGCTGGCACCGGCGTGGGGGAGCGGTTTCTGGGGCGTGGCCGGCGGTGTGCTGCTCGGCCCGGCGGTCGGGTACGCGGTGATCCGGCTGGACCGGGCGATCACCGGCTGGTGGGGTCGCGGGTACGGGCATGCGGTGCGGGACAACCGGTCGGTGGCGCTCCGGTCCGGGCACGCCCGGCCGGCGGGGGTCGCGGCCGGTTCGACCGGAGGCCAGGCGCGGCGCACCGGGCTCACCGAGGCGCGCAACGACTTCGCGCCCACCTCGGCGGACCTCCAGGTGCGGCTGCCGCTGCTGCTCGGGGTGGCCGCGGCCGAGGAGGTCGTGCACCGCGGGGTGCTGCTGGCATTGGCTCTGCGGGTGCCTTCTCCGGTGCTGGCCGGGTTCGCGGTGCTCGGCGTGCAGCTGGTTTTCGCGCTGTCGCACGTGTTCTTCGGCTGGGGGCAGGTGCTGTCCAAGCTGCCGCTGGCGGCGCTGTGTACGGTGGCGGTGCTGGTCACCGGGACCGTAGTGCCGGCCGTGATCGGTCACCTGATCTTCAACGCCTGGGTGTGGCGCTACCACCGGGCCGCGCCCAAGGTCACCAACCGGCGGTCGGCCTCGTCTGCCTGGGGGGTGCGGCGATGAGCGGGGTGGTTGCGTGGCGTTGCGGGCTGCCGGTTGGCTTGGTGGGTCGGCGTGCACTGAATGCCTCGTTCACTGCGTCCAGTGCACTGAATGAGGCATTCACTGCACCCGGTCCCTCCAGAAGAGCCGCACCCATCGCTGATCTTGATCGTTGCTGGGTGCGCGCTCGCCCCTGGCCCGGAAACCGGCGCCCTGCAGACCAAAGGCGCCACCCCTGCTCTCGTCCCAAGCCATCTTTAGAGCTCCGCACCCACTCCGCCGCAAGTCGCCAACGCCACTTGGCTACCCCGGCGTGTCTCGCGACCCCGCCGCCGAGCGGCCGCAACGGCACCGACCGAACCTGTGAGGTGCTGCCGTGAGCACCGTTTTGCGCGTTCTCGTTCTGGTACTGGTGGTCATCGGCTACTACTGGCTGGGCAAGACGGCGCTCTTCCGCGGGGCGCGCTGGCTTGCCGCGCACACGAAGGTCGGTGCGGCGCGCTGGGACACCGGGCAGCGGGCGGACGTGCTGGAGCTGGCCGTGGCCGGGGCGAGTCACGTCGTGCTGGTGACGATCCTGTTGACGGTCAGCGGGATCGGCCCGTCGATCCTGTTCACCGGCGTTAACCGGCCGGAGCTGCTGCTGCTCGGCGCGCTGCTGGGGATCGGGCAGATGGCGCTGGGTTCGTTGCTGTGCCGGGGGATCATCGAGGCCACGCTGGCGAGTCAGAAGAAGCCGGTGGCTGCCGGGCGGGTACGCACTCGGGACGAGGAGGACCAGGGCGCGTCGCTGCGGTCCTGGCTCGGGCGCTCGCGCGGCGGGTGGATTCGGCACCACCTCACCACGTTGAAGGTGGTGCCGCTGCCCGCGGCGATCGCGCTGACCGGCATCCAGGTGGCCTCGGAGGAGGTGGTGTTCCGCGGCGTGGCCATCACCTGGCTGCGGGACGCGGGCCCGGTCGTCGCGCTCACCACATCCATCGTGCTGTTCGTGGTGATGCAGGCGTTCTTCATGTCCTCCTGGCAGGCTGCGATGTTCCCGCTGATCGGCGGCGTGGTCATGGGCGTGGTGCACGGGCTGGTGTTCTGGGCGGTGCCGGACCTGGCGCCGCTGATCGTGGCGCACGTGGTGTTCTTCTTCTTCGCGGTGCTGTAGGAGGCTGATCATGCAACACGGGCTGTCGTTCCTGCCCGACGCCGAGCACGACACGCTGCCGGCCCCGGAGTACTTCCGGATGCTGCTGGACCTGTCCAAGCTCGCCGACGAGGCCGGCCTCTCCCACGTGAAGATCACCGAGCACTACCTCAAGGCGTACGGCGGCTACTGCCCCAACCCGTTGGGATTCCTGGCCTCCGTGGCGTCGATGACCAGCCGGGTGCGGCTGATGACCGGCTGCCTGCTGCCGGTGTTCCACCACCCCATCCAGCTCGCCTCCGAAGCCGCGATGGTGGACGCGATCAGCAACGGCCGCCTCGACATCGGCTTCGCCCGCGCCTACCTGCCGTACGAGTTCGAGGCGTTCGAGGTGCCGATGGACGGCAGCCGCGAGCGGTTCATCGACACGGTGAACACCGTCCGTCGCCTGTGGACGGAGTCCAACGTCACCGTCGACACGCCGCACTTCCGGTTCACCGACGCCACCATCCTGCCGCGCCCGGTGCAGCGCCCGCACCCGCCGACCTGGATCGCCGCGGTCCGCTCCCGCACCAGCTTCGCCTGGGCCGGGGAGAACGGCCACGGTCTGCTCGTCACCCCGGCGCTGACCCCGCTCGAGGAGGTCGCCGACTACATCGCCGTCTACCGCGAAAGCTTCGAGCCCTTCACCCCCGGCGACCGCCCCCGGGTTCTCGCCAGCCTCCCGCTGTTCGTCGCCCCCACCGACCGCGAGGCCCAACGAATCGCGGATCCCTTGCTGGCGCACTACCTCGACGTGTGGGCCGCCTCCACCGACGCCTGGACGTCCGCGACGTCGACCGACTACCGCGGCTACACCGGCATGAGCCGGGCCATCCGCGCCATGACCCCGGAAAGCTTCCGCACCATCGGCAGCGCCATCGTCGGCAGCCCCGGCCACGTCGCCGACCGCATCCAGAGCATCGCCGAAGTCCTCGACATCGACGGCTTCCTCTGGCAGGTCGACTTCGGCGCCGTCGACGCCGCCACCGCCCGGGCCAGCGTCGAACGCTTCTGCGCCGACGTGCTGCCCGCCCTGGACGGTGGCGTCGCCCAAGCCTCCTAGCCGCGCACCACGAAGTCCGCCGGACTCACCGTCGGGAACACGATCAGCAACGGCGCGTTCGCCGTGATCGTCGGGAACCCGTCCACAGTGGCCACCGCCGATCTGGTCTCCGGCTTCGACTTCTTGAAGATCAGCAGCTGCACGCTGAAGTTCCCGTTCGCATCGGCCGTCGCCGTGGTGTTGTCCACCGCGTTCGGGAACGTCACGAACACCTTCTTGTTCGGCGGGAACCCCTTCCCGATCGCCGTCACCACCCGCCCGGGCTGCGTGACGGCGGGACTGAACTCCAGCGTCGGCGCCCCGGTAAGCCCGTGCAAGCCGACCAGATTCACGCCACCGGGGCCATTGTGGGTGAACTGCAACGTCGCCGCCCGATCCCCGGGCGCCTGCGGCGTGTACCGCACCGACACGGTGCAGGACCCGCTCGGCTGTACGGCGTTCCCGGCACAGGTGTTGCCGACGATCGCGAAGTCCCCGGGCGTTGACCCGACCACGGACACATTCGACACCTGCAATGGCGTCTCACCGGTGTTGCTCACCGTGATCGTCGAGTTCGGACTCGGTGACAGCAGCAGCCGCTGACCGAACTCCACCGGGCTCGGCTCCGCCTTGAACTCCGCCTGCCGCGGCACCGGTTTCTCCGTCCCGGAACCCACCAGCCGCACGGTGAACGGCGTGCGGCTCCCGCGCACCCGCAACGACAGTTGCCCGGTTCGGTTCCCGGCCAGCTGCGGCGCGAACTCAACCGTTACAGCACAGGTCCCGGTTTGGTGCAAAGGTGTGCCGGGCACGCAGGTGTTCCCGAGTACCGTGAAGTCCGCGGCATTGGTCCCGCCCAGGGTGACCGCGTCGACCACCAGCGGCCCGTTCCCGACTTCCTGGAAGGTCACAGTCCTGGTGATGCTCGTGCCCAACTGCACCGGCCCGAAGTCCAGCGCGCCCGCCGTCAGTGTCGGCTCGAGCGTCCGCACGAAAACGTCGAAGGTGTTCTCGTCATCGCCGGCAACGAGGTCGCCAGCGTCCGAGTGGTAGCCGATCCGCGAGCCGTCCGCCGACAGCGACGGGAAGTCGCTGTTGCCCCGTCCCGCGCAGGACCCGCCCGACGGGAGTGCGTTGGTGCAGTTCGTGGACCGGCCGGGGGAGGTGAGCGTGCCGGGCAGCCGCGGGCTCTCCGCAAGCAACCGTGCTTGGTCCACAATCAGGTCCCGCACGACCACCTGGCAGAACGTGCGCGTTGCACCCTCGCGCTGCCCCGGCAACGACGCGGCGAAACTCAGCATCGGGCGGTGGGCGAGATCGCCTCGCGGCTGGTGGATGCAGTTGAAGGCGTCAGCACCCGATGCCGGCTGGTCGACGCCGTCGTGGGTGAGCAACGCGTCGGTGGTGAACGCCAGATATCTGCCGTCCGCGGACAAGGCCGGCAGCTGGCCGTTCACCAGCTCACTCTTGTTGTTTCTGGACGCGATCTCCGAGTGGGTCACCCGGTTCTTTGGGTTATATTCAACGTTGACCACATACACGTTGGGCTGGTCGAACCTCGAGGTGTTGCCGCTGTCGTTGAACAACTCGCCCTCGAACGCGATCACCGTGCCGTTGCCGTTGACCGCCGGACGCTTGACCATCTCACCGAGCGTGGTGCTGATCGTTTTGCCGCCGGCGTCGAGGTCGACCCGGACGGTGTCCCCGTTACCCGGGTTGTACGAGACGATCTCGTGCCAGCGGTGGGTGCAGTCGCAGACGTTCGGGTTCTCCTCGACATCCGCCCGCATCACGATGTGATTGCCGTCTCCGGAGATCGCCGGATCGAACAGCGCCGTCACCCGGTTGAAGGTCCCGACGTTCGGGGTGACCTCTTGGACCTGGCTGCGCTGCCGGCGGCCCTGGTTCTGGCCTGGAACGAGCGGCAGCGGCTCGGTCTTGATCGTGTCTACGTCGTGGAACGAGCATTCGGAGCAGTCCGAGACGAACCTGTGATCGTGCCACACGATTCGGCTGGCATCGGCGGAGAGCTTCGGCTTCGAGACCCACCCGAAACCGTCCTGGTTCGCCGGGGGCGGGTCGTCGACCCGGAAGCAGCTGTAGTCGCGCAGGACGTTGTTGTCGGAGTTCGTCCGGTTCTCGTCGAAGATTCGGTCGCCGTCCGGGTCGCGGTCGCACACGATCACGCCCGGGTGCGACCGGGTCACGCTTCCCCAGATGTTGGATGCGTACGTCACGAACGCCACGAACCGGCCGTCCGCCGAAATCGACGGGTCGAAGCTGTCGCCGTTCGGTGGTTCCTCATGCTCGGTGTCCTGCTGGGCGTTCGCCCGGGCACCGTTCAGGTCGAGCAGGTGGTTCCCGGCGAGCCCGATCACCGCTGGTTCGTGGATTCCCCGGCTGATCATCATCGTCCGGTTGCGCACCAGGTCACGCACGAAGATCTGGTAGTACGGCGAGCTTGAGCCGGTGCCCACGTCGAGGGACGGGTCGAGCTTCTTGTTGCTGTTGAACGCGATGGAGTTGCCGTCCGCGGAAATCATGGGGACGTCCCCGCCGTGCGGTGAGTCGGCGTTGTTCTGGCCGTCCTGGACAGAGGCTCGCAGCGTCGAGCCAGGGGCGACCGCGGCGCCGGCGGGGGGTGCGACGGCGGCCGAGCTCACCAGTAACGCGAGGGTCGTTGCGGCGACCATCGACGTGGACGCGGCAACGACGACCGGGCGGCGGGGGAAAGCTGATTTGGGCACGGCACGACCTCCAGGCGTGGTTCACCGCGAGGAACACTAGGGGGACGCCGGGGGAGCGCGGTCGTTGCCACGGGGTGGCGGAGTGGACGGCGTGTGTCGCCCTATAGGGCAGGTATGGTTGCCCGGGCATGCTCCCTGTCGAAAGCTGTCCACAATGGGTCGCGCTATGCACACTTCCGTGCCATGGGAGCCACCACGTCGCTGGCGAGTAGGCAGCTGTCCGTTACCCCTGGCGGGTCGGTCGACGCCACCGTCCAGGTGCGAAACAACGGAACGCTCGTCGACCAGTTCACCGTGGACCTCGTCGGCGATGCCAAAGACTGGACCGAGATTGAGCCTCGCATCATCAACTTGATGCCTGGCCAGGAGGGCGCCGTCCGGGTCAAGTTCGCGCCGCCACGGGCTTCGACCGTGCCGGCTGGCTTCGTGCCCTTCGGGGTGCGGGTCATGTCCCGCGAGGAGCCACAGGGCTCTGTCGTCGAGGAAGGTTCGGTCCAGGTCGAACCCTTCACCGACCTCCAGGTCGAGCTGTCCCCCAAGTCGTCGCGGTGCCGTACCAAGGCCCGCCACGAGGTCGTGGTCGACAACTCCGGCAACTTCCCCATCCCCGTCGAGCTGGTCGCCAACGACCCCGACGACGCGCTGAAGCTGGGGCTCGACTACACCACCCTGACCGTCCAACCAGGAACCTCAGCGTTCCTCAAGTTGACGGCCAAACCCCACGACCGATTCCTCAAGGGCGCGGAACGCCGCCACCCCTTCCAGGTCACCGCCCTCGCCGGCGACGTCCCGCCCACCACCGTCCAGGGCACCGTCGTCCAGCAGCAGCTGTTCCCGAAGTGGCTGCTCCCCGCCCTGATCGCCCTGATCGCCCTCGCCGTCGTCGCGGTCACCCTGTGGTTCACCGTGGTGAAGCCGACCATCACCTCCTCCGCCCGCGAGACGGCCAAGACCGAAGTCGCCGCCCAGCAAGCCGCCCTCCAGCAGAAAGTTGACCAGGCCGAGCAAAAGGCCAGCGCCGCCGAACAGAAAGCGTCCGCCGCTGAGGCCAAGGCCGGTGGCGGCGCAGCGGCCACTCCCGCCCCGCCGGCCATCACCGGCTCCAACGGCGTCGACGTCTCCAAAGGCACCGCCTTCGACACCCGCATCGCCGTCGTAGCCAACCCGGGCCAGACCAAGACGGAGGGCAACGCCGACCCGGCGATCCCAGGCGACAAGACACTCGTCATCACGGACCTGCTCCTGCAGAACCCGCACGGCGACACCGGCTCCATCCAGATCCTCCGCGGTGGCAAGGTTCTCTACGAATTCGGACTCAACAACTTCCGCGACTACGACTACCACTCGATCGCACCGTTGACGTTCGTGCCAGGCGCGCCCGGCAAACTGGAGGTCAAGGTCGTCTGCCAGACTCCTGGCGCCCCCGAAACCCAGTGCAAGCCGAGCGTGACGTTCTCCGGAAAGATCGCTGGCTGAGGGTCTAAGAACGAAAGCGCGGACCGCCCCAGAGTGTTGGGGCGGTCCGTAGCCACGTCTGGGTGCGCAATTTGGGGTTGCTGGGTCTGCAGTTCGGGGTGTTGGGGGTGGCCGCGGCGCGCATTGTGCGGGGTCGCTTCTCCGGTCTCAAGGGTGCCTTCGGCGTCGGTTTCGCCGGTCGCCGCGCTGGTGTGGTTGGGGTGTGCTGTGGGGGGTGGGTTGGCGCGGCGATCGTTGACTCCGGAGCTTCTGCGACCCGTGGGGCGGCGCTAAGGCGCGGGCAGGGCGGTCGTCCTGCCCCTGTCCGCGCGCGCGGCGGCAGCCGGGGAGGAGGTGCGCAGGTCCGGCGGGTTTTTCGG
>NZ_DASYTH010000410.1:0-8729 GCF_036002505.1 Actinophytocola sp. | reverse complement strand
CGGCGGCGGTGCGGCGGCCGGCCCGGATGGCGCTGGGCTACCTGTTCGGCGCGGAGGACTGCGGCTCCGAGCCGCTGGAGTGGCCGCTGGCCGGCGACCTGCTCGAGCGGGTGGGCGACCGCGAGGCCGGCGCGGTCGCCGCGATGGTCGGGCGCCGGCTCAACAGCCCGCTGGCCTCCAGCGCCGGGCGCCTGTTCGACGCGGTGGCGGCGCTGCTGGGGATCTGCGACGACAGCGGCTACGAGGGTGAGGCCGCGGTGCTGCTCGAGGCGGCCGCGGCCGGGCACCCCGACGGCGACCCGCTGCCGTTTCAACTGACCACGGTGGACGGTCTGTGGGTGTACGACCCGGTGCCGACGCTGCGCGCGGTGCTGCTGTCCGGCGAGCCGGTCGACGTGCTGGCCGCCCGGTTCCACAGCACGATCGCGGAAGTCGCCGCGCGGCTGGCCGAGCGGGCCTGCGCGGACGCCGGCCTCGAAACGGTCTGCCTCGGGGGCGGGGTGTTCCAGAACCGCCGCCTGACCGAGGGCGTGCTGCGCCGGCTCACCGCGGCCGGGTTGCGCCCGTTCGCCGGGGAGCGGGTGCCGATGAACGACGCGGGTATCAGCTACGGGCAGGCCGTGGTGGCCGCGGCCCGATTGGGGTGATCTATTGTGTGTCTAGGGGTGCCGGGCCGGATCCTCGATGTCGACGTGCCGGAGGGCCGACCCGATCTGCGGACCGGGACGGTGGACTTCGGCGGCGTGCGCCGGCCGGTCTGCCTGGCCTACACGCCGGAGGCCGAGGTCGGCGACTACGTGATCGTGCACGTCGGGTTCGCCATCAGCCGGGTCGACGAGGACGAGGCGGCCAAGACATTGGCGGTGCTGCGGGCGATGCCGGACGCACTGGCCACGGAACTGGGGCCGGCATGAGATACCTGGACGAGTACCGCGACCCGGAGCTGGCCCGCCGGTTGCTCGCCGAGCTGCGGGCCACCGCGACCCGGCCGTGGACGATCATGGAGGTATGCGGCGGGCAGACGCACACCATTGTCCGGCAGGGCATCGACGAGCTGCTGCCGGCCGGCATCCGCATGATCCACGGGCCGGGCTGCCCGGTGTGCGTCACGCCACTGGAGATGGTCGACAAGGCGGTCGCCGTCGCTGGCCGGCCCGGCGTGATCTTCACCAGCTACGGCGACATGCTCCGGGTCCCGGGAACCACCGGCGACCTGCTCGGGGTCAAGGCCCGTGGCGGCGACGTCCGGGTGGTCTACACCCCGCTGGAGGCCGTACGCATCGCCGCGGCCAACCCGGACAAGCAGGTGGTGTTCTTCGCCGTCGGGTTCGAGACCACCGCCCCGGCCAACGCGATGGCCGTACTGCACGCCGCCCGCGCCGGGCTGACCAACTTCAGCATGCTGGTCAGCCACGTCCTGGTGCCGCCGGCGATCACCGCGATCCTGGACGCGCCGGACAACGAGGTCCGCGCGTTCCTCGCCGCCGGCCACGTGTGCGCCGTGATGGGCTGGACCCAGTACGAGCCGATCGCCGCCCGCTACCGGGTCCCGATCGTGGTCACCGGGTTCGAACCGCTCGACCTGCTCGAGGGAATCCTGATGGCGGTGCGGCAGCTCGAGGAGGGCCGGGCCGAGGTGGAGAACCAGTACGCCCGGGCCGTGCGGCGCGACGGCAACCTCGAGGCACAGCAGGCGATCCGCCGGGTGTTCCGGGTGACCGGCCGGGCCTGGCGCGGCATCGGCCGGATCCCGGAGAGCGGCCTGAGCCTGTCCACCGAGTTCGCCGGCTACGACGCCGAAACCCGGTTCGGCACCGAATCCCTTGCCGTGCGGGAGAACCCGGAGTGCATCGCCGGCGAGATCCTGCGCGGCACCAAACTTCCCACCGACTGCACCGCCTACCGCGTCCGGTGCACCCCGCGGACCCCGCTCGGCGCGCCCATGGTGTCGGCCGAAGGCACCTGCGCGGCGTTCCACGCGGCCGGCCGCCGACCGTCCACAGTGGAGGCGTCATGACCCTCACCGACCCCGTCGCGGCGACCTGTCCGGTGCCCCGCAACGAGACCGAGGTGGTGCTGCTCGGGCACGGCTCCGGCGGGGCGCTCATGGCCGAGCTGCTCGCCGAGGTGATCACCCCGCGGCTCGGGTTCGACGGCCCGCTCGAGGACGCCGGACTGCTCGACACCGGCTCCCCGGAGATCGTGGTCAGCACGGACAGCTTCGTGGTGACCCCGCGGTTCTTCCCCGGCGGGGACATCGGCTCGCTCGCCGTGCACGGCACCGTCAACGACGTCGCGATGCGCGGCGCCCGCCCGCTCGCTCTGGCCCTGTCCTACATCGTCGAGGAGGGCCTGCCGCTGGCCGACCTCGAGCGGATCACCGATTCGGTGGCGCGGGCCGCGCGGGCGGCCGGGGTGCGGATCATCGCCGGGGACACCAAGGTGGTCGGCCGGGGCGCCGCGGACGGGATCTACCTGACCACCACCGGCATCGGGGTGCGCCTGCCCGGCGCGGAGGTCGGCGCCGCCGGTGGCCGGCCCGGCGACGTCGTGCTGCTGTCCGGCCCGATCGGGCTGCACGGCACCGCGATCCTGGCCGCCCGCGGGGATCTCGGGTTCGACGGCGACCTCACCTCCGACAGCCGACCGCTGAACCGGTTGGTGGAAACCATGATCCGGGCCGCCGGACCGGCCGTGCACGCCCTGCGCGACCCCACCCGCGGTGGATTGGCCAGCGCCCTCAACGAACTCGCCGAGGCCTCCTCGGTGTCCATCGAGATCACCGACGCCGACCTGCCGGTGCCGCAGCCGGTCGCCTCGTTCTGCGAACTGCTCGGCCTCGATCCGCTGCACGTGGCCAACGAGGGCTGCCTGGTCGCGCTCGTCGCCCCGGAGCACGCCGACCGGGTGCTCACCGCGATGCGCGCGCTTCCCGAAGGGTGCCGGGCGCGCGTCCTCGGCCGGGTCGCAGCCGGCCCGCCCGGCCGCGTCACCGCCCGCACCCTGGTCGGCTCCTCCCGCATCGTGGACATGCTCGTCGGCGAGCAGCTGCCCCGGATCTGCTGACATGAGCGGGCCGGTGGTGTCTTCCGGACGAGCAGCGCAGGGCGCGAGCGCCAGCGAGGGACCGAGCAGCGCAGGAGGGAAGGCACCACGTCAAGGCCCGCTCACGCGAGCGGAGCGAGCCTGTTGGACGCTGACATGAACCGGCGCGCCTTCCTCGGCACGGTCCCCCTCGGCCTGCTGTCCGCCTGCACCAGCGAAAGCCGGCCGGTCCAGCCGACCGACCCGCGGGTGCGTGAGGTCGAGGCGGCCCGCCACGGCAGCGGGCGGACCCACGCCGTCACGCTCACCGCGACCGAGGGCCGCATCGACCTCGGCGGGCCCGTGGTCAGCACCTGGACCTACGACGGAACCCTGCCGGGACACGAGATCCGGGTCCGCGCCGGGGACCTGGTCGAGGCGCGGCTGGTCAACCGGCTCCCCGCGGACACCTCGGTCCACTGGCACGGGCTGGCCCTGCGCAACGACATGGACGGTGTCCCCGGCGTCACCCAGCCCGTGATCACCCCGGGGCAGACGTTCACCTACCGCTTCATCGCCGCCGCGCCGGGCACCTACTGGTTCCACCCGCACACCGGCACGCAGCTCGACCGCGGCCTCTACGCACCGCTCATCGTCGAGGACCCGGCCGAGCCCGGCGGCTACGACGCCGAGTGGACCGTCGTGCTCGACGACTGGCTCGACGGCACCGGCACCACGCCGGACGAGGTGCTCGCCGGGCTGCGGGGGCGTGGCGGCCACACCATGTCCGGTAGGGACGGTCGGCGGCTCGGTGGGGACGTGGCCTACCCGCACTACCTGATCAACGGGCGCGTCCCGGCCGCACCCGCCACGTTCACCGCGAAACCCGGGCAGCGCGTCCGGATCCGGTTCCTCAACGCCGGCGCCGACACCGCCTTCCGGGTCGCCCTCGGCGGCCATCGCCTGACGGTCACCCATACCGACGGGTGGGCGGTCACCCCGGTGGACACCGACGCCCTGCTGATCGGCATGGGTGAGCGCTACGACGTGCTGGCCACCCTCGGCGACGGCGGGTTTCCCCTGACCGCACAAGCGGAAGGCAAATCGGGCTCCGCGTTCGCCGTGGTGCGCACGGCAACCGGCGACCCGCCCCGGCCGGCCGCGGCGACCGGCTCCGTCATCGGGTATTCGGACCTGCACCCGACCGCCGCCGCCATGCTGCCCGCCAAACAGCCCGACGTCGTGCACCGGCTCGTGCTCACCGGCGGCATGATGGGCTACTCCTGGGGTATCGACGGCAAACCACAGATCCGGGAAGGCCAGCGGGTCCGGGTCGAGTTCGTCAACACCACCATGATGTGGCACCCGATGCACGTCCACGGCCACACCTTCCAGCTCGGCACCACCGGCCCGCGCAAGGACACCGCCATCGTGCTGCCCGGCCGGACCCTGGCCGGCGACTTCGACGCCGACAACCCCGGCCAGTGGATGATCCACTGCCACAACGCCTACCACGCCGAGGCCGGGATGATGACCAGGCTCGGCTACCAGGCGTGAGGTCCTTTGGTCCCTACCGCGGCGGCCCATGGACCCTGGGGCCCCGGCCGGCGGCACGCGACGATCGAAGCGGAACAGTTGTCCAGCAACGGAGGCGGCGATGGTCGTGCTCGGCCGCGAGGGTCTCGACCGGCTCGTCGAGGTCCTGATGGAGCGAGGGTACCGGGTCATCGGGCCGACCGTGCGGGACGAGGCGATCGTGCTGGACGAGCTGACCTCGGCAAGCCAGTTGCCGTTCGGCTGGGGCGTGGAGGTCGGACCGGGCCAGTACCGGCTGTGGCGCCGCGCGGACGGCGCCGCGTTCAAGAACTCGGCGGGACCGCAGTCCTGGAAGCAGTTCCTGCATCCGGCCCGGGAGAAGCTCTGGTCGGCCGACCGGGACGGCTCCGGCTTCACCGTCACGGCAACGGATTCCGAGCCGCCCCGGTACGCCTTCCTCGGGGTGCGCGGCTGCGACCTCGCCGCGATCCGCGTGCTGGACCGGGTGCTGGACCGCGGCGAGCATCCCGACAGCCGGTACCACCGGCGCCGGGAGGGGATCTTCATCGTGGGGGTGAACTGCACCGACCCGGGCGAGACCTGCTTCTGCGTCTCGATGGGGACCGGGCCGGCGGTGTCGCCCCAGCCCCCACCCCCCTGCGGGGGGCAGGGGGTAGGGCCCACCCCCCACCAGCCGGGCTACGACCTGGTGCTGACCGAATCCGTCGACCAGCGCGGGCACCATTTCCTGACCGAGGCCGGCAGCGAGCGCGGCGCCGAGGTTCTGGCCGAGCTGCCCACCCGGCCGGCCGGTCCCGGTGAGGTCGAGGCCGCCGAAACCGCGGTGGCGCGGGCCGCCACGGCGATGGGCCGCCGGATGCCGGCGGCCGACCTGCCGGCCGTGCTCGCCGCGACGCGGGAGTCCGAGCGCTGGTCCGAGATCGCGAGCCGGTGCCTGACGTGCGCCAACTGCACCATGGTGTGCCCCACGTGTTTCTGCACCACCACCGAGGACGTCACCGATCTGACCGGTGACCACGCCGAGCGGTGGCAGCACTGGGCGTCCTGCTTCGAGCTGGACTACTCCTACATCCACGGCGGCGAGGTGCGTACCTCCGGTGCGAGCCGGTACCGGCAGTGGCTGACGCACAAGCTGGGCACCTGGCACGACCAGTTCGGCGGCTCCGGTTGTGTCGGATGTGGACGGTGCATCGCCTGGTGCCCCGTCGGTATCGATCTCACCGCCGAGGTGGACGCGCTGGTCACGGAAGCCGGGGAGGAACCGCGATGACGTCCCAGATCGCCCAGCCGCGGGTGCTGGCCGATCCGTGGGTGCCGCTGGAGTACCACGTCGGCGCCAGCCACCGGGAGACCACGGACACCGCGACCCTGGTGCTGCTCTCCCGCGGAGAACAGATCAGGCCATTCCTTCCGGGCCAGTTCGCCATGCTCTACGTGTTCGGGGTCGGCGAGATCCCGATCTCGATCAGCGGCGACCCGGCCGCCGAAGACGTGCTGGAGTTGACCATCCGCGGGGTCGGCGCGGTCAGCGAGGCGCTGCGGTGCGCGCCGGTGGGCACGCCCGTCGGCGTGCGCGGACCGTTCGGCACCGGCTGGCGGCTCGACCTCCCGGCCGGTGCCGACCTGCTGCTGGTCGCCGGCGGGATCGGGCTGGCCCCGCTGCGCCCGGCGCTGCTGCACGCCCTGCGGCACCGCCGGCGCTACGGCCGGATCGTGCTGGTGGCCGGCGCGAAGACCCCCGCCGAGTTGTTGTTCACCAAGGAACTTGCCGCACTGGCGGCCCGCGCGGACGTCGAGCTGGTGGTGACCGTGGACCGCGCGACGGACGGCTGGACCGGAAACGTCGGGCTGGTCACCAAGCCCCTGGCCGGGATCGACCTCTTCCCGGAGTGGACGGCCGCGCTGCTGTGCGGGCCGGAGCCGATGATGCGGTTCTCTGCCAAGGTGCTGCTGGACCGCGGAATGCCCGCGCAGCGGATCCAGGTGTCGTTGGAGCGCAACATGAAGTGCGGGATCGGGCTGTGCGGGCACTGCCAGCTCGGCCCGCTGCTGCTCTGCCGGGACGGCCCGGTCGTGCCCTACCCGGTGGCCGCCCCGCTGCTCGTGACCCGGGAGCTGTGATGAGCCCACCGACGCTCGCCGTCTGGAAGTTCACCTCGTGCGACGGCTGCCAGCTGACCCTGCTGGACTGCGAGGACGAGCTGCTCACCCTGGCCGAGACCGTCCACATCAGCCACTTCCTGGAAGCCACCAGCCACACCGAGCCCGGCCCGTACGACGTGTCCATCGTGGAGGGTTCGGTCAGCACCCCGGACGAGGCCGAGCGGATCCGCTGGATCCGGGACCAGTCGCGGACGCTGATCGTGATCGGCGCGTGCGCCACGTCGGGCGGAATCCAGGCACTGCGCAACTTCGGTGACGTCGACGAGTTCCGCTCGCTGGTCTACGCCCAACCCCGGCACATCGCCGCGCTCGCCACCAGCACCCCGATCTCCGCGCACGTGCCGGTCGACTACGAGCTGCGCGGCTGCCCGATCGACAAGCGCCAGCTGCTCGAGGTGCTCACCGCGTTCCTCGCCGGCCGCAAGCCGAACCTGCCGGACACCAGCGTGTGCACCGAATGCAAGCGCGCCGGCTACACCTGCGTCATGGTCGCCCACGGCACACCCTGCCTGGGACCGGTGACGCACGCCGGCTGCGGCGCGATCTGCCCGGCCTACCGGCGCGGCTGCTTCGGCTGCTTCGGCCCGATGCGCCAGCCGAACGTGCCCGCGCTGCTCGCGCAGCTGCGCCGGTGCGGCATGGGCGAGGACGAGCTGCACCGGGTGTTCCGCACGTTCAACGTCACCGCGTTCCACCGGGAGGAGACCGCCGATGTCGCACCGGGCTAACCGGCAGCTCCAGGTCAGCGGACTGGCCAGGGTCGAGGGCGAAGGCGCGCTGCACGTGAGCGTGCGGGACGGCCGGGTGGAGCACGTGGCGATGCGGATCTACGAGCCGCCCCGGTTCTTCGAGGCGTTCCTGCGCGGCCGGGCGTTCACCGAGCCGCCGGACATCACCGCGCGGATCTGCGGGATCTGCCCGGTCGCCTACCAGCTCTCCGCCTGCGCCGCGATCGAGGACGCCTGCCGGGTCGAGGTCGGCGGCCAGCTCGCGGCCCTACGCCGGCTGCTCTACTGCGGCGAATGGATCTCCAGCCACGCCCTGCACATCTACCTGCTGCACGCGCCGGACTTCCTCGGCTACCCCGACGCCATCAGCCTCGCCAAGGACCACCGGGAGGTCGTGGAACGCGGGCTGGCGCTCAAGAAGGCCGGCAACGCGATCATGGACCTGGTCGGCGGGCGCGCGATCCACCCGATCAACGTGCGGCTCGGCGGGTTCTACCGGGTGCCCACCCGGGCCGAGCTGGCGCCGCTGGCCGAACGGCTGCGCACCGCGTTGGACCAGGCCATCGCCACCGCGATCTGGGTGTCCACTTTCGACTTCCCGGACCTGGCGCCGGCCCACGAGCTCCTCGCCCTGCACGAGCCCGACCGCTACGCCATCGAGTCGGGAGTGCCGCGCACCGCTTCCGGAGCGGGCTTCCCGCTGTCCGGGTACACCACGCACGTGGTCGAGGAGCAGGTGCCGCACTCCACCGCCCTGCATGCCCGGCTGGACGGGCGGGAGTTCCTGACCGGCCCGATCGCCCGGTACGCGATCAACTCCGCGCAGCTCTCCCCCACCGCCCGGCAGGTCGCCACCGAGGCCGGGCTGGGCGCGGTGTGCCGCAATCCCTTCCAGAGCATCGTGATCCGCGCCGTCGAGGTGGTGTACGCGATCGACGAGGCGCTCCGCCTGATCGGCTCCTACGAGCCACCCGAACAGTCCTTTGTAGACGTCAAGCCGCGGCCGGGTGCCGGCCACGGAGCCACCGAGGCACCCCGCGGCACGCTCTACCACCGCTACGAGCTCGACGGCACGGGCCTGATCTCCTCGGCCGACATCGTCCCGCCGACCGCGCAGAACCAGGCCGCCATCGAGGCCGACCTGGCCCGGCTCGTCGACGCCAACCTGCACCTGGACGACCACGCCCTGACCCACCTGTGCGAGCAGGCCATCCGCAACTACGACCCGTGCATCTCCTGCTCCGCGCACTTCCTCGA
>NZ_DASYTH010000409.1:0-13271 GCF_036002505.1 Actinophytocola sp. | reverse complement strand
TTCGGGGGCGGCGCGCATTGTGCGGGGTCGCCCCTCCGGCCTCAAGGGCGCCTGCGGCGTCGGCTTCGCCGATCGCGGCCAGACGCCTCGACGTGCGCAGTTCGGCAGAAGTCGGCCGCGACCCTTGACCCCGGAGCCTCTGCGACCCCACGGGCGCGCTTCGCGCGGGCAGGGCGGACGCCCTGCCCCCCACCCGCGCGCCGCCCCCGAACCCGAGGACGCCGGGGTACACAATTTCACCCGTTAGTGCACCCAGAAATAGTGCGGTATCCAGGTAGAATAGAGCTGTGCGGAAAGAGCTCGATCTCAACACTCTCAGCGGAGGGGCACACCTCGCCGCACTCAAGGAGATCGCCCTTCGCATGCGCCGCGACTACGCATTGATGCTGGATAAGATCTCCGAATTGGAACACGCCCAAACCGCGCAATACGCCGGCTACTCCACCCTACCGGTACTGCTGGCCGAGGTTTTGCACATCGCCCGCAACGACGCCACCCGCATGGTCTCCCAAGCCGAACTCGTGGCCGAGACGGTCACCCCGATCGGCTACACCGCACCCGCCAAACTCCCCAAGGTCCGCGAAGCCCTGCACGAGGGCGCGCTGGACCCCAAACACGTGGACGCCATCGCCAAGGTCGTGAAAGAAGTCCCGAACTGGGCCGGCTATGAGCACCGCGACCTGGTGGAGACCACGCTGACCGACACCGCCCGCGTGTGCAGCCCCCACATGGTCGCCAAGCACGGCCAAACCCTGCTGGCCCACATCAACCAGGACCCCGCCAACCCCACACTCGAACCCGAACAAGCCGAACCGACCAACACCTTCCACTACACCCGCACCCGCAACGGCGGAGCCAAATACCGCGGGCAGATGGACGCCGAAACCGCCGACGAGCTCGAAGCGATGTTCGGGCCGCTGACCAAACCCCAGAAGCAACCGGATGGTTCCCCGGATCCGCGCTCGCTGCCGGAGCGGCAGGGCGACGCGCTGTGCGACGTCGTGCACCTGGCGGCCAAGTCGGATGGGTTGCCCAAACAGGGCGGGCAGAAGCCGCACCTCAACGTACACCTCAACCTCAACGTCCTCACCGACGCCGTCGGCACCGCCACCCTGGACAGCGGCACCCCGCTGTGCCCCTCCGCCGCCCGACGCCTGAGCTGCGACGCCGACCTCATCCCCATCGTGCCCAACAGCGACTCCGTCCCCCTCGACGTCGGCCGCACCCGCCGACTGGTCAAACCCGCCCAACGCAAAGCCCTCATCGCCCGCGACAAAGGGTGCGCCTACCCCGGCGTGCGCCACGAGGCGCTGTCAACCAATTCGGAGGTGAGAGACCGCCGATACTGTTATGTCGCATCATGATGGTGATAGCTGAGGGCAGCGGAACCAGGAGACGCTGGGGAAGCGGGAGCAGCCCTGACAAAGCCGGGACGGTCCACCCAGCACCCCAGCCACACCCCGATGGTGCAGGATCGATCCCAAGCCGGAGTACAGCGGAAGGACCCCCATGGACCTCGTGGTCGCCATCGATCTTGGTGGAACCGCCATCAAAGCGGCCCTTGTGGACTCCGACCTCGCCACCGTGCACACGATCAGGGTCCCGACCAGGCGCACCGACGGCATCGTCGACGTGCATCAGCTCGCCGAGGTAGCCGACGAACTGTCCAACCTCGCGGCGACCCAGAACAACACCGTCACCGGGATCGGCGTGTGCGTTCCGGGAATCGTGGACGGCGACCAGGGCATCGTCAGGTTCACCGCGAACCTTGGCTGGCGGGACGTACCACTACGGGAGCGGTTGGCGGAGCACACCAAGCTTCCACTGAGGATCGGGCACGATGTGCGGACCGGGGGGCTGGCCGAGTTCACCGTCGGGGCGGCGGTCGGGGTGCGGAATGCCATGTTCATGCCGGTGGGGACGGGGATCGCGGCGGCGTTCATGGTGGATGGGCACGAGCTGACGGCGGGCGGGTTCGCCGGGGAGATCGGGCATGCCGTGGTCGATCCACACGGGACGGTGTGTGGGTGTGGGGCGCGGGGGTGTTTGGAGACGCTGGCATCGGCGTCGGCGATTGCGCGGCGGTACGGGGAGAAGACCGGGGAGGCGGTGCGGGGGGCGCATGAGGTGGCCGGCCGGATGGCCGGCGGCGATCCGGTGGCTCGGAAGGTGTGGGACGACGCCGTAGGCGCGCTGGCGACGGCGCTCACCATGGCGTCGGCGTTGCTGGGGCCCGAGGTCATTGTGATCGGGGGCGGGTTGGCCGAGTCGGGGGAAGCGCTGTTCGCGCCGTTGCGGGAGGAGGTTGCCGGGCGGTTGACGTTTCACCGGCGGCCGGAGATCGTGCCGGCGGCGCTGGGGGACAACGCCGGCTGCACCGGGGCCGGGCTGCTGGCGTGGCGTGCGGTGCGAGAAGCGGGGGTCAGTTAGCCGACGACGGGGAGCAGGTTGGGGCGCCAGACTCCGTCGTGGGCGCGGGCGGTGGTGAGGCGTTCGGCGGGGACCTCGCCGTAGGTGGTGGTGCGCGCCCGGGCGGGGCGGCCGGCGGCGTGGGCGAGGGCTTCGAGGTCGGCGATGGTTTTGTAGCTGCCGTTCTCGGAGCCGGCCATGCGGCTGATCGTTTCCTCCATGAGGGTGCCGCCGAGGTCGTTGACGCCGCCGCGGAGCACGTCCACCACGCCGTGGTCGCCGAGTTTGACCCAGCTGGTCTGGATGTTGGCGATTTTGCCGTGGAGGAGCAGCCGGGCGAGGGCGTGCACCGCACGGTTCTCCAGCGGGGTGGGGCCGGGCCGGGCGATGCCGGCGAGGTAGAGCGGGGCGTTGGTGTGCACGAAGGGAAGCAGCACGAACTCGGTGAAGCCGCCGGTGCGGGCCTGCAGCTCGGCGATGAGCTTGAGGTGGGCGACCCAGTGGGGCGGGTTGTCGACGTGGCCGTACATCATCGTGGAGGTGGTGGGGATGCCGAGGGAGTGCGCGGTGGTGACCACGTCGATCCAGGTGGCGGTGGGCAGCTTGCCCTTCGTCAGCACCCAGCGGACGTCGTCGTCGAGGATCTCCGCGGCGGTGCCGGGCAGCGAGTCGACTCCGGCCGCCTGGGCCGCGCGCAGCCAGTCCGCAATGGACAGTCCGGTGCGGCTCGCGCCGTTCACCACCTCCATCGGGGAGAACGCGTGCACATGCAGGCCGGGGGCGCGGCGCTTGACCTCGGCGGCGATGTCGAAGTAGGCGGTGCCGGGCAGGTCCGGGTGGATGCCGCCCTGCATGCACACCTCGGTGGCGCCGACGCTCCACGCCTGCTCGGCGCGCTGGCCGACCTGCTCCAGGGACAGGGTGTAGGCGTCGGCGTCGGTGCGGCGCTGGGCGAAGGCGCAGAAGCGGCAACCGGTGTAGCAGACGTTGGTGAAGTTGATGTTCCGGGTGACCACGTAGGTCACGGTGTCACCGACGGCATCCCGGCGCACGTCGTCGGCGAGCGCGGCAAGCGCGTCGATCTCGTCGCCCGGCTGCGCGGAAAGCAGAACCAGAGCGTCCGAATCAGACAGTCCACTCGGGTCACTTTCAGCGTGCCCGAGCGCAGCCCGGAACTCCGCCCTCGTATGGGACGCAACGTGACGTTGCTTTCCCACTCGGGCCCGCACCTCCTCCCAGTCGCCGTATACGGAGTCGAAGTCGTCCCGGCGGTCGGCGCTGCGTCCGGAGATGTCGATGGATGCGAACAGATCCGTGCGGCCCGAGCCGGTGAGCAACACCTCCGGCTCCTGCCACGGCCGGCCCACCGGAACCCGGCCGGCCACCGCGAGGCCGGTCTCCGGATCGGCCAATGTGGACACATGCGCGTGCAACCTGGGGTCCAGCCAGGGTTCTCCGCGCTTGACGTACTCCGGATAGATCGTCAACCGCTCGGCGAGCGTGAACCCCGCACCGGCCGTGCGCGAGGCCAGCGCGTCGATCTGCGGCCACGGTCGCTCCGGGTTGACGTGGTCCGGAGTCAGCGGCGACACCCCGCCCCAGTCGTCGATTCCGGCCCGCAGCAACAACTCGAACTCGTCGCCGATCAGGTTCGGCGGCGCCTGCACGCGCATCTTCGGCCCGAGCACCAGCCGCGCCACGGCCACCGTCGCGGCCAGCTCACCGGCCTCGGCGTCCGGCATGGCGCGCATCGCGGTGTCCGGCTTGGCCCGGAAGTTCTGCACGATCACTTCCTGGATGCCGCCGTACTCCCGGGCCACCCGGCGGATCGCGAACAGCGCGTCCACCCGCTCGGCCAGCGTCTCGCCGATGCCGATGAGGATGCCGGTGGTGAACGGGATCGCGGTGCGGCCCGCGTCCTCCAGCACCCGCAGCCGCACCGCAGGCTCCTTGTCCGGCGAGCCGAAGTGCGGCCCGCCGGGCTCCGACCACAGCCGCCGCGCCGTGGTCTCCAGCATCATGCCCATCGACGGCGCCACCGGCTTGAGCCGCTGCAGCTCGGTCCAGCTCAGCACCCCGGGGTTGAGGTGCGGCAGCAGCCCGGTCTCCTCCAGCACCCGGATCGCCATGGCCCGCACGTAGGACAGCGTGTCCGCGTACCCGGCCTCGTCCAGCCACTTCCGGGCCGCCGGCCAGCGCTCCTCCGGGCGGTCGCCCAGCGTGAACAGCGCCTCCTTGCACCCCATCGCCGCGCCCTGCCGGGCGATCTCCAGCACCTCGTCCGGGCTCAGGTACGCGGCCGGCAGCTTGTGCGGCACCGTGACGAACGTGCAGTAGTGGCAGCGGTCCCGGCACAGCCGGGTGAGCGGGATGAAAACCTTGCGCGAGTACGTGATCACGCCGGGGCGGCCGGCCGCGGCCAGGCCGGCGTCCCGCACCCTGGCCGCCGCCTCGAAAAGCTGGTCGCGCTGCGAACCCTGGGCGTGCAGCAGCACCTCTGCCTCGACCGGATCCAGCGACACCCCGTCCCGCGCCCGCCGCAGCGCGCGGCGGATCGCCGCCTCGGTCGGCACGAAACCCTCGGTCACGATCGGCCCTCCTGCCCCGTCCCCCACAACCTAGCCACCGGCCCGGACACCCTGCCCTGTGAGCCCCGTCGCTCGATCACCAACTCCCCAACGGCCCTGGTCATTCCGTAAGGTCAGCTCATGCGTCCCATCGCCGAGCGCTGCCACCGAGTCCTCGAGCCGCTGCACGCCATGATCCATTTCGCGCCGGAGCTCCAGGAGGTGCTGACCGGCATGGGCCTGCGACCCGGCCGGATGTGCGCGCTGGCCAGCCGGGTGGCGCCGCTCGGCGCGGTCTCGCTCGGCGCCGTCTCCGGGGTGTTCTACACGTTCAACCCCGAGCTGATCGGCCGCTTCGTGCCGCGGGCGTGGACGCTGGCCAGCCCCGCGGACATCGTGGCCGGCCGGTTCGCGGCCGCCGAGGCGGCGCTGCGCCGGCTGCTCGGGCCGGAGATCATCGGCTCGCCGGAGCTGGCCGAGGCCGCGAACCTGGCCCGCGCGGCGGCCGAGGGGTGCTTCCCGGCCGGGCGGCCGATGTACGCCGCGCACGCCGAGGCGCCGTGGCCGGACGAGCCGCACCTGGCGCTCTGGCACGCGGCCACCCTGCTGCGGGAGTTCCGCGGCGACGGGCACGTGGCGGTCCTGGTCAGCCGCGGGCTGGACGGCCCGACCGCGCTCGTCACGCACACCGCGACCGGTGCGGGGTTCGTCGAGCCGGCGGCCAAGCTGCTGCGCGGCTGGTCCGAGGACCAGTGGGCCGAAGCCGTGCAACGGACCCGGGACGCCGGGCTGATCGACGCGAGCGGCCGGCTCACCGAGCGCGGCACCGCCCTGCGCCGCGACCTCGAGGACGCCACCAACCGCCTCGCCGAGCGCCCCTGGTCGCTGCTCGGCCCGGACAAGGCCAATCGCCTGCACGACGTCGCCCTGCCGCTCGCCCGCCAGGTCGTCGCCGCCGGCGCGTTCCCCGACGACATCTTCGCCGGCCGGAACTTCACCAAGTCATGATCGCCCGCATGTGGCGCGGCTGGGCCACATCCGAGACCGCCGACGACTATCGCCGCCACTACGAGACCGACGTCGCCGCGCATCTCGGCCAGGTGGCCGGTTTCCGCGGCGCCCGCCTGCTCAGCCGCCCCGACGGCGACGAGGTGCTGTTCACCTCGATCACCTACTTCACCACCCTCGACGCCGTCCGCGCCTTCGCCGGCGACGACTACGAGCTCGCCGTCCTCGAAGACACCGCCCGCGCCGCCCTCACCCACTGGGACGAGCGGGTAACGCACCACGAGGTCGCCCTTGACCTCCCAGTAAGCAGGTCATAACACGGCGACGCCACGAGCCAACACAGCGACGCCACGGGCAAACATGGCGACGTGAGCGGCCAACACACCGAATAATGCGCGTATGGGCAAGGTGTACGAGGGGATCGACGGGCGGCTGCGGGAGTTCATCGAGGAGCAGAAGATGTTCTTCGTGGCGACGGCGCCGCTGGGCGGGGACGGGCACATCAACCTCTCGCCGAAGGGGCGGGCCGGGACGCTGGCCGTGCTCGACGAGAAGACGGTGGCGTACCTGGACTTCGGCGGGAGTCACGCCGAGACGATGGCGCACCTGCGGGAGAACGGGCGGATCACGTTGATGTGGTGCGCGTTCACCAGGCCGCCCAAGGTTCTCCGGGTGCACGGGACCGGAGAGCCGGTGTACCGGGATGATCCACGGTTCAGCGAGTTGCTGACCCGTTTCGACCCGGGCGTCGACGGGCCGGGGCTGCGGGCGATCATCGTGGTGACCGCGCAGCGAATCAGCGACTCGTGCGGGTACGCGGTGCCGTTCATGGAATACGTCGGGGAGCGAGACACTCACGCGCGGTATTTCGGGCAGAAGAGCGAGGCGGAGTTCGCCGCGTACTGCGAGGTCAAGGAGTACAACCCGGCGAGCATCGACGGGCTGCCGGCGCTGCCGCTCCCCCTGCCGCCGCGCCCCGAGCCGGTACGCCCGGAGGCGTAGCCCGCGCGCACCCGTACCGAGCAGCGCGTAACGTCAAAGCCGGTCCGAAGCCGACGACACGAAACCACCCTCCGGCCAGGCTAAGAGCCGGAGGTGAGACCCAATGTCGATCAAGGAGCAGCTCGGCTCGATCACCCGGTCGCTGCGGCGGTCGTGGACCGGCGGCCAGACCACGGAGCGGGTCGCCTACGTCGTCGCGGCGGTGCTGTTCGCCAGCGGCCTGGCGCACCTCGCCGTGCTGGTGATCTCCGGCGGGACCTGGACCGGCCCGCTGTCCCTGCGCAAGCCCACCACGTTCGGGCTGTCCTTCGGCCTGACCCTGGCCTCGGTCACCTGGGCCACGAGCTTCCTGCACCTGCGGCCGCGCACCCGGGCCGGGGTGCTCGGCGCGTTCACCGCCGCCTCGATCACCGAGGTGACGCTGGTGACCACGCAGGCCTGGCGCGGCGTGCCGTCCCACTTCAACTTCGAAACCGGCCCGGACACGGTGATCACCGCGACCCTGGCCGCCGGCGGCTTCGTCATCGTCGCCACCGTCGCGATCTGGACGGTCACCGCGTTCCGCGCGGTCGCCGACGCCCGGCCGAGCATGAAACTGGCCCTGCGCTTCGGTTTCGTGGTGCTCCTGGCCGCCATGGCCATCGGCGCCGCCATGATCGCCACCGGCACCGCGGCCCGGGACGACCCGCAACTCGCCTACACCACGGCCGGCTTCCTCAAGCCCGCGCACGCCGTCGCCATGCACGCCATCCTGGTGATCCCGGGCCTGGCCTGGCTGCTGACATTCACCCGCTGGCCCGAGCACCGCCGGCTGCGCGTCGTTCAGCTCGGCGTCGCCGGCTATGGCCTGCTGACCGCCTCGGTCCTGGTCGAGTCCGCCACCCATGTCTCCCCGCTGGCCGCCCCGGCCCTGGGCACGCTGACCTCCACCGCCGGCCTGGCTGCGGTGATCATGGCCGGTGCGGTCGCGCTGTACGGCCTGCTGCGGCCGGTGCGTAGATGACCGTCACGTGGTCCAGCCGGCCAGGCCGGCGACCGCGGCGCGGGACCGCACGCCGAGCTTGGACATCGTGCTGCCGAGGTGCTTCTCCACGGTCTTCGCGGTAACCCCGAGCCGGCGGGCGATCTGGCCGTTGGTCCTCCCCCGGCACATCCCCGTGGCAAGTAGGGATTTTCCCCATGCCGGAACAACCCGCGGGCGCGCGATGCTGACCGCGAGCGGGGGCGGCGCGCCCCGCCCCCGCTCGGCCGGCACAGTTCGGTGCAGACCTGCACGGATCAATAGACTGATCGGCATGCCGTCGAAGACCGGACGCACCCAGCAGGAGCGCAGCGCCGCCATGCGCAAGCGTCTGCTGGACGCCACGGTGGAGTGCCTGGTCCGCTACGGCTACGCCGGCACCACGACGACCAAGGTCACCGAGCTCGCCGGGGTGACCCGCGGAGCGCAGGTGCACCACTTCCCCACCCGCGCCGACCTGGTCGCCGCGGCCGTGCGGCACCTCGCGGCCAAGCGCACCGAGCTGGCCTTCGACAAGATCGAGTCGGTCCGGCAGGCGGAAGACCCCATCGACGCGGCGCTGGAGCTGATGTGGGAGGTCCACAAGGGTCCGATCCAGTACGCTACGATCGAAATGTGGGTGGCTGCGCGCACCGACCCGGAGCTGCGCAAACAACTCACATTAGTGGAGCCGGCAGCCCGGACCTCGCTGTTGGAGTTCGCCAAAGCCGCGTTCGGTGAGTACGCGGCGGATCCACGGTTCCGGCATATCATGTACACCGCCCTCGACACGGTGCGTGGCATTCTCTTGCTCGGCGTGTCCATGTCCGACAGGGCGGAGTTGGAGGCGCGGTGGCAGCGGGCAAAGGCGGATCTGCGCCTACTTGTCGAGGCCGCGTTATCACCCGCGGTGAGCAATTAGCGGGTGTGTATCACGGAGAGTGTGGTTGGCGATCTCACGGTGGGGCCGGGATCGGGCGGGACGGTTGGGAGCTGCCAGTGCCGAGCGGTGACCAGGATGTGGATGTCCGCGAGCTGATCGACCGCGCCGTTTTCGACGAGCGCGACCGCATCGCCCGCGGCCTGCACGACCTGGTGATCCAGCGGCTGTTCGCGATCGGCCTCGGGCTGCAGGCGCTCAACCGGCAGGAGTGTGAGCCGGCCCGGTCGGCTCAGGTGCGGGGGTTCGAGCCGACCGTGCGGCTCGAAGGCCCGTTGGACTCCCGCGTGCCGCCGGACATCCAGCTCGAGCTCATCGCCACACTGCGCGCCACACTGTCCAATGTGGTCAGACACGCGGCGGCGCGGCGGGTCTGGGTGAACGTGACCGTGGCCGCGAACCGGTTGGAGTTGCTGGTCGAGGACGACGGCCGGGGAATCCCACCAGAGCAACGGGTCCAGCACGGCGGGCTGGCCGGGATCACCCGGCGGGCGGCCGAGATGCTCGGCCACTGCCGCGTCTACCCGCCCGGGGACGGCGGGACCGGGGTGCTCTGGGCGGTGCCGCTCGGGGTGAACATCGGGGAACGTGCAACGACAGGGGCCGAGCCGGTGGAGGCCAGTCCGTGACCATCTCGGTTTTCGTGGTGGACGATCACGAGATCGTCCGCAGGGGCATCCGGCAGGTGCTGGAGGTGGAGCCGGACATCCAGGTGGTCGGCGAGGCGTCCACCGCAGCCCAGGCGATCGCCACCATTCCCGTCGCGCGCCCGCAGGTGGCGATCCTCGACGTGCGGCTGCCCGACGGCGACGGCGTGACCGTCTGCCGCGACATCCGCTCGGCCACCACGCCGCCACCCGCGTGCCTCATGCTCACCTCGTACTCCGACGACGAGGCGCTGTTCGGCGCGATCATGGCCGGGGCCGCCGGCTACATGATCAAGCAGGTGACCGGCAACGACATCGTGTCCGCGGTGCGCACCCTCGGCGCCGGCGGCTCGCTGCTCGACGCCGGCGTCACCGCGACCGTGCTCAACCGCCTGCGCAACGGCCGCACCGAGGATCCGCGCTACCGCTCGCTCTCCCCGCAGGAGCGCAAGATCCTCGACCTGATCGCGCAGGGCCTGACCAACCGCCAGATCGCCGCGCAGCTCTACCTGGCCGAGAAGACCGTGAAGAACTACGTCTCCACGATGCTGCACAAGCTCGGTTTCGACCGCCGCACCGAAGCCGCCGTCTACGCCACCCGGATGCGCCAGGAAATCCGCGGCACCACCGGCCGGTCAATCAACTAGGTGTGGCTATCGCCCATTGCCTCATTGATCCCACTGATCCCTTTGGCCACACCAGCCTCGCCACGCCGAGCCGAGATCGACAACTCCCTCCGTTTCCTTAGAGTCGCATGAGCGCGGCCAGGTAGTTCCGGGCGAACGCGCGCACGGCGTCGTCGGTGTCCAGTGGGATGGCGCTTTCCGGTGTCAGCGTGAACGAGATGGCCAGCCGCACGAACAGTTCGGCCACCCCGGCCGGCTCCCGCCCGGCCACCCGCGGCAACCCGCCGTGCAGCTCTTCTCCCTGCTGCACAAGGAAATCCCGAGCCACCGCGACGACCAGGCCGCCGCTCACGGTGAGATAAGGCAGCAACGCCTCGGGGTCGCTGGCCAGCAGCCGGTTCAGCAGCGGGTCGCGGCGGGCATAGCGCACTCCGACCACGAAGCCCTCGATCAGCCGCTCCTCCACGGTCGGCAGGTCGCCGGTGGCCGCCACGATGCTGGTGAAGAACCGCCGGCACTCCCGCACCAGCACGGCCTGGACCAGCGCGTCCTTCCCGTCGAAGCGCCGGTACAGGGTCGCCCGGGACACCCCGGCCCGCCGGGCCACCACGTCGACGTTGGTCCGGCGCAGCCCGTAGGCCAGGAACTCCTCGAGCGCGGCGTCCAGAATCGTCTCGGCGACCCGATCGGTTCCGGTCTCGCTGAGTACCCGGTCCAGCAACGCACCCGCGTCGGTCACGAACCTGAGCCTACGTCGGGCCGGTTCCCGTGCGGCGGAAACCCGCGCGGGCCCGGGCCGTGTAGCGCAGGCGGTTCGGCAGGAGCGGCGCCGTGTGCCGGACGAGGGAGCCGAAGCGGGCGAACCGGCGCTCGTCACGGGTGGTCCAGCGCTCGCCGATCCGCTCCCGGATCACCGGCGGCAGCGTGCCCACCCCGATCCACCACAGCGGCCGCGCGGTGCGCTTGCGCAGCAGCCGGTAGAGCGGCGCCGGCACCAGCGGGAACGTCGCCGGCGGCTCCTTGGCGAACTCGATCAGCCCGCGGGCCGCCGGCGTGATCTCCAGTTCCTCCCGGCACACCCGGTCGAAGTAGGCCCGGAAGCTCGGCCAGTCCGGCGGCACGACCCGGTCGCTCACCCCGTAGGCCCGGTAGATCGCACACCCCTCGGCGTAGAGCCGCTCCTTCTCCACCGCCGTCATCGGATGGTCGAACAGCTCGATCATGTGATACAAGGCGTCGAAAATCGTGGCGTGCGCCCAGAAGTACACCTCCGGGTCCAGCGCGTGGTACCGCCTCCCCTTCCCGTCCACCCCCTTGATCCCGGTGTGGAAGTCCCGGATCCTCCGCGCCGTCTCCTCCCCCCGCGGCCAGTCGAACGTGGTCCCCTGAATCTCCGGCACCGACCGCAGCACCCGCTCCCACGGCTCGTTGAAGAAGTCCGAGTGCTGCTCCACCCCGGCACCCAGCCCGGGCAGCATCAACTGCAGCAACCCCGCCTTCACCAGCAGCAGATACCCCCGCACCTCGCCGCCGTACCGCCAGTGCATCGACCCCGGCCCGGGCGTCGTGCTCACTCGCTGAACCGATGAGACACTCACGCCTCTTTGTATCACATTCCACATGATCGCGGTGGCACGCGCGGTATGGGCACCCGGGGACCGCCCCGGGTGCCCATAACGGCCGGCCTCCTCGCCCGGCTGATCCGATCAGCCCACCGGAGAGTTGTGATAGGCCGCGACGAGCCAGTCGCCACTGGTCTTGGACAGGACCCAGGTGGCGCGGCGTTTGCGCTCGGCGGGAAGCTCGGACTCACCGGGCAGCAGGATGCCTCCCTCGCTCACCACGATCGCCGTGTCCTCGCCGAGAAGGCGCACGGTCTGCGGCGTGTCCACCGGCCGGGATCCCTTGAGCGGACCTGCGAACGCGGCGGCCATGTGCGCGCGGATGGTTTCCCGGCCCTGGTTGAACGTGGGCGGGACGGCCAGCACGATCGAGGCGTCCTCGGTGTAGTACGTGGCGAAGGCGTCGGCGTCATTGGCCGCCCACGCCGCGTAGGTGCCGTCGAGCACCCCGCGCACCCGCGCCTCCTCGCCGGTCCAGGTCGAGGCGTCGTTGGTCGTGGTCATGAACTTCCTTTCTCTCCTTGGGAGTGTGCGTTGTGCACGGTGCGGGACAACGCGATTCCGGCCGCGACGCCGAGCAGGGCCAGCAGGGCGAGCCAGACGCCGGTCGTGGACAGCGCCGCGGCGGAAGCCTGCGCCCGGGTGCCTGCGGCGGCGCCGTCCGCGACAGACAGGAACAGGGTGCCGAACAGCGCGACACCGATGACCTGGTTGAGTTGGACGGTCGTGGTCAGCACGCCGCTGGCGTCCGCGGCCCGGGCCAAGGGCACCCGGAGCAGCGCCTGGGTCAGCACCGGCGCGGCGGACAAGCCGAACCCGGCGCCGGTGACGACCAGCGCGGCCCACATGAGCGGGGCGCCCTGGCCGCCGGACCGCATGGCCACGGCAATGCCCAGGTAGCCCACGGTGCACAGGGCCAGCCCGACCGGCCCCAGGACGTGGTGTAGGCGCGCGGGCAGCTTCCGCCAGTAGAACCCCAGCAGCCCGAACGTGGCCGACATCGGGATGTAGGTCAGGCCGGCACGCAGCGCCCCGTCACCCAGCCCGGCCTCCAGGTGCAGCGTGAACACGAACAGGAAGCCGCCATAGGCGATCTGCATGCAGGTCAACGTGCTGATGCCGGAGCCGATGCCCGGAGCGCGCAGTACCGCGAAGTTGAGCAGCGGGTCGCCGCCCCGCGCGGCGACCTGGCGCTCGAGCGGGACGAAGGCCGCGGCAAGCAGCAGTCCGAGTGCCATGCACAGGAAGCACCAGACCGGCCAGCCCAGTTCGCGGCCCAGGACGAGTGGCAGCACGAACAGGAACACCGCCGAGGTGGCGACCGCGAGCCCGGCGAAGTCCAGCCGCCTTGTGGCCCTCGGTTCGTCGGCCGGAACCAACCGGGGTACCAGGATGATCAGCAGGGGCCCGATCGGCACGTTGACCAGAAACGCCGGCCGCCAGGTCGCGC
>NZ_DASYTH010000408.1:0-68631 GCF_036002505.1 Actinophytocola sp. | reverse complement strand
GCGCCGATGCGCTTCACGTTCCCCGAGGAGGCGCCGGTGTCCGGGGTGTGGGACGGGAGGTGCTCGAGGTGGACCCGCCGCGGGTCTACATGTTCCGGTGGAACCAGGACGTGCTGCGGTTCGAGCTGATCCCGGACGGCGACGGTTGCCGGCTGGTGTTCACCCAGACGATCAGCGGCGGCCGGGTCGGCCGGCTCGGCGCGGGCCGCACCGCCGCCGGGTGGGACGCGTGCCTGGACTCGCTGGCCGCGCAGCTCGCCGGCGAGGCCGCGGCGCCGGTCGAGGACTGGCTGGCCAGGATGGAGCGCTACATCGCCGAGTTCGGCCTCGGCGAGGGCGAGGTTCGCTTGGTGGACAACGGTTTCGAGTTGCATTTCGCCCGGGACCTGGTGTGGACGCCGGTCGGGACGGTGTGGGCACTGCTCGTCGAGGACTCACCGCTCGAGGCCGAACCGCCGGTGCGGGCCACCAACGAGCACGTCCCGGCCGGCCGGCTCACCCGGGTGGAGGCGCCGCGCGTGCTGGAGTACGAGTGGCTGCACGAGGGCACACCGGCCGGCCGGGTGTGCTGGACGATCGAGTCGGAACCGGAACTCAGCGTGCGGGTCGAGCTGACCCAGTCCGTGCCGGCCGAGCTCGCCGGCCTGCGCGCCGCCGCGCTCGCCGCGTGGCACGTGCACCTGGAGCTGTTCTTCGCGGCCGTGCAGGGCGACGTCCGGTGCCCGTGGCCACGGGACCGGGTCGAGGAGTTGACCAAGCACTACGACAGCACGCTCTGAGGCGGTGGACCGCGCGGGCAACGGCGGTTGCCCGCGCGGACGGCCACAGGGGCGGTTCCGGGACCGGCGGTGGGCCAGACACTGGGACTGAAGTGTGCGCGCCGAGGTCCGGTCTGGGGGTGCGGGGTGAAGGCACCGGTACGGGACCGGACGGCGGGGCGTACCGGAGCGCGCCAGCCGCCGCGGCCGCGTCCCCGGCCGGTGCATCCGATGCTCGGGCAGCCGCTCACCCCGGAGATCGTGCAGCGGCTGCAGCAGACGGCGGGTAACGCGGCGACCGCGCGGCTGCTGGCCGCGGTCCCGGTGCAGCGCCTGACCCGGCCGGCAGCGACGGCGACGCCGAAGTTCCGAATGTTGACATCCGACATTCGGGGCAAGCAGAAACACCTGAGCGCGCATCCGCCGGCGCGGACCGAGGCCACGGCATCCCAGGCCGCGGCGAAGGCACCCCCGGACGACAAGCTGGCGCAGGGCAAGGCGGCGAACGCGGAGAAGATGAACGCCGCCAAGCCGGGCAAGTTCGACAAGGCGGGGTTCGTCCGGGCGGTCAACGCGGCGATCGCGGCGCAGGCGCCGGCGAACCTCGACGAGGCGGACAAGTTCGGCGGCTCCGGGAAGGCCGCCGCGGTCAAGGGGCAGGTGCAGGGCCAGGTCGGGGCCGGCAAGAAGGCGTCCGCCGGGGCGATCGAGTCGGCCACGAAAGCACCGCCGGACACCGCGCAGGCCAAGGACAAGCCGGTGACGCCGCTGCGCCCGGACCAGCCGCCGCCGGCACCCGCCACCCCGGACCCGGGGAAGGCCGTGCCGGACGCCGCGCCGGCCTCGGCCACCGACTTCTCGGCCGGGCCCAAGCAGGTCAACGACCAGATGGCGCAGGCCGACGTCACCGAGCAGCAGCTCGCCAAGTCCAACGAACCGGAGTTCACCGGGGCGCTGACGGCCAAGAAGAAGGGCGAGCAGCACGCCGCGACCGCACCCGGCGTCGTGCGCGCGGCCGAGCGGCAGACGCTGACCGGTGCGCGGGCGCAGGCGGCACAGGCCGGGACCGCCGCGATGACCGCGCTGGCCACGAATCGCCGGCAGGCCGGCGCCAAGGTGACCGCCGGCAAGCAGGGTGCCAAGGGCCGGGACGAGGCGCGGCGCGCGCAGGTCACCGCGCGGCTGCAGAAGGTTTTCGACGGCACCAAGAAGGACGTCGAGGAGATCCTCACCGGGCTCGACAAGAAGGTGGACACCGCGTTCACCGCCGGCGAGAAGGCCGCGCGGGACGGGTTCACCGCCGAGCACAAGCGGCGCATGGACGAGTACAAGGACCGGCGGTACTCGGGTTTCACCGGAAAGCTGCGCTGGGTCAAGGACAAGTTCTCCGGGCTGCCGGCCGAGGCGAACGAGATCTTCGTGCAGGCCCGCAAGGGCTATGTCGACCGTATGCAGCAGGTCATCTCCGAGGTCGCCGACGTCATCGGCGCCGAGCTGAACCGGGCGAAGCAGCGCATCGCGACCGGCCGCGCGGAGCTGAAGGCCGAAGTGGCCAAGCTGGACCCGGACCTGCGCGCGATCGGCAACGAGGCCGCGAACGAGTTCGCCGGGAAGTTCGACGAGCTCACCGAATCCGTCGACGCCAAGGGAAACGAGCTCGTCCAGACCCTGGCGACGCGCTACAACGAGGCGCTGAAATCCGTCGACGAGGAGATCTCCGCGGAGAAGGAGAAGAACAAAGGCCTGATCGCCAAGGCCGTCGACGCGGTCAAGGGTGTCATCGACACGATCTTGAAGCTCAAGGACATGCTGCTCAATGTCCTGGCCCGGGCGGCGTCCGCGGTGATGGCGATCATCAAGGACCCGATCGGCTTCCTCGGCAAGCTGGTCTCCGCGGTCGGCTCGGGGCTGCGGGCGTTCCTCGCCAACATCGGCGAGCACCTGAAGAAGGGGCTGGTCGGCTGGCTCATGGGGGCCATGGCCTCCGCCGGCCTGCAACTGCCGGCGAAGTTCGACCTGCGCGGCATCTTCCTGATGATCGGCTCGCTGCTGGGCCTGACCTGGGCCGCCATCCGCGGCCGGATCGTCTCCCGCGGGGTGCCGGAGCAGGCCATGGGCGCGGTCGAGCAGTCCGTCCCGGTCGTACAGAAGCTCCAGTCCGAAGGCGTCGGCGGCCTCTGGGAGCAGATCAAGGAGAAGGTCGGCGACCTCAAGGCCAACCTGTTCGGCAAGATCAGCGAGTACCTCATCCCGACCGTGCTGATCGCCGGCATCACCTGGATCATCTCCCTCCTCAACCCGGCCTCGGCGTTCGTCAAGGCCTGCAAGATGATCGTCGACATCGTCACGTTCATCGTCGAGCGCGGCGCCCAGATCATCCAATTCGTCAACTCCGTGCTGGACGCCATCATCGCCATCGCCGGCGGCGGCACCGGCGGCGTCGGCGCCCTCATCGAGAACGCGCTCTCCCGCTCCATCCCGGTGCTGATCGGCGCCCTGGCCGCCATCCTCGGCATCGGCGGCATCGCCGACAAGGTCAAGAAGTTCATCCAGTCCCTCGCCAAACCCGTCATGAAGGCGGTCGACTGGGTGGTCGACAAAGTCGTCAAACTCGGTAAGTCCATCTGGGCGAAACTGAAGGGAGCCGGGAGAAAGCTGCGAGACAAGTTCGGCGGAAAGGGGTCGGACCGCGGCGGCGAGCAGGGTCCGGTGACCGCACCGAGGAGGTTGGTGGAGCCGGCCGAGCTGAACGTCAACGAAATCAACCCAAGCCTCGGCAACGAGCTCAAACATGCGCGGTCGGGCCAGACCATCTACCAGAAGGGCGGGGATCCCAAACAGGTCACCGAGCAGATCCTGGCCCAGCACGGCGACGCCCGGTTCGATCGATCGAGTGCGACACTCACGCTGCCAAAAGTGTCCGGCCTCGGCCAGAGCGCGAACCTCGAGGGGGTCGGCGCGCAGGTGGCCAGCCAGACCGGCGTGTCCAAGGTGACCATCGAGAAGAAGCAGGATCACGCCGAGGTCTTCGCCACGATCAACCCGACGGTCAAGGTCGCCAGAATCACGGGGCTGCCGACCGACGAGGCCATTCTCCGTATTGCGATAGCCCAGAAGGGAATCGTCGAATTCCTGAAGGCGATGGCGGGCGGCGCCACGTTGTCGGTCACTCAGGACGGCGTGTCGGGCACGATCGGCCTCGCCGACTTCGAGGCCGCCTGGACCAAGCAGTCCAATGTGGACTACATCAAGGACAAGTTCCGGGATGCATTGGACGGGCACCACGAGTGGATTCCGAGCAACTATATCCTCGCCGTGACCAAGCGCGCCAGCGCTCTCGCGGGGGAAGGCCCCAAGTGGATCGACCTCCAGCACGAGCTACGCAGCGAGACGTTCCGCATCGTCTTCTCCCCCGCCATGGCCAAGCCCAAAACCGTCAAGGACACGGTGCCCGGCGGTACCGCCATCGAGGAGTACAGCGTGCCGAGCGGGCACGTCGGCGCGGTCTATTACAAGGGCGTCCAGCAGACGAAGGGCGAGCGTGCGTTCCACACCAGCCTGCGCGGCGCGTTCGAGCGGAATACGACGGTCCAGGCGACGGCGCAGGCGGTACTGGCGCTAGCCCGGCAGTGGGTGTGGGACGGGGCGGCCATGCTCCCCGGCATCCACCCGGAGTGCCGGGACCGGGAAGGCAATCAAGTAACATCGGCCAGCCAGGCGGCGCACGTCACCGCGATCGAAGGTCACTTCACGAAGTTCACGACGTGACGGGTAGCGAGAATGTTCGAGTTCGACTTTGAGCAGTATGCCACCAGGGGCGACCGCGCCGATGCCGAATCATGGGTCGAGGCGTCTGATCTCGGAGCCGAGCACAAGGCCGACCTGCGCCAGTTCATTGCGAACTTCTCCGCACTCGAGTTCGTGCGGGACCACGACGAGTTGTACGACGAGCTCGAAGCGGCCGATCAGGTCACATTGCCGCGATGGCTGCGCCAGGTGCGGACGACGCTCGCGTTCGTACATCCGCCGATGCGGGTGCGCGTCGACGACTACATCCATCTCTGCCCGCGCTCCGAGAGCGTCGAGAAGGTCTGGTATGAGCTCCGGCTCGGATATGCTGATGAGGAGCAGCGCGAGCTTTTCCACGACGAGGCCGAGGTTTACCCGATCGGCTCGTGGTGGGGCACGGATCGCTCCTATCTCGCGATCGACTTGAAAGATCATGATGACGAGCGGATCTTCGAGTTCGCGAGCGAGGACCTGCTGGACAACTCGATCGACGGCCGGCCCGTGCGCGGCTCGCTCTACCCGGTTTTCGATTCGTACGCGCAGTTCCTGGCACACATCGTCGAGGGCCGGCGGCCGGACGGCACCATGGTACCGATGCGCCGGTCGTGAGCCGTCCGGCTACTCGGCAGGGTCGTTTCAGGAACGATTGCGACGAAAGCGTCCTTTGGCACGCTGGGCGCGACGAAGGACGCTTTCGTCGCATTGCTTCTGCACCACAGGCGTACCTGGCACCACAACAGTCCCACCAGCAACGATGTCGATCAAGGGTGCCTCCACCGACCTCCCGAGTGCACAAACGATCTTGAACAGCCGAGGCTACTCGGACGCTTCCTCTTCCTCGCCCTCGCGCTGGACGTAGGTCTGGGCGGCGGGCTCCTCCTGCTCGCCTTCTTCGGGTGCCGGCCCCTCACGCTGGGCGGTCACCTCGGTGGTGCCGTCCGAGCAGCGCTGGACCGGGGACGCGGGGGCGGCAGGTTGGGACAGGACGTGGTCGGCGTTGGTGGAGGCTTCGCGTTCGAAGCGGTCGGCGGGGTCGCTGAGTTTGATGCCGCCGCCGGCTTCGGTGCCGTCGACGGGACCGCTGCGTTGCTGGACGACGTGGGTGAGCTCGTGGGCGAGCATGTGGCGGCCGGAGTCGGAGCCGGGGTCGAACTTGTCCTGCTGGAACACGATGTCCGAGCCGACCGTGTAGGCCTGGGCGTTGACCGAGCGGGCCGACTCGTGCGCGGCGCCGTCGGTGTGCACCCGGACGTCGCCGAAGTCCTGGCCGAAGCGGGACTCCATGTCGGCCCGGGTGGCATTGTCGAGGGGGGCGCCGCCGCCGGAGTTGACGACGTCGTGCACCGGCGAACGATCCTCTTCGACCAATGTTGACATTCCGGCATTGCCGACGGCGCGCTGCAGATCGAGCAGGCCGGCCGGGCCCAGCACGTCCGGGCGGCCCGCGGCGGCGGCGCGGCCCAGCAGTGCCGACTCGTCCCGTTCGATGCGGTCGCCCTTGGGGCGCAACGTCGTCTCGAGATCCTGGTCGTGGCCGTGTCCGCGCATCCTGGCCCCTCACCTGAGCGCGCTTGCGAGCACGTCGACAAGCGCTCCGTCACAGCGTCGTCCCCCGCGAGCGTGCCGTGCCGGAGCCGCCGCCGCCAGAGGCAGGCGAACGCCCGCGCGGGCAATCCGGCTTGCCCCCGCGGACGGTGACTTCTCCGACCGGAACGCCGCGGCAATCTGGTCACCGGCCGGACAGAAAGTTTCCACATTGTGGTCGAATCTTCATTTGCACGGGATGTATCACGGGGCGTCGACGAACCCTCCGTGTACTTGAGTATTCGACCATTACCCCAAACGGGTTGTTTCGGCGCCCAGGTGGAAACGGGCTGTCGAAACTCGGCGATACGAAGGGATGCGGAGAGGGGGGACGTGGGCCAGAAACGGGTCATGTCGTATCGGACGGAGAGTCGCGGTTCCGACCGGGAACGCCTGCGGATCCGCCGGGACATCCACGACGGGCTCGGCCCGATCCTCACCGGCATGGCGTTCGGCCTGCGGGCCGCGCGGAACCTGCTGCGCCGCGACACCGACTCGGCCGAGCGGCTGCTGGCCCAGCTCGAGGACGAGCTCTACGACGCCATCGCGGAGCTGCGCCGGCTGACCGACGACAGCCACCCGGGTGTGCTGGAACGCTGCGGGCTCGTCGAAGCAATTCACCTGCACGCCATGGCGCTGAGCAGCCGGGTGTCCGGTGCCGGCGAGCAGCTCGAGATCGAGGTGAACTCGCTCGGCGACCTGTCCGTGCTGACCCCGCCGGTGCGGGTCGCCGCGTACCGGATCACCTGCGAGGCGCTCACCAACATGGTCCGGCATTCCCGCGCGCGGTCCTGCGTCGTGTGGATCCGGCTCAACGGCCACCTGCAGGTGGAGATCGCCGACGACGGCGTGGGCCTGCCCAGCGGCGAGCTGCCCGTCTGGTCGGGGGTGGGGCTGCGATCCATGCGGGACCGGGCCCTCGAGCTCGGCGGCGGGTGGTCCATCGAGCCCGGCATGTTCGGCGGAACCAAGATCGTGGCGACGCTCCCGGTCGACGAGGAATGAACCGATGCCGGCGCCGCGACGGATTCTCATCGTGGACGACCATTCCACGTTCCGGCTCGGCCTGACCGCGCTGCTCAACTCCGAACCGGGTCTGCAGGTGGTGGGCGAGGCGGCGACCGGCACGCAGGCGGTGGCCGCGGTGGCGGCGCTGCGCCCGGACGTGGTCGTCATGGACCTCAATATGCCGGGGCTCGGCGGCATCGAGGCCACCCAGCGGATCGTGCAGCAGCAGCCGAACGTCGGCGTGCTCGTGCTCACCATGTTCGACGACGAGCATGTTTTCGCCGCGATGCGCGCCGGTGCGCGCGGATACATTCTGAAAACCGCCCAGCACGCGGAAATCGTGCGCGCGGTGCGGGCGGTCGGCGACGGTGAAGTGATCTTCGGTCAGCCCGTGGCGGACCAGGTGCGCACGTTCTTCGCCACCGCGCCACCGCCGCACGGCGAGCTGGTCGAGCTGACCGCGCGGGAACGGGAGGTGCTCACCCTCATGGTGCGCGGCGAGAGCAACGCGGCCATCGCCCGAATCCTTGTGGTGAGCCCGAAAACCGTGCGCAACCACATCACCAGCATCTTCCGCAAGCTCGACGTCGCCGACCGCGAGCAGGCGATCCTGCGGGCCCATGAATCAGGCCTGCGGTGACCCAGACCGGTCCCAGTTCGCCTGGGACCCGTGGCTGGGACCCGATGGTCCAAACGGGACCAGATGGGACAGCGGTCCCATGGTTTCGCGCGGGTCGGGCATTCAGGATGGAACGCACACGGAAGCCATCACCGGCCTGGCGGGAGGGCCCGACATGAGTTCCGATCAGATCCCCGTTGTGCTGCACGCGACGGACGTCATCACCCGGGCCGGGGTCGTCTCGGCACTGCGCTCCCGGCCGGAGATCCGGCTGGTCGAGGGGGAAACCGAGGAGCAGGACCAGCGCACGGTGGTGCTGGTCGTGGCCGAGCGCTGGGACGAGCCGGCGCGGCAGCTGTTCCGCCGCCTGCAGGTGCAGGGTTGCGGCAGCGTCGTGCTGGTGGCCGGCGACATGAGCGACTCGGACCTGCTCGAGGTGGTGAGCATCGGCGTGTCCGCGGTGATCCGCCGGGCCGAGGCCACCCCGGACACGCTGGTGCGGCTGATCAAGGCGACCGCGGCCGGCGACGGCGCGCTGCCGCCGGACCTGCTGGCCCGGTTGCTCAACCGGGTTTCCCGGCTGCAGAGCCAGGTTCTGCACCCGCGCGGGTGGGACTTGGCCGGGGTCTCGGTGCGCGAGGCCGAGGTGCTGCGGATGGTGGCCGAGGGCCTGGAGACCCGGGAGATCGCCGAGCGGCTCTGCTACTCGCAGCGCACCGTCAAAGGGATCCTGCACGACGTCACCAGCCGCTTCCAGCTCCGCAACCGGGCGCACGCGGTGGCGTTCGCCCTGCGGGAGGGCCTGATCTGACAGTCGTTCCACACAGTGCACACCGCGCGGGCCGGCGGTGTCTGGACTGACGAGCAGCGCAGGGAGCGAGGAACGAGCGACCGAGCAGCGCAGGAGGGAAGACATCGCGTCAAGGCCCGCGCACGCGAGCGGAGCGAGCAAATTCAACACTGCTCAGCCTTCGACACGGCCGGAGAAGGTCACCGCGGGCGTGCAGTTCCCTTTGTCGGCAGGGTTCTGGCAGCTGACCTGGAGCAGAATCCGCTCGCCGGGACGGATCCGCAGCGCCTCGACCCAGTGCTCGTCGAGGTCCCGGAAGTTGGCGAGACCGACCTCCAGCAGGATCTGGTTCCCGTTCGCGGTGCCGCGGACGATGCGCAGGGTTCCCGCGTCACCACGCGGGTTCTGCAGAATGGCGTCGGTGATGACCAGCGTCTTGTCGGCCGGCGAGGCGAACGGGACCTCGGTGAAGCCCGTGAGGTTGGTGGTGCTCCGCACGTTCGCGGCGATCCGGAAGTCGGTGGGAGTGCTGGGCGGGGCGGACGTTCTCACCGGCCCGCCGGGCGTTCCGGGGCTGCCCGGTGTGGACGTCGCGCCGGGCACCGGAAGCCCCACCGCGCCCATCGCGTCCTCAGAGTTCTTCTTCGCTTGCCCGGACTCCTGTTTGGCCGTATCGGCCTGCTGCTTCGCTTCCTGGGCGGCCTGTTTGACCTCGGCGGCCTGGCGCGCGGCGGCGTCGCCCGCGGCCGACCGCACCGCCGGGCGGAGCACCGTCCACCACAGTCCCACGATCAGCAGCGCCGCAGCGGCCACCGCGATCAGCGCCGGCACCAACCATTTCGGCAGCAGCTGCCGCTGCACCAGGGTGGCCTCGGCGACGACCGGCGGGCGTTCCGCGGCCATCGCCGCCACTTCGAACCGGTGCCGCACCGGCTGCCCGCGCAGGAACCGGTCCCGCGGGCGAGCGCGTAGCTTGACGATCTCGGTGGTGTCCGGGTCGAGGACCACCTCGTTGCGACTGAACCGGAAGTCCAGCTCGCCCTCCGGGTCGGTGGCGTCGAGCCGAACGGCCACCGGGTAGTTGCCGCGGTTGTCCAGCGCCACCTTGAACTTCCCGCGGGTCGCGGCCTCCACCTTGGGCGGCACGACCTCGGCGGCGAGCTCGGCGAACGCGGCGATCTCGATGACGCCTTCCTCCACCACCGAGCCCTCGGGGTCCTCCTGCGAGGTCACCCGCACGCCGAACGGCGCGGTGCCGGCCGGAATCGAGGCGGAACGCGGTGGCGCGAACCGGATGGTGACCGTGGTCGCCTCCTGCGGCACGAGGTTGACCACCGAGGGCTCGGCCGTCGCCCACGCACCCGGCTGACCGACCACCTCGATCACGAACTGGTCGACGACCCCGCCGGAGTTGCGGACCACGACCGGGCAGGTGACCTCCTGCCCGCCCTCGACCACCAGCCGCGTGGTGGACAGCGTCGCTGTTGCGCCCATGTGCCAACTCTCCTCAGTAGGAACGGGATCGGGTAGGAGCGGACGGGAAATGGCCCGGACGTTCGGTCTTGCACGGACGGGCAATACTTCTCATCGGACGATGAAGGTCTTGGGTTTGAGCGCGCGGGACACGACGAGGAACGGGTTCGCCGGCACGTCACCGAACTTCGGACCGGTCACCGAGATGGCCGAGAGCACCCGCAAGCCCCTGGCATCCTTGGGGAAGATCAGCACCTGCGCGTCGATGGTGCCGTCCGGCCCGACCGTCACCTCACCGGGGTTGTCCGAGATCCCGATCGACCACTTGAGCTGAACCCTTGCACCGGCGGGGAAATTCTTGCCAATGGCGCGGGTGACGAAGCCCTGCGGGCCGATCGTGGGATCCACGGTCAGGGTTGGCTGCAGAATGGTGATCCGCGCCCTGGTGAGGTTGTCGGAGGCGTCGACGTCCGGCCCCTCAGTGGTCAGCACCGCGGACAGCGACTGGTCGAGTGGCGCGTCGACCGCGAAGGTGAGCGTGACCTGAACGGTTTGGCCGGGTACCAGCGTGCCGAGGTTACAGGTGCTCGCGCAGCCAGCCGGGAAGGTGCTCTTGGGCTGCAGTCCGGCGGGCAGCGTGGTGGTCAGACGGACCGACTCCATCGCGAATACTCCACCGTTTCGCACGGTGAACGTGACCACGACCGGGTCGCCGCCGACGAAACCGGGTGCCGGGTTGACGAACGTGGCCAGCGACAGGGCCCCCTGGCGTGGCTTCAGTTCGAGCGAGGTTCGTACGACCACCGGATTTTCGTGATCGTTGTCGTTGACGGTAAGGATCAGGGTGTAGAGCCCGGGGTCCCGGCATGTGATCACAGTGGACAGTTGCTGTGGTTTGTCGATCTGGCAGACTGTGCCGGTGACGGGCACGACCGTCCAGGTCGTGATCAGGCCCGGGCTGTCCGGGTCGACGACGGTTCCCTTGATGGGCACCGGAGTGTGGTCCAACCCGGTGTACGGCCCGCCAGCGGAGACCACGGGTTCAGCGTTGACCACCGTCAGCTTCGTCGTCGCGATGACCGGCGGATGCTTGCCATCATTCACGCTCAGGGTGAGGTCGAAGACGCCGTGACCGGTGCAGGTGACCGTCGTAGCGAGCTTGGTCTCATCGGCAAACGTGCACGGGACACCCTCGGGGACGGACCATTTGATGGTGAGCTGGGGGTCGTCCGGGTCGGTCGCCGTGCCCTTGATCGGTATCGGCTGGTTCTGCGGCCCGGTGTACGGTCCGCCCGCGGAGACCGTCGGCGGCGTGTTGATCACCGTCAGCGTGGTCCTCGCGACGACCGGCGGATGGTGGCCGTCGCTCACGCTCAAGGCGAGGTCGAACGTGCCGGGCGCGGTGCAGGTGACCGATGTGGACAGTTTGGTGTCATCGGCGAAGGTGCACGGTGTGCCTGCCGGCAGCGACCACTTGACGGTGAACTGCGTGTCGTCCAGGTCGGTCACCGTACCCGTGATCGTCTTCGGCTGATCCTCCTGCGCGGTGTACGGCCCACCCGTGCTCACCACTGGCGCCGCGTTGACAGTCACGGTGTGGCAGTCCTCGACGGTGTCCTCGTCTCGGCCCACCTTCCCGGTGGCCAGCACGCACAGCCTGTGCCGGCCCGATGCCAGTGGATCCGTGGTGACGCTGTAGTTCACGCCCGGACCGGGCCGCGGCAGCGGGGGGTCCACCGTGATCGGCTGGGCTTGGCCGTCAACGGTGAGCTTGAGCTCCGTGATTTGGGGGACGATGACGCCGGGAATGATGCCGGGCAGTCTGCTGAGGTCCGGCACTGGCGTGCAGATGCCTCCTGTCTTGTCGGCGATCCGCTGCAGGGTGATGGCCCCCACGGCATTCGAGCCGCAGGTGTTCCCGGGTCCGATCGCGAACGTGTGGTAGATGACCCCGGCGGGCCGGTTGGTCAGCAGATCTTCGACCGGGGTGGAGGCGCCGTTCTGACCATCCGACATGAACACCACGATCCGGTGTGGATCGCCAGAAGTGCCGATCGCGGCGTTGGCCGCCTTGACACCCTCGGCAAAGCTGGTGCTGCCGCCCGCGGCCAGCGGCTGGAACAGGCCGACGCCGCCGGGCGGGCCGGGCCGGTCCGGGTCACGCGTCCGGTTGTACACCGATTCGAGCACCTCGTTCATGTCGCGGAGGCCGTTGTCGTTCCGGTCGGCACCCGGCTCCGTCAGCCGCTGACTCGGGTCCACGTAGTCATTAGGCGGAGGCAGATTCCCGGGCGGCACGACATCCGCGACCTTTCCCAGTGCACCGAAGACGGTGACGCCCACCTTGCTCACCGTGTGAGCGTCGACCGCCTGGTCGTTCAGCCGCCTGGCGGCGGCGATCTCGCAGTCGACGATGTCGTTGATCGGGTTCCCGTCGGCATCCCTGGCGTCGTCGTGGTTCTCGTCGACACTGCAGCCGGTGACCGCCGTTGTCGCCGTGCTGCCCGAGACGTCCAGTACGTAGTCGAGCGACGTGTCGGCGGTTGGAACCGCATCACCGATCTCGGCGCGGCCGGTGACTGTGACCGGGCCCGGCGGAAGAATCGCGCCGTCCGCGGGGGAATTGATGGTGACCGCGAGTCTGATGCCGCCGGGCAGCGTCTTCTCTGCTGCCGTCGCGGGGAAGGGAACGGCTGACGCGCCGAGCAGGATCAGGATCGGCACCAGGGCCAGAGGGCGTAACACCGGGACTCCTCTCACTTTTCTGGTTCGAAGAGTTCGATTTCGGAGATTGCCACGGTGTTGCCTTTTTCGGAGCGGTGGAGGGCGACGATGTGGATCTCGATGCTGGTGGTGCCGGCGCTTTCCCCGATGGTGACGGTCTGCGGGTCGGGGGTGTCGGCGAGGTTGACGTCGAACGTGTGGCCGGTGGTGTAGACCAGGTGGAGTTTGGCCGGGCGGTGCGTCGAGGAGAAGTCGGCGGCGTTGCCGCTGCGGACGATGGCCTGGCGGACGTCGACCGGTTTGTCGAAGGACAGCACCAGGACGGGCTCGGGAGTCGGTGGTACGGCCCAGAACGTGTTGCGCGCGTTGTCGGCGGCGAGGCCGGCGGCATGGTCCGGGACCGCGGCGGTGGCGGTCACCTTGGTGGGCCGGGCGGGGACGAGCTTGTTGGAGAACTGGCGGGTCACCCAGCTCTTGAACGTCCGGGCCTCGGTGTTGACGCCGGAGCGGAACGGCGGCACCGCGGCGTAGAGGATGCCGGCGAACGCCACCAGCACCAGGAACAGCCGGCTGACCACCCGGGCAGCGGTGCGCCAGGGACGGCCGCCACGGGCGCGGGGCCGGACGCCGAGCTGGCGCTTCGCGCGCCGGCGGCGGCCGAACAGCCAGGAGAACAGCCGGCGCCACCAGGACTGGCGCACGGTTTCCGCGTCCGCCAGGGAGTTCCCGCACCGGCGGCAGAACCGCCGGGTGGGTTCGTTGCCCGCGCCGCAGTTGCCGCAGATGAGGTCGCCGGGCAGGAGCGGGCGCGGTGGGGTGGTGACCGGCGCCGGGGCACGCAGCACGCGCTCGTCGGTCGGCTGCTGCACGGCGGGTTGCTCCGCACCCGGCGCCGCGGCCGCAGCCGCGACCGGGGCGGGCTCCTCGGCCCGCCAGTTCAGGAACGTGCCGCACCGGCCGCAGAACTCGGTGTCCGGCGGGTTGCCCTCGCCACAGTTGGCACACGTGATCATGTACCTGCCCCCTTCGGCAGAACTTCGACGGTGACCGCGACATGCGCGGGAACGGCCTCGGCGACGGCCGTACGAAGCGCCGCTTGGTCCACAGTGGACGGATCGGCGACGCGCACCCGGACCAGCACCCGGGCCGGGTCGGAGCCGGGCAGCGGGCCGTTGGGCCGGGGCGAGGACACGCAGCCGCCGCTGTCCTCGACCTCCACCTCGCCGCCGGACAGCAGCCGCACCTGGGTGGCGATCCCCCATCTGGTGCCCCGCCAGCGATGCAGACTCACCGCGTGCTTGACCAGCTCCCGCCGCTGGGCCGGCGTCCAGCCCTCGTCGACGTCGAGCGCCACCCAGCTGGTCAGCCAGTCCAGGAAGTCGGCCGGCGCCAGGTTCGGGTCGAGGTAGTCGGCGAACCCGTCGAGCACGGCGATCACCGGGGCGAGCACCTCGTCCAGCGCGGAGGTGAACCGCAGCGTGAACCCGTCGTCGAGGTAGATCGCCGGCAGCCGGTCCCCGATGGGATGCCGGACCGGCACGGTGGTCGCGGTGCGCACGCCGTCAGCTCCTCGTCACTCGAATCTGGTGCTCGAACGAGAACACCAGCGCGTTGGCCGGAAGATCGAGCCGGGGCACCGCGCGGCCGCGCTGGGAGGTGACCGGGTCGGCGCCGAACAGGCGCACGTCCTCGACCAAATCCACGCCGGGAATCCGCTGCAGCACCGCGAAGATCTCGCCCTGCTGCACGGGCCGGCCGAACGGCCAGCCGCCGCCGTCCGGGCCGCCGCGGACCGGGTCCAGGTACTCGTAGAGCGCCCGGGTCGCCCGCTCGCGCAACCGTTCCGGGGTCGTGCGGGGCCGGGCGATCAGCTGCGCGACCACCGTCACCCCTTGGTAGAACGGGGGTTCGACGGAGACCCGGGCGCCCACGCAGCGTCGCTCCTCAAGGGTGCGCTCGATGTCCTGGCGCATCCGGGGATCCAGCAGGAACGCCCCGAAGTCCGGCTCGGTGGTGACCGGAACGTCCGGCACCACCAGGACCCGGATCCCATTGGCGTCGCTGGTGTCCGGCACGCAGTGCACGCGGGCCGCCTGAGGTGCGGCGGCCCGGGCGAGCTGCTCGTAGTCCTCGGCGGTCACCGCGCGGTCCAGCGTGCGCAGCAGCAGCGGACCGCGGACGGCCGCGTCGTCCACGGACTCCGCGTCCACCCCCCCGCTGGCCGCCTTGCGGTTGGTCACCTCGCTCACGAACGGCACCGGATCCCGTTGCACGGTCAGCATTCCGCGGGCCACGTTGCCGCGCCGGCCGCCACCCGCCCGGTACTCGGGCACCCGGATGGTCGCGGCCTTCGGCGGAACCGCGCCGTAGAGCCGGAAGTCGCCGGCCGGTTGGCGGACCGCCGGGCCGAACACCACCTCGCCGGACACCCGGTCCAGCATCACGTGCCGGTCCCGCGGGCCGGACTGGGCGAACGAGGTGACCTCCCACCATTCCGCCCAGCCGTCCTCGCCGCCGACCTCGACCAGCAGCGGGCCGTCACCGGCCACCACCGGCCGATGAGCCAGCGGGAACCGTTGCCCGGCAACGCCTTCGGACACACCGATGATCTCGCCGTGCACGATGTCGGCGTGCACCGCGGTCGCCGTGCCGCCGATGGTGACCGCGCTGACGCCGTGCAGGATCGGCGACGCCCGGTAGAAGGGCCGCCCGGCGTCGGGCTCGACCGTGCGGCACCGCAGCCAGCCGGCCCGCGAGGTGGCGATCACCGACGCGGTATGCCCGGCCGGCACGTGCAGCTCCACGTCGCCGGAGGTGTTGAACCCACCGGTGGTGTCCCGCTCCACTTCGCACTTGGTCCAGGCCTCGCCGGTCCACGCCTCCCAGGCCAGCGGCGGGTGCCGCGGGTCGACGCCGACGCCCTCGACCGTGCATTCCATGCGCAGCAGCACGGTGCAGCTCGGCACCGCGTCGGACAGTCCGACGTAGACACAGTCGCCCGGCTCGGGGGCGGCGGCGAAGCAGGCCGCGCCGCGCCCGGCGTGCAGATCCTCGGTGTGGTCGAACGGTGTCTCGCTGCCCGCGGTGGCGGTGGCCAGCCGCGTCCACGAGCACGGCACGATGGTCAGCGGCTGCTCCACCGTGAAGATCACCGACTCCTCGGTCTCCGTGCGCACGCTCGCGACCTGCGTGTCGGCCGGCACCACCACGGGGTTGGGCTGCGCGGCGGCGAGCCGGAACGTGGCGTCGCAGCGCGCCGCCGACGGCGGGAACAGCGTCACCCCGATCAGGTCCAGGAAACGCAGGTAGTGCAGGTTGGGCACCCGGTTGAGCCGGTAGAGCAACTGGTCGACCATGAACGCGAACGTCTCGATCAGCGTCACGCCGGGGTCGGAGACGTTGTGATCAGTCCACTCCGGACACTTCTGCATCACCCGGCGCTTGGCCTCGTCCACGAGGTCCTGGAAGCCGCGGTCGTCAAGGTTGGGCATGGGCAGCGACATCAGGCACCCTCCGAGTCAGCTGCCGGGCCCTCGATCGACTCGTGCGGCGGGATGACGTAGAACGGGAACACCAGGTTCCGCGGATCGTTGCTGTTCCGCAGGGTGTAGCGGACGTCGATGAGCAGGACGCCGCGCTGCACGTCCTGGAAGCCGACCACCACGTCGGTCAGCTCGACGCGCGGCTCCCAGCGCTCCAGGGAAGTCCGGACCTCATAGGCGATCTGCCCGGCGGTGGCCGCGTCAGCGGGCGCGAACACCAGGTCGTGGATGGCGCAGCCGAACTCCGGACGCATCGGCCGCTCCCCCGGCGCCGTGCCGAGGATCAGCGTGATGCTCTCGATGATCTCCCGGTCGCCGCCGACCAGCGCGACAGCCCCGGTGGCGTCGGTGTGCACCGGAAACGCCCAGCCCCGGCCGATGAAGTCCATGCTCAGCCTCCGATGAGGACGGTCGGGCAGCCCATGACGATCGGCGCGCCGCAGCCGGACATGTCCCCCATGCGGGCCGCCGGCATTCCGCCGATCAGCACGGTCGGGCAGCCGGGCGGCACGATCGGCGTGGGTGGATGCGGGGGCGGGGGCGGAAACGAGCAGGCGTGCATGGTGCCGACGTTGGCGGCGGGCTGGCCGCCGATCAGCACCGTGGGCACGCCCGGACCGCTGACCACGCCGGGATGCCCGGTGGGGTCGCCGACTCTGGCCGCTGGTGGCATGACCGCCTCCCGTCTAGTTGATCCGCACCAGGGCGCCGCGCACAGTGACGTTGCCGCTCGCCGTGAGCTCCGCCTGGCCCTGCCCCGCCACGGACACCGTGGCGCCCTCGACCTTCACCCCGGAGGTGCCGGAGAGTTTCATCGAGGCGTTGGCCGTCACCTCGACGTCGGTCTGGGACTGCACGGTCACCTTCTGGCCCTTCATCTCCAGCGGTCCGCTGCCGGAGTCCACGCTGATCCCGTTCTCCGCCTTGATCTTGATACCCTTGCCGCTGGTGACCTCGATCATCTGGTTCTTCTGGTCCAGCTTGATCACGAGCTTTCCGTCGCCGCTGGCCACGGTGATGCCGTCGGCCTCGACGAACTCCAGCTTGTGACCCTTGCGCGAGACGTAACCGCGCACGGCGATCTCCCCGCTGCCGGAGTCCACCGGCTCGGCGGCGAACTTCGGCAGCGTGTCCTTGCCGTTGTGCAGCCCGCCGAGCACGAAGGGCGCGTCGAACTCGCCGTGCTCGAAGCCGGCCAGCACCTCGTCGCCCACCTCGGGCAGCACCAGGAAGCCCCGCTCCTTCCCGGCCCCGGGCTGCACCACCCGGGCCCAGTTGCTGGTGAAGTCCTTGTTCAGCCAGGGGAACGTCAGCTTCAGCCGGCCCAGCTTGAGCGGGTCCTTGGCGTCGCTGACGATGGCCGGCACGAGTCCGTTGTAGACTTTCGCGGATCCGCCGTTGCCCCCGGTGGTCAGGCCGTAGAGGGACCGCTCCTGGCGGCCGGACACGGTGAACTCGGTGGCGTAGCCGACCTCCGGGTTGAACATGTGGCGGGTGCTGGTGAGCGTGTACTTGCCGGCGAAGGGGTCGCCCACGTTGGTCAGCGCCACCGCGGTGCCGGCGCGGAGCTTCGGGTTTCCCCTGGCCACCCCGTCGAGCTCCACGCACGCGCTCCCGAGTTGCGCGGCGAGGGCCTTGGCGGTCGCCTGGGCCGCGGCCTGGGTACGCCGGCCGGGCGCGGCCAGCAGCGGCGGGCTGCCGAACTTGCCCGCCATGGCAACGGGATCCGCGCCGGCCACCTCCATGCCGGCGAGCCCGGGCTTGGCCGTGGCACTGATCTCCTTCTTCGCCTCGACGTCCCAGCCGCGCACCTCCACCTCGGGCACCTGCTCGGCGGCGCTCATGCTGGCGCGCAACGCGATCAGCGTGCGGTGCGCCTCGAGCACCAGCGGATCGGTGTGCGCCTTGGCCTTCGTGTCGGGCGCGCCGCTGGGCTGCTCGGGCAGCCGGAAGTTCAGCTTCCCTTCGAGCACCGCGATCTGTGCGCCCACCGCGTTCGCCAGGCGGCACAGGAACTCCCAGTCGCTCACGTTGTCCTGGCTGAACTGGGTGTGCGGCGCCCCACCGAAACCGCGGACGTCGTCGATCGTGCCGACGCCGATCCCGGCCCGCTGGGTCACCTTGCGGACGACGTCGGACACGGTCATGTTCGGGTACACCGCGACCCGCCGGCCCCGGAACAGCCGGTGCGCGTGGTCGTAGCCGCGCACCTCGGTGAACGTCCCGAGCCGGTCGATGTCCAGCCCCACCGCGGTGATCTCGCCGCTCATCAGCGACTGCGGGCCGCCCGGGTCGGCGGTCTGGACCTTCAGGTCGATCTTCTCGCCGACCTTGAACCCGCCCTTGCCCAGCACGACCCCGCCCGGATCGCGGAACCGCAGCACGAACGTGTCCGGGAGGTTGCGGCTGTCGTCCACGTAGGCATAGGTGAGCAACGTCTTGACGTCGTCCGGGATCGGGCGCCCGCCGACCTCGACGACCAGGGTGTTGGCGAAGCTCTCATTGACCATTCGACCGGCCCCTGATCTCCTCGATCGCGGGCACCAGCAGGCGGGTGCCGGGGCGCAGCCGCATCGGGTCGTCCACCTCGTTGGCGGCGGCGATCGCCCGCCACAGCTCGGCGTTGCCGTAGCTGCGGTACGCCACCGACTGCAGGGTGTCGCCGGCCACGAGCAGGTGCGTGTCGCGCGCGGCGAGCGCTCCGGAGGTGGGGTTCTGCCCGGACTGCTCGCCGGAGATCTCCTCCAGGTTGACCGTGCAGACCGCGCGGACCGGCAGGCCGCCGGGCGTGAAGAGGGTGTACTTCGCGGTCACACTGGCCACATAGGACGGAAAGCCGACCATGCCGCCCCACTTGAAGATCACCCAGGGCGGCGAGGCCTTGGTCTTGCGGCTCTCCTCGGTGGCAACGCACAGGGAGAACAGCCGCTCGACGGTCTTCACCACGCGGTCGTCCATCCCGTCGGTGGCGTCGATGAACATCTCGAGGGCGAGCTTGGACGGGTCGGAGCCCTTGAACTCCGGTGTCCCGCTCCCCTTGGCGTTCTGCTGGGACTCCCGCTTCCACTTGGCGTTCTTGGTCAGCGAGAGTTCCTTGGGGTTGAACTGGAAGTCGATGTCGTACAGGTGCCCGCCGGGCTTGGACGTGGTACCCGCCTGCGGTGGATTGTGGACGGACAGCTTCGCCGGCTGCTTGTTGGTCGGCGGGCCGGCGGAGTAGCTCGCCGGCGGCGGCGAGCCGGCCGAGGTGAACATGACGGGCGTGGCCATGGCGCGCTTCTCCTAGTCCCGGCCGAGGAAGCCGTGGTGGGCGAGCTCGAGCGTCTCGGTGGCGACCTTCGGCGAGTCCGCGTTGAGCTGCGGTCCGGTCCACCGCACCGGCACCACGCCGACCATGGACCAGCGGGCGATCACGGTGCCCTCCAGCGTTCTCGCCTCGATGGTGGCGGTCTTCCGCTGGACACCGCCGGCCATCCCGGCGATCCACCGGGTGATCTTCGCGCTGTCCGCGGTGACCGGGCGGGACAGCTTGATGTTGGAGTACTTGATCCGGGTCGGCAGCTGCCAGACGAACCCGTTGTTGCCGCCCTCCTCGCGCTGCTCCATGACGAACTCGCAGCCGAGCCCGTCGCAGCCGCTGAACGCGCCGAGGCTCTCGTCGTCGATCTTGACGACGTAGCAGACGGCGACGGCCTCGGCGTCGGGCATGGCTCCTCCTCAGTGCGTCAGGTCGGTCAGCCGGCCGTGCCGCTCGCGGTCGAGCCGGAGCTCGGTCTTGAGCCTGCGCAGCAACGGATCGAACAGCTTCTTCACCAGTTCCTCCGGATCCCCGCCACCCGCGGCCGCTGGGGCGGGTACCGGTGGCGCCGCCGCTTCCGGTGCCGCGGCGGGCGCGGGTTCGGCCGGGGGCGGGGGTTCCGCTGCTGGTGCCTCGTCGACCCGTTGGACCGCAACAGAAATCGGTGACACCGCGGCGGGGGCCGACATCACGAGCGGCTGCGGTGACGGCACGGGGGGACGCATCGGTGCCGCCGGCTCGGCAACCGCGAGCCGGGAGACCGCGGTGCCGGGTGGTCCGCGCATCGGGACGGGCATGCCGGCCGGAGCGGCCAGAGCGAGCACCGTCAGGCCGGGCTCCGCGCCGAGGGTCGGGGATGTGGGGCCGGGCATGGTCACCGGCCCGGCGGTTGAAGTCCCGGCGGACCGGAACTCGGCGGGCCCGGCGCTGGCCACTGCTGAGGGAGTCGCGATCGGGTAGGCCACTCGTTGAACTGTCCCGCCGGGCGGGGCGGCCGGGTCGCGGGCGGGGACCGGCCAAGCCTGCTGAGGCCGGGCGCCGAGGGTCTGGACCACTTGACGAGGCGCCAGAGCCGGACCGACCCCCGGGCCGGGGACCGTCGGGCCGGGCATCGGAGGCGCCGGCTCCGGTCCGGCCACCGGCGGCCCACTGTCCGTAATGGACAGTGGTGGATCCGTGGCCCGCAGGCCGAAGTCCGGCTCGACACCCAGGGTCTGGACCGTGGGGCCGGGCTCGCCGCCGATGGCCGGAAGCGGCGCCGCGGCTGGTTCGGGCTCGGCCCGGGTGGTCTGGACCGTCGGGCGCGATCCGGTGCCCGCCACCGGAAGTGCGGTCGGGCTCGGCACGGCCGGCCCCGGTTCGGTGCGCCACGCCTGCACCGGTTCGGCGCCCGCCACAGGATGCGGGGCCGGGCCGGTCACAGTGGCCGGGCCCGACCCTCGCTCCGGAGCCGATCCGATACCCGGGGGAACTGAGTGGGGACCCGGCTCCGCACCCAAGGTCTGGACGGTGGGGTGCGGTTCGGCGACCGCCGGGGGAAGCGGGGTAGGAACAGCGGGCCCGGTGCTCGTCGTCTGAACCGTGCGGCGCGACTCGGCGCTCACCACCGGAAGCGGGCCCGCGGTGTCGCCGCCGGGTGCGGAAGGCGTTGGTTCGTGGGCCGGAGAAGGCGGTTCGCCCGCCTGCTCGGCACCCAGGGTCCGCACGGCCGGCACCGGTTCACCGGCGGGCCGGGGGGTTACCGGAGTCGCGGCCGACTCGTTGCCGAAGGTCTGGACAACCGGGTCACCGTGCCCGGCCAGGGGGGTCGGGTCCACCGATGGGTCATCCGGCACCGTCTGCACGACCGGGCCCGTCACCGGTCCACCGCGCGCCACCGGCGGCATCGGGATCACCGGCGGTTCGTTTGTCACGGGTCCGCCAATCACCGCCGGCAGCGCCGGATCCGCCGGCGGTTCAACCCCGAGTGTCCGGGCAACCGGGCTCGCCACCGGTTCGGGGCGCGGCACCGGATCCGCCGGCACCGTCTGCACGACCGGAGCCGGCGACGGTCCGCCGCGCACCGCCAGGTCCAGCGGCGCTTGAGCCTCCGGCGTCCGCACGACCGACCCCGCCACCGGTTCGGCGCGCACCGCCAGATCCGCCAGCGGCTCAATCCCCAACGTCTGCACGACCGGACTCGCCACCGGTTCGGCGTGCACCGCTGGCGGCTCCGCCGGCACCGTCTGGACGACCGGGGCCGTTACCGGTTCGGTGTGCGACTCGGGCGTCGGCGGTTCGCCGTGGGATGTCTGCACCACCGGGGCCGGCCCGGCGGCCGCCAGGGGCAGTGGGCCCGGAGAGGGGTCGCCGTCAAGGGCCGGCGGCGGGGATGCCGGCTCCGTCCCGGGCCCGCCGGCCACGTGCGGTTCGGGCTCGGCGCCAAGGGTCGGCGTCACGTCACCGGTGCGCGTGGCTACGGAATCCGGCCCGGCGCTCACCTCGGGCGGCGGCGCCGGGCCAGTCCCAGCCTCGGTGCCACGCACCGGGACCGGCCCGAAACCCGGCCCGGGCCGGGGCCCGTCCCCGCCGGTGCTGACACTGCGCTGCACCGGAGCGGGCGGCGCGCCCTGCGGTCGCGTATGGACAGTTGGCGGGATGATGGGCTCCCCCAGCCCCAGCCGTCGCGGGATTGACAGCTGGGGCTGGGGAAGCGGTGGTGCCGGCGGATCCTCGGCCCGCGCCGGCGGATCCGGCGGCTCGGGCGCCGCGATCGTGGGCACGGTGTCCACATCGGCCTGTTCGGCTGCGGGCCCGGCCGGGCGATCCGGTGTGGTGACGACCGGGAGCTCGAGCACGGGATGCTCGACCGGTGGCGCGACGGTCGGGCCCGGTCCGTCCACAGCGGACAGCGGCACCGGCGGAGGTTCGTCATCCGCCACCGGGCTGACGTATGGCTCAGCAGCCACGGCCCGCTGGACCGTCGACCGCCTCGACCCCGTGACCTCCCGGGGCGGGCGGGCGAGCGGCATGTCGATGCCCGGAGCGGCCGGTAGGGCGAGGTCGGCGACCCCGGACGGCTCGGCCGGGCCGATCCGGTGCCCGAGCGGCTCCAGGAACGACGGGTTTTGCCAGGAGGTCAACGAGTCCGAGAACCGCTGCACCGGGTTGATCAGGGGGTGCTCCGGCACGACCCGCGGGACCGGCGGCAGCTCCCGCCAGTCCGCCCGCACGACCGGGGCCGGCTCCGGGGCTTCGCTCGCCGGCTCGGCTCGCCGTCGTTGCAGCCATTTCGGCCACATGATCTGCTCACCGCCCCTGTGAGATCCGCGTGTTCATCTTGGCGATCTCGGCCACGTACCGGTGCCGGTCGGTGTGCTCCAGATCGAGGATGTCGTCGAGCGGCCAGTGGAAGTGGTACGCCACGTACGCAACCTCCTCGTGCAGCCGGTCGGCCGCGTACGTCACGATTCCCCCAGGCGGCCACCGGCCACGTCGACCACGAACTTCCGGCCACAGTCCGGACAGGACACTCCGGCCCGGGTGTGCCCCTCGCTGTTGATCCGGCGGTAGAGGTCCTGCAGGAACGCCAGATCCGAGGCGAACAGGTTCTCGATCACGCCGGCGTGGATGTCGGTCACGTCTCCGATGCGGGTGACCACCCGGGCGAGCAGCACCACCGTGAGGTACGCCGGGTTCTCCCGAACCCGGTCGTCCCGCAGCGGCACCAGCTCGTCCCGCGCCGTCGCCAGGCGCATCGTTCCCGAATAGTGCGTGACCCCGGAGTCGTCGACGTAGCCCCGCGGCAGCTCGAAGGCGAACTCGGTGCGGAGCTTCTCCCGCTGCGGCCGGGAAACCGGGACCGCAGCGGGAGCGTCATCGGCGGCCGGGGCGACGGCCATGGTCCTTCGCATCGCTACTGAGGCTCGCAGCCCTCGTGCACGACCACCAGCTTCTCGGTGAGCACGCTGGTGTCGCCCGCCTTCAGCGAACCGATCTCCAGGCTCTTCGGCCAGCAGTTGGCCAGCTTGTAGCGCTTGAGCTCGGTTCCCTCGTAGTCATAGACGATGATCGACCCGCCCTTGCGCGCATCGCCCATCTTGCCGAAGTGCGAGTCCTTGATCCACTTCTCGAAGTTGGTGTCCTCGGTGAGGCCGCGGGTGAGCGTGACCTCCCCCGCCTTCGGCCGGCCGGGCAGCTTCTTGTTGATGTACTTGCCGTCCGCGGTGTTCTGCTTGAGCTCGATGACGTCCTGCTCCATCTTGAGGCCGGACACCTCGGAGATCTGCTTGATCTGCACGCCGTCGATCTCCAGCCCGAAAGAGTGTCCGACCGCCTTGTCCAGCTCGGGAAGTCCCATGTTCTACCGTCCTAATGTCCGAAGTGGATTACTCGTTGACCAGGCTGGTGCCGCCGGACAGCTGGGACAGCCTGAAGATCACGAACTCGGCCGGTTTCACCGGCGCGACGCCGACCTCGCAGATGACCTGGCCGGCGTCGATGCTCTCCGCCGGGTTGGTCTCCCGGTCGCACTTGACGTAGAACGCCTCGTCCGGGGTGAGCCCGAACAGCGCGCCCTTGCGCCATTCCATGACCAGGAAGGCGCTGATCGTGCGCCGGATGCGGGCCCACAGCGCGTCGTCGTTCGGCTCGAACACCACCCACTGGGTGCCGTTGAGAATGGACTCCTCGAGATAGTTGAACAGGCGGCGCACGTTGAGGTAGCGCCAGTCCGAGTCGCTGGACAGCGTCCGCGCGCCCCACACCCGGATGCCTCGGCCCGGGAAGGCGCGGATGCAGTTGACGCCCTCCGGGTTCAGCACGGACTGCTCGGCCTTGGTGAGCCTGGTCTCCAGCTCCACCACGCCGCGCATCACCTCGTTGGCCGGGGCCTTGTGCACGCCGCGGGTGCCGTCCGTGCGTGCCCAGACGCCGGCCATGTGGCCGCTCGGCGGGACGAACGTGTTGGTGCCGGTGGCCTGGTCGAAGACCTTGATCCACGGGTAGTAGATCGCGGCGTACCTCGAGTCGTACCCGGCCGTGTCCACCCGCCAGTCCCGGACCTGCTGCGGCGACATCCCCCGCGGCGGGTCGAGGATCGCCATCCGGTTACCCATCAGCTCGGCGTGCGCGATCATGGCGAGCTGGACGGACTGCAGCTCCTCGAGCGTGATCTGCTCCCGCTCGTACAGGCCCGCCAGGTCCGGCACCGCGATCATCGTGACGTCGTCGATCACCTCGAGCCCGCCGAATCCGGTGCGGTCGCGGACATCGCCGACGAACGCCTCCGGGCGGACCGGCTCGGGCGGCGCGGCCGGCGCCGGGGCGGGCGCGCGCAACGCCACGGTTCCCTTGTCCGGCTTGGCCATCGCGCCGGTGGTGATTTCCTCCAGGGTGATCAGGTTCGACTTCTCCCGGACGACCGTGACCACGTTCTCCTTGCCACGCCTGGTGGTCACGTGGTGCGTCTCGACGACCTTGCCGGCTTGCTTGACCAGCAGCGTGAACCGGTCGTCGCCCGCGGCATCCTCCGGCGGGTCGGCCACCTCGACGCTGATGTCGTCGCTCTTCGCGCCGTCCGGCAGGCCCTTGATGGTCAACCGGTACCCACCGAGCTGCGCCTGCGGCAGTTCGGGCAGCTCGGGCTTGGCGCCGTTGCCGTTCTGTCCAATGCGGACGACGTAGCAGGTGGAGCCGCCGTTGAGGAAGTACCCGAACACCGCCTGCGGCAGGTAGGCACCCTCGGCGAACCCGCCGAAGGCCTGGGTGTACTGGCTCCAGCTGGTCACCAGGGTCGGCTCGTCGTACGGTCCGTCCGCGGTGAAACCGACGAACGCGGCCATCGCGGTGCCCACGCCCTCGATCGGCCGTGAACCCGACTCGACCTCCTCGACGTACACGCCCGGCGACAGGTAAGTGGGCATTCTGCGTGCCTCCCAGTCAAATTCGGCTCGGCGCTGTGTGTACTAGCGATACTGGAGCCCACTGGTGATTCCCGAAAAGACCGCGCGACGGAGCCCGAGGGAACGGCTGATTGCCCGAAGAGGCAACGGCGTCCAGGCGCTTCCCCGCCGATCAAGGCTTGACTGTGGCGACCGGTGCCGGTTAGGTCACTGCTTGAGCATGGGCCGTTCCGGCACGGCAGAGGGTGGGCCTGTCAGGTGACAGAGGTTACCGGCTTACGGGGCCGGTCTGATGTGCTTCGGTTGTTCAGAGAGTGCGTGTCACGACCCAAACCACGCCGGACGCATCGCCGGCTGCCGGTTGTCGTGCTGCTCGGCATGCCCGGCAGCGGCAAGACCGCACTGCTCGAAGGGCTCGGTCAGTTGTGGGATCAGGTGATCCCCGTTGCCCGGCTCGATCTCGGCGCACCGGATCAGGCCGACCTGCCGCCGCGGGAGATCGTGGTGCAGCTCGCCTTCCAACTGGCCAAACACCGTCCACAGTTCGGCCGAATGCCGTTCCGCCTGCTGATGTTGTGCCTGCTCATCGCCGGTGCGGACATCAATCCGAAAAATCGGGATCGCGCCCTGGACGACGTCCGCAAGGCCGTCATCTCGGACACGGTGAGACCGGAACGCGAGCAAGCGATCAACAAAGCGGTGGATGCCTTCATCCAGACACGGCTGGTGCCTTCCTGGTCCCGGATGGTGGCCGGTGTGTTGCTGCGCGGCGCCGAAACGATGTTGTGGCGCCAGCGGTTGCGGCACGTCTCCGGGCTGTGGCCGCGCCGGGGCAACACCCGGCATGCCGTCAATCCCCGCGAATTGCTGGTCGATCTCGGCACCGGCGCCAGGGACGTCGTGGACGAGGTGTTCTGCCAGGCTCTTCTCGCCGACCTGCGGACCGCGTACCAACGCGGAATACGTGCCCATGGGCGCACCGCCAACTGCGCGGTGCTGCTGGACAATGTCGACTCGGTCGCCGGCAGCCGGTTCCTCCAGGTTCTCGCGGACTGCCGAACGGAGGCGCCGGGCGATCCGCTGGTGGTGTTTGCGGCCAGCCGCACCTGGCTGCCCGCTTGGAGTCCATTGTGGACGATGCCGGGCGCGACCCGTGACGGCGTGGGCAGGCAGCAGGTCCGCCGGCCGAAGGATGCCAGCTTCACCGACTGGACCGACCGGGTAGCCGGCACCGCGTCCGACTCCTGGCGGTATCTGGTTGAGTTGCCGCATCTCACCGCGCAGGAGGTGGTGGACCTCGACGCCGCGGGGACTCATCCGGTGGGATCACGGCCGGCGCGGTTCGTGCACCGGCTGACCACCGGGCACCCGATGGCGGTCCGCATGGTCCTCGACCGGTTCGGTGGCCCGGCCACCACCGCGGCCATGCGCGGGGTTCTGGACACCGAGCACTCCGCCGGCGGCGCCACGGACTCCATGGCGCGGACCATCATGCACCGGCTACTGGGTGACCAGGACGAGGTCGACGAGGACGCCTGGGCCACCCTGACCGGCTTCGCCGTCGCTGACGACTTCGAGGTGGGTGCCCAGTTGGCCGGCCGGGCCGGGGACCAGGAGGCCAAGGGCAAGGCGGATGTGCTGCGGACGTTGCGCACCCGGCTGCTGGTCACCACCCGCGATGGCCGGCCGGCGCTCGATCCGTGGTTGCGCAGGCTGGTACTGCACGAGCTCGCCAAGCATCTCGAGGATCCGGGCAACTGGTGGGCGACGCACACCCGGCACCGCAACTTCCACAGCGCCAAGGGCAACCGTATCCGGGCGCTCTACCACGGGCTGGCCATCGGTGAGATCCAAGCCGTGATCGACCACCTGGCGGGCCGCCTCGGTGAGCTGAAGTCAGAGGAGGACGCCCGGCTGTGGATCGGGCAGCTGAACACGATCACCTCCGCGCCCAACCGGCTGACCGTTGATCGCACACCAGCCGACCAGGTCGAGCAGCTGGTGTCCGGATTGGACAACGTGACGCTGGCCAGGCTTGTGGTGGCCAAATGGCTGCTGTCCGACCCGCTGGCCGATCCCGAGGAGTCGCTGCGCGCCAGCGTGCGGCGCGGGCTCGAACGGCTGGCCGACGATACGCCACCGGGTTATCTCGTCTTCATCGACGAGGCGGACAAATATATCGAGGGGCCGAATTGAACCAGCGAGCCACGTCGCCGGCAGGTTCGGCTTCGATACCACCGCACCCGCTGTGGAAGTGGGCCAAGATCGCGGCGGTGGTCCTGGTGCTCGCGCTGATCGCGGGCGCCGTGGCGGTCATCGTTATCCAACGCTCGCGATGCGCCGACGGCGTGTCGAAGGAGGGTCCGCGGAACGAATGCGTCGGTGTGACCGACGGCTCGTACGTCTTCGCCGAGGAGCTGCACCAGGCGGAGGAGAAGATCCGGATCGAGAACCAGTGGGTGCTGGACCAGGGCAAGGAGTACGTGAACATCGCGTATTTCGAGCCGATGACGCTCATCGACAACGACGTGACCACCTATACCGCGGTACGGCACGGTCTGGAGGGCGCCTACCTCTCCCAGCGGCGGGCCAACCGGACCAATGAATGGAACGGGGACAAACCGCTGTTCCGGTTGCTCCTGGCCAACCCGGGCAGCCAGGCCCGGCAATGGAAGCCCGTGGTCGAGCAGATCATCAACGGAACCGGCCCCACCGACAGGATTGCCGCGGTCGCCGGTCTCGGGCAGAGCATCGGCGGCACCCCGGACGCCGTGAAACAGCTGTCCGAACACAGCATGATCATGGTCGGCTCGGTGATCACGGCCGACCTCTTCAGCGACATCGACAACCTGGCCCGGGTGGTCCCGACCAACACCAACGAGGTCAGCGCGATCGTGGAGCACCTCAAGGCGGACACAAAGCGCGCCATGCTGGTGACGGACACCAACAAAGCGGACCCGTTCGCCACGAACCTCGGCGACCTCTTCCGGAACATGTACCCGGGAGACGGCCGGGTGCTCGTCGAACCGACCGAGGAGTACCAGTCCTCGGACGCGGGTCCGAGCAGCTTCAGCGGGATCGCCCCGGAGATTTGTTTCGCCAAGCCGGACGTGATCTTCTTCGCCGGTCGCTTCCGTGACCTGAAGCGGCTGCTCGACGCGCTCGCGCTTCGACCGTGCCCCACTACCCGGATGCGGATCATCACCGGAGACACGGTCGTCGACCTGAGCACCGACGAGCAGGTACGCCGGAACCTGGCCAAGAACATTCAGCTCGAGCACCTGCACCTGGCCGACTGGCACGCCTGGACCGGAACCGCCCAGGGTTTCTTCATCAGCCGGTCCACCGAGTATTTCACCGAGCAGAGTGGCGAGGGTTACTTTCTCAGCGAATTTCCCGGCGAGTCCAGGGATGACGGCCTCGCCATTCTGGCTTTCGACGCGGTGGGCACCGCGATGAGCGCGGTCCGGAGAAACCGGGATTTCACCCGCCTGCACGGCCAGTCCGCGGTTCCCGGGGCCAGCGGCTATGTCTCGCTGGACAGCGGCGATCCCGAGCGCAAGGCGATGTCCGTGCTGACTCTGACCGCGGCGCCGGGCGACTCGACGACGACCGTCGGACGCCAGGTCATCTCGTGCGCGGGCACGCCCTTCCTCCCCCGGAAGGAAACCGACCCCGACCCGCCGGTGTGTCCCGGTTAGCCGGTCAGAAACCGGCAACCTCGGCGTGGTAGGGGCCGAACTCGCGCTCCAGGCAGAGCCGGCCGAGCTTGCGGTACTCGCGGGCGACGGCGCCGACCAGGTGGGTCATGGCGACCGGCTGGCCGGCCTCGGCGGCGAGGTAACCGGCGGTGACCGCGGCCGAGCGGATGTGCCCGCCGGCCAGGTCGAACGCGGCGGCCAGGAAGTCCAGGTCGATGTCGCCGGCGCGGGGCGGGCCGGCGCCGAGGCAGCGGTCCCACAGCCGGCGGCGGCGTTCCTCGTCGGGCAAGGGGAAATCCACGATGACGTCGAGCCTCCGGGTGAACGCCTCGTCCAGGTTCGCCCGCAGGTTCGTGGCCAGCAGCGCGAACCCGTCGAAGGTCTCCATGCGCTGCAACAGGAACGCGCTCTCGATGTTGGCGTAGCGGTCGTGCGCGTCGCGCACCTCCGAGCGTTTCCCGAAGATCGCGTCCGCCTCGTCGAACAGCAGCACGCCGTTGACCCCGGCCGCCTCGCTGAAGATCCGCTCGAGGTTCTTCTCCGTCTCCCCCACGTACTTGTCCACCACCGTGGCCAGGTTGACCGTGTACAGGTCCATGCCCAGTGACGCCGCGATCACCTCGGCCGACATGGTCTTCCCGGTGCCGGAGTCGCCGGCGAACAACCCGGTCACGCCACGCCCACGGCCGCCGCCGGGACGCATCCGCCACTCGTCCAGCACCCGGTCGCGGTACCGGGCGCGGGTGGCTAATTCCCGGAGCTGCGCCAGAACGTTCGCCGGCAGCACCAGGTCGTCCCAGCCCACCGCGGGCTCGATCCGGCGGGCCAGGCGCTGCAGCCCGGCCGCGTTCTGGCTGCGTGCCCCGTACCGGACGTGGCCGGCGTCCACCGGCCGGCCGTCGGCGAACGCGGACATCGCGGCGGCCTCGGCAGCCCGCCGGATCTGGTCCGGACCCAGCACGAAGTGCCTGGTCGCTTCGGCCGGATCCAGGCCCGCGGCGAGCCGCCCGTTGAGGCTGGACCGCCAGATGTCCGCGCGGCTGGCCACCGCGAGCGGCGCGACGTCGTGCTGCAGCGGCGGTGTCGCGCTCCATCGCGGGTCCCACACCGAGGTGCCGTAGGTGAGCACCGGCACCGCCGCATGCGTCAGAACGCCCAGCGGCGGCGGGGATCCGTCCAGCGGGCCGAGCACGATGCCGGCGCCGCGCAGCAGCGCCTCCCGCAGCAGGGCGCGGGTGGTACCCGTCCGGTCGGGGGCGGCGGCGAGCGCAGCGGTGTCCACCAGCAGCGTGCCGAACCCGGCCAGCGACAGCGCCGTGCTCGCCAACTCCCTTGCGCCGCAACCGGGTCGCTCACGCAGGTAGACCAGGCGCACGCCGCCGCCGACCACCCGGGCCAGCAGGTCGTCACCGGGCAGGTGCACGGTTTCCCTTGCCGGCGCGACGATGTCGGCGAGCATCGGGTCCAGCCGGGTGTCGCCGAGCAGGTGGCTCACCACGCGGTCGGGGACCCGCAGCGACCGGGACAGGAACGGGCGGTCCAGGTCGTCCACGGCGAGCAGCCCCGAGGTGATCAGCGGCGCGTCCGCGTCGAGCCGGGCGCGACCGACCGCCGACGCCTCGGGGACACCGCACAGCCGCAGCGCCAGGCCCGCGCTCGCCCGCCGGCGCGTCACGTCGTCGTTGAGGTAGCCGTAGAACTGCTCGAACCGGCTGTCCACATCGGGCGCGACGGCGATCAGCAGCAGCTCGACGTCCAGCTCGGTCAGCGGCACCGTCGCGGCGAGCCGGGCCAGCACCCCGTCCGGAACCGCTTCGACGAAGGGGGCGAAGGGATCCCGGCGGTCGTCGAACAACGCGTTGATCGCCTCGTCGGACAGGTACAGGCCGCGGAACGGGTCCTCGGGATGCGGGTCGACGCTGCGCCGCAGGGCGACCGCGTCGCGGATCCTGCGCTCCAGCCCGGCCAGCCGGTCGAACAGCTGGACCGGGCTCGCGTCCGTCACGGCCGGAGACCCTTGCGGTGCGGGCGAACCATGGCGATGCGGCGCTCCCCGGTGTCCTCGTCGGGTGGCCCGACGGAATGCGCCACCAGGTCGTCGCCGAGGATCTCGAGCCGGACGCCCTCCACCACCGGCGGCCCGGCGGGGAACATCCGGCCGGTGTCGGTCGGCGCGGACACGACGATGTCCAGCGACGGCTTGAGTTCACCGCCGAGCGCGGTCCACACGTCGGCGAACGCGCGGTCCTCGGGCGGCGGCAGCGCGGTCGTCATCGGCACCGGAAGGCCAAGGGCGGCAAGGGATCCGGTGAGCATGGCCGGCGGAAGCGCCTCGTACCTCAGGAATCCGGCGAGCAGCGCGGAGAGCAGCCGGTGCTCGTCCTCCGGCCGCTGCGTCCACGCGGTGACCAGGTACGACAACTTGTAGTGCCGGGGCGGCAGGTGGCGCGCGGCCACCCGATCGCCGTTGTACTCGTTGAGCAATCCGCGCTGCCGGCGGCGGAGATCCTCGCGGACGTCGTAGAGGTACACGTTGACGGTCGGCGCGTTCCGCCGCGCCGCCCACTCCTTGGTCGGCGCGTCGAAGGCGACCTCCACCTCGGACCCGCGCAACGCCTCGTCCTTCACCAGCGTCCTCAGCGCCTGATCAACCTCATGAATCACCGCGCCGCTCCTGTCATAGGCACCGCTGGACCAGACCATCGCAGTCCGCGTCCGATGCCCGAAAGTCATGCCCTGACAGACCTTCGGGAACACGCGCATGCCCATACGGGCAACATGCCATGTTTGCGCATGACGTCGGCATGTTGGCCCGACACGTCGCCGTGTTGGCTTCTCACGTCGTCATGCTGGCCGCAGGCGCGCAGGAATGACCGGTCCCGGCCCCGTTCGGAACACGCCGACTCCGATCCCAAGGTGGCGCCGAACCCGCCAGCAGCCAACACACCAACGCCACAGGCCAACACGGCATCGTCAGGCGCCAACACACCGACCAGCGGTGTCCGATTCGTTCAAGACCGGGCGGCTGGGGCGTCCTAGGTTTGGCGCCATGACCATTACAGCAGCGAAACTTGATGTGGTCGGGCTGATCGTCGAGGACATGGCCCGGTCGCTGGCGTTCTACCGGGCGCTGGGCCTGGACGTCCCCGCGGAGGCGGACACGGAGCCGCACGTCGACTTCACCCTGCCGGGCGGGATGCGGATCACCTGGGACACCGTCGACACGGTTCGATCGTTCGACCCGGGCTGGCAGGCGCCGTCCGGCTCGCCGCGGATGGGCCTGGCGTTCCTGGTGGACACCCCGGCCGGGCTGGACGAGTCGCTGGTCGCGGCGGGGTACGAGGGGCACAAGAAGCCGTGGGACGCGTTCTGGGGTCAGCGGTACGCGATGATGCACGACCCGGACGGGAACGGCGTCGACCTGTTCAGCCCGATCGCTTAACCGGATAAGCTCGGCGGTGCGGTGCTGCCCCGCGGGGTCAGCCGGGAGTGCGAGACCTCCACCCCGAGGGCCTTGCCGGTGGTGCCGGCGATCACGTCCAGCAGGAGCTCGGCGGCGCGGGCGCCGTAGGCCGGGATGTCCCTGGTCATCGCCGTGAGCGGGGGCCGGACCACCTGGCACAGCGGCGAGTCGTCCCAGCCGACGATGGACAGGTCGCGCGGCACCACCAGGCCCATCTCGTGGGCCACGGACAGGCCCGCGACCGCCATGATGTCGTTGTCGTAGATGATCGCGGTCGGCCGGGCGGCGGTGCTGAGCATGGCGCGGGTGGCGTGCGCGCCCTCGTCGCCGGTGTAGTCGGTGGAGATCACCAGCGAGGTGTCCACCGCATAGGTGGTGCCGGCCGCGCGGAAGGCCGCGTCCCGGTGCCGGGTGTGCAGCAGGTCGGGCAGCCCGGCGACCCGGCCGATCCGCTTGTGCCCCAACGCCACCAGGTAGCCGACGGTCTCGGTGACGGTGACCGCGTCGTCGGCCCAGACGTGCGGCAGCGAGCCGACGCCGGTCGGGCCGCCCACGATCACCGCGGGCAGGGCGAGCTGCTCGAGCAGCCCGACCCGTGGGTCCTCGGCGCGCAGGTCGGTCACGATCGCGCCGTCGATGCGCCGCTCCGCCCACCACCGCCGGTACAGCGCGAGCTCGGTCTCGGCGTCGGCGACCACCTGCAGCATCAGCGCGGAGCCGGCCGCGGAGAGCACCGCCTCCATGCCGCTGACCAGCTCCATGAAGAACGGCTCGATGCCGAGGATGCGGGCCGGGCGGTGGATGGCCAGGCCGATCGCGTTCGCCGCGGCGCCGGACAGCGCCCGCGCCGCGCTGTTCGGCCGCCAGCCGATCTCCTCGGCGATGGCCAGGATCCGCTGCCGGGTGTGCGGCGACACGCCGGGCCGGTCGTTGAGGGCGTAGGACACCGCGCCCTTGGAGACGCCGGCCCTGCGGGCGATGTCGGCGATCGTCGGGCGTCTCATGCGCGTCCTCCACCCTCACGGCCCCTGCCGCCGTGACGGCCGCAAGGATAGCTGAACCGCTTGCAACGCCGTTGACACCGGGCGGGGCGTAACCCTAGCGTGAATGGCAACTTTCTCGGTTAAGTTCCCTTTGTTAGGAGTCCGGCGTGGACGGCTACCGCGCGTTGCACGACGGCTGGACCCTCACCTCGGCGGGCATGGCCCGGCTGCCCGCCACGGTTCCCGGCGCGGTGCACACCGATCTCCTTGCCGCCGGCGCGATCCCGGATCCGTACCTGGGCACCAACGAGGATCTGGTGGGCTGGATCGGCCGCGCGGACTGGGCCTACGAGCTGGGGTTCGACTGGACAGACGGCGGCACCGACCGGGTCGACCTGGTGTGCGCCGGGCTGGACACGGTGGCCCGGATCGCGGTCAACGGGGTGGAGATCGCCCGCACGGCGAACATGCACCGGTCGTACCGGTTCGGGGTGCACTCACTGCTGCGGCCCGGACGGAACTCTTTGCTGATCCGGTTCAGTTCGCCGTACCGGTACGCCGAGGAGCTCCGCACCCGGCTGGGCGACCGGCCGAGCGCCTACCCGGAGCCGTACAACTTCATCCGCAAGATGGCCTGCAACTTCGGCTGGGACTGGGGTCCGCGGCTGGTCACCGCCGGCATCTGGCAGCCGATCGGGCTGCACGGCTGGCGCACCGCACGGCTGGACCGGGTCCGCCCGCTGGTCACCGTGGACGGCGCGGACGGCCACGTTGAGCTCCACATCGGACTGGAGCGGGCCGCCGAGGCACCGGTGACGATCACCGCGACGGTGGCCGGGCAGCGGACCAGCGTGCGGGTGCCGGCCGAACGCCGTGTCGAAACGCTTCGACTGACCGTCCCGGGGGTGGAGCGCTGGTGGCCGCGGGGACACGGCCACCAGCGCCGGTACGACCTCGACGTCACGCTCACCGACGCCGCGGGCGCCGTGCTGGACCGCTGGCAGCGGCGGATCGGGTTCCGCTCGGTGCGGCTGGACACCGCGCCGGACGCCGCCGGCACCCCGTTCACCGTGGTGGTCAATGGGCATCCCATCTCGGCCCGCGGGTTCAACTGGATTCCGGACGACTGCTTCCCGCACCGGGTCGACCGGGCCCGCTACGCCGAGCGCCTGCGGCAGGCCGCCGAGTCCGGCGCGAACTTCCTGCGGGTGTGGGGCGGCGGGCGCTACGAGAGCGAGGACTTCTACGACCTGGCCGACGAGCTGGGACTGCTGGTGCAGCAGGACTTCCTGTTCGCCTGCGCGGCCTACCCGGAGGAGGAGCCGATCGCCGGCGAGGTCGCGGCCGAGGCCCGCGAGCAGGTCGTCCGGCTCGCCTCCCACCCCAGCCTGGTGCTGTGGACCGGGAACAACGAGAACATCTGGGGCCACGCCGACTGGGGTTGGTCCGGCGCTCTCAACGGCCACACCTGGGGCGCCGGCTACTACTTCGACATGCTCCCGCGCATCGTCGCCGAGCTGGACCCGACCCGCCCGTACTGGCCGGGCAGCCCCTACTCCGGCCGCCCCGACCGGCACCCGAACGACCCCGCGCACGGCAGCATGCACATCTGGGACGTGTGGAACACCCACGACTACACGCACTACGCCAGCTACCGGCCGCGGTTCGTGGCCGAGTTCGGGTTCCAGGGCCCGGCGGCGTACGCCACGCTGCGCGAGGCGGTCGGGGAGCCGCTGGCGGACCCCGACTCCCCCGCGCTGGCGCACCGGCAGAAGGCGGTGGAGGGTCAGCAGAAGCTGCTCCGCGGGCTGGCCGGGCACCTGCCGGTGTCGAAGCGCTTCGACGACTGGCACTGGGCCACCCAGCTCAACCAGGCCCGGGCCATGCGGTTCGGCGTCGAGCACCTGCGCTCGCTGCACCCGCTGTGCACCGGCGCGCTGGTCTGGCAGCTCAACGACTGCTGGCCGGTGATCTCCTGGTCCGCTGTGGACGGAGCCGGCCGGCGCAAACCCCTCTGGTACGCACTGCGCCGGGCGTTCGCCGAGCGGCTGCTGACCGTCCAACCGTCCGCCGATGGTCTGGACCTCGTGGCGGTGAACGACACCGGCGCCGAGTGGCGCACGCAGGTCGCGGTCGCCCGGATCGGCTTCGCCGGCGACCCGCTGGCCAAGGCCCTGCTGGATCTCGTTGTGCCCCAACGGGATGCCGTCCGCGTGCCGCTGCCGCCCGAAGTGACCACCCCGGACGACCCGACCGCCGAGGTGCTCACCATTGCCGAAGGTGGAAACCGAAGCTGCCACTTCTTCGCCGAGGACGTTGCCCTCGCTCTCCCCGAGCCGCGCTTCGAGGTGCGCACCGCCGCGGCCCCGGACGGGCTCGACGTCACGGTCACCGCCGGCACGCTCCTGCGCGACCTCGCCCTGTTCCCCGACCGCCTCGACCCCGCGTCCACAGTGGACGACATGCTGATCACGTTGCTACCCGGGGAATCCAGCACCTTCCGGGTGCGCACCGAGACGCTCCTCGACGAGTCCGCGCTGGCTGCCCCGCCGGTCCTCCGCTGCGTCAACGACCTCGGCACGCGGCCGTGATCAGCTACGCTCTCGCCCTCGATGTCGGCGGCACCACGATCGCCGCCGCGGTGATCGACTCGGCCGGCCAGATCCTGACCTGCGACGAGGTCGTCACGCCCCCGGCCGACGCGGCCACCATCGCCGCGGCCGTCCGCGGCGTGGCCGCGAGCGTCCTCGCCGCCGCCCCACCCGGCGCACTGGCCGGCGTCGGAATCGGCTCGGCCGGCCCGCTCGATCCGGTCGCCGGCACCGTCAGCCCGGTCAACATCACGGTCTGGCGCGACTTCCCGCTCGTCGCCGAGGTCCGCCCGATCGCCGCCGGCACCCCGGTCAGCCTGGCCGGCGACGCCATCTGCATGGCCCTCGGCGAGCACTGGCGCGGCGGCCACGGCGGCCGCACGCTCCTCGGCATCGTCGTCTCCACCGGCGTCGGCAGCGGCCTGATCATCAACGGCACTGCGTTCCAGGGCCCGACCGGCAACGCCGGCCACTTCGGACACACCGTCGTCCAGCTGGACGGCCCCGCCTGCCCCTGCGGCGCCCGCGGCTGCGTCGAAGCGCTGTCCTCCGGCCCCGCCATGACCACCTGGGCCCTCACCCACGGCTGGCGCCCCACCGCCCCACCCGACGCCCGCACCCTCGCCACCGCCGCCCGCTCCGGCGACCCCATCGCCCTGCGTGCCTTCGACCGCGGCGCCCGCGCCCTCGCCGCCGGCATCGCCAGCGCAGCCGCCATGGTCGACCTCGACACGGTCGTCATCGGCGGCGGCGTAGCCGCAGCCGGCCCCGTCCTCTTCAACCCCATCCACACCGCCCTCACCGACTACGCCGCCCTCCCCTTCATCCGCCGCGTCCACATCGCCCCATCACCCCTGGGCCGCCGCGCCGGCCTCTACGGCGCCGCCGCCCTCGCCTTCACCACCGCCGCCCAACCTCACCTCGTGACCCAGCCGTAGCCTCAGACGCCAGCTTTACCGCCGGCACCGACTCGGGCACGGTGGGGGTATGCCTACCAGCGACGACATCCGACTTGACACGCTTGCGGTGCACGGTGGGGAGCGCCGGCCCGGGCCCGAGGGGTCCATGGTGTTCCCGATCTACCAGGGCACGGTGTTCTCGGTCGAACCGGGCACCGGTTACCACGACATCCGCTACATCCGGCTGAACTCCACGCCCTCCCAGGTGTACCTGCACGACAAGCTGGCCGCGCTGGAGAGCGCCGAGGCGGCGCTCGCCACGGCGTCGGGCATGGCGGCGTTGACCACGGTGCTGCACACCGTGCTCAAGGCCGGTGATCACCTGCTGGCCAGCGACTGCCTTTACGGTGGCACGCACGACTTTCTCACCCAGCACGCGGAGAACCTCGGCTGGACGTACACGTTCGTCGACCCGCAGCGCCCGGAGAGCTGGGCGGCGGCCAGAACCCCCAGCACCAAGGTGTTCCTGGTCGAGACCATCGCGAACCCGCTGGTGCGGGTGGCGAAGCTGCGCGACGTCGTGGCGTTCGCCCGGCAGGAGGGGCTGACCACGGTCGTCGACAACACGTTCGCGAGCCCGGTCAACTTCCGGCCGCTGTCGATCGGGTTCGACATCGTGTTCGAGAGTGCCACGAAGTACCTCAACGGCCACAACGATCTGGTGGCCGGGGTGGTCGCCGGGAGCGCCGAGCTGATCGAACGGGTCCGCCACACGGCCAACCTCTACGGTGGCAGCCTGGACCCGCACGCCGGGTTCCTGCTGGCCCGCGGGTTGAAGACGCTGGCCGTCCGGGTGCGCGCGCAGAACCACAACGCCATGGCGCTGGCCGAGTTCCTCGCCGGGCACCCCAAGATCGCGGAGGTGAACTACCCGGGCCTGGCCGGCCATCCCGACCACGGGCACGCGGCGCAACTGCTCTCCGGGTTCGGCGGGATGCTGAGCCTGCGCCCGGCCGGCGGCCTCGACGCGGCGGAGGCGCTCATCGAAGCGCTTCGAATCCCGTATGTGGCGCCGAGTCTCGGCGGCGTCGAATCGCTGATCACCCGCCCGGCGGCCACCTCGCACGCCGGGATGAGCGCCGAGGACCGCGAGCGCATCGGCGTCACCGACGAGCTGATCCGGATCAGCACCGGCATCGAGGACGTCGCCGACCTGATCGCCGACTTCGAGCAGGCGCTGCAGAAGGTCTGAGTGGATGCGGTGAGCTACCTGGACAGTTCCCTGTGCAGGGCGGCAATCAGCTCACCGCTGGTGGTATCGGCGTCCAGCGACCAGATCATCACGCCGCCGAGGTGGCGGTCGTTGACGTAGCGCGCCTTCCGGGTCATCTCCACCGGGTCGTCCCAGGTCCAGAACGTCGTCCCGTCGAAGAGCCAGGCGAACCCGGCCCGGTTGTCCCGGTACACCGTGAACCGGGACAGCTGCGCCTTGAGCACCTTGTAGTCCTCGGTGCCGGCCTCGAACGTGGCCGGCGCGGGACCGGTGGACGGCTGGAACAGCCCGAAGTTGGCCGGGTTGACCCCGGTCCAGCCGTGGCTGTAGAACGGCACGCCCATGACCAGCCGGTTCCGCGGCGCGCCCCGGGAGATGAGGGCGTCGAGCGCCACCTGGGAGCTGAACTTCGGGCTGGTCGGGTCCGCCGCAGGGGTGCGCAGCGCGGACTGCTGGTTGGTGGTGGACTCCCAGGCGCCGTGGTAGTCGTAGCCCTGGGTGGTGGCGAAGGTCAGGTAGCGGAAGATGTTCCGCACCTCGAACCCGCTGTCGATCTTGGCCGGGTCGGCCGGCAGGAACGCGGTCAGGTCGTAGTGCCGGTGCGTGGTCCGGCGCAGCGCGTCGAGCTGGTCGCGGAACTCCTTGAGCAGCTTGGTGAAGTTCTGCTTGTCCTCGGGGCGGATGCCGTTGCCCGGGTTGCCCTCACTGGCCGGCCACTCCCAGTCGAGGTCGAACCCGTCGAAGATCCCGGCCGCGGCCCCCGGGGCGGCGCCGGGCAGGTTTCCCTTGAGCCACATGTCGATGCAGGAGCTCACCAGGGCCGCGCGGGACTCCGGGGTGAGCACGGCGTCGGAGAAGAACTTCGACCCGGTCCAGCCGCCGAGCGAGATGTTGATCCGCAGGTTCGGGAAGAGCTGTTTGAGCTGGCGGAACTGGTTGAGGTTGCCGAACAGGGCCTGGCCGGCCTCGTCGGCGCGGCCGTTCACCGCCTGCTCGGCCGGGAACGGGCGCTGGTAGTCGGCCCACGGGTCCGCGCTCACGCACTTTCCTTGCGCATCAAGGAAACCGAACGCGTAGTTGAGGTGGGTCAGCTTGGCCGCGGTGCCGTTGGCGACCAGGTCGCGCACCACGAAGTTGCGGGCGTAGATGCCCCACTGGATGTAGTAGCCGACCGTGCGGGCGTGGTTGCCGTGCCCGGCGGTGTCGGCTGAGTCCTCGCTGGCCTGCGCTCCGGGCACGGCCGCGAGCAGCGAGAGGGTCAGGGCGCCGGCCGCCATGGCCGCACCCCAGCTCCGCATCGACATGGGTCACCTCACGACGAAGTCAGTGGTCCAGGCCACCCTAGGGCTGAGGTCTAGACCATTTCTACGTCCGAACGGCCCTACCGCGACGGGCTTGACATGTGACCATTTGGTCACCTATTTTTCTGGGGTGACCGACGACGACCGCGTGTTCAAGGCGCTCGCGGATCCGACTCGCCGCTTTCTGCTCGACCTGCTCTTCGCCCGGGACGGCCGAACCCTGACCGAACTGGAGTCCGAGCTGGCGATGACCCGCTTCGGCGTCATGAAGCACCTCAGGGTGCTCGAGGAGGCGGATCTCGTGGTCACGCGCCGGTCCGGCCGGGAGAAGCTGCACTTCCTGAACCCGGTGCCGATCCGGCTGATCCACGACCGGTGGATCGACAAGTACACCGAGCGTCAGGTGTCGGCGCTCGTGGAGCTCAAGCACGAGTTGGAGGAGGAATCATGACCAGCACGACGACTCAGGTCCACCGGGTCTACATCAAGGCCAAGCCGCAGGCGATCTGGGACGCCATCACCCAGCCCGAGTGGACACGCCGGTACGGCTACGGCGGCAGCTTCGAAGAGGAGCTGCGGACCGGCAAGCCGTACCGGATCCTCACCACCGACGAGATGAAGAAGTCCGGAGCCGAGATGGGCTTCGAAGTCCCGGATGTGGCGGTCGACGGCGAGGTGGTCGAGGTCGACCCGCCGCGCAAGCTGGTGCTCACCTGGCGCATGGCCATGGACCCGACCGCGGCGGCCGAGGGCTTCACCAAGCTCACCTACGAGATCGACGAGGTCGCCGGTGGCTACGCCAAGCTCACCGTGATCCACGACCTCGAGGGCGCCCCGAGCGTCGCCGCGATGACCGCGGGCGACGGTCAGGCCGATCAGGGTGGCGGCGGCTGGCCGTGGATTCTCAGCGACCTCAAGTCCCTGCTGGAGACCGGCGAGCCGCTCGCCGCGGGGTAACCCGTCGGCGTGTTGGCCCGCCACGTCGTTGTGTTGGCGTGCCACGTCGTTGTGTTGGCCGGTCGCGGGAGGGAGCCGGCCAACACAGCGACGCCAGGCGCCAACACGGCGACGTGAGCGGCCAACACGCCGGCGTCAGCCCACCACGATGTTGTCGAGGTTGGGGCCGCCGTTCACGGTGGTGGCGGTGACCCGGATGGTGTTGACCCCTGAGTTGAGGTCCACGGTTGTGGACGCGGTCTGCCAGGTCGTCCACGCGCCAGTCGGCTGGAAGGCGAGCTCGCCGGCGGCCAGCGTGCCGTTGACGAAGATGTCCGCCGGCCGGTTGGCTGTCGTCCCGTTGGCGAACCGCAGCCTCACCGCGGCCGGCCCGGCAGCGCCCAGCAGTCGTCGATGTTGACGTACTGGTAGCCGACGTCGCGCAGGCCGCGGGAGACGAAGAGGTCCGCGATTCCCTTGATCATCGTCTCGTTGAAGTCGGCCCGGCACTGCGTGGAGTTCCAGTTGTTGAAGCCCATCGGCGGGGTCCGGGCCAGCCCGTTGGCCCGCGCCCGCGCCGGCACCTGGAGGACGACCGCCATCCCGACGGCGGCGATGGCGGCGACGACCTTGCGCGGCAGGGATCTTTGCCCGGCACACTCCTCTGGGCCCGGCGAAAGATAGGAGGTCTGTACCAATACGATGTAGGCCCACCCGCATCCAGAGTCAAGGTCGAAACCGCTCAGGCATCGAATGACGCGCCAGCCAACGGCATACCGGACCTAGATCCAACGGCGGCCCGTGAGGCGGACACAGATCGGATCTTTTCCGGATGCCGTAGCAATGATCGGTTTTCCGGCGAGATAGTCGTAAGGTACCTCCCACCTCGGAACTCTCAACGGGTACGAGCCGTGGTCGATGGAGTGCTGATGAGGACGGATGCCGAGCTCGTCGCCGGTGTGCTGGCCGGCGACCGGGAGGCGTTCGCGGCCGTCTACGACCGGTACGCCGACCGGTTGTACGACTTCTGCGCGTCGGTCCTGCGCGACCGGCACGAGGCCGAGGACGCCGTGCAGGACACGTTCGTGCTCGCGGCCCAGCGGCTCACCCAACTGAACGACCCGGAGCGGCTGCGGCCGTGGCTCTACGCGGTGGCCCGCAGTGTGGCGCTGCGCAAAGCCCGGACGCGCAAGCGGGTCGTGCTGGACACCGAGGTGGGCGACATGGTCGATCCGGACGCCGGGCCGCAGCGCAAGGCGGAGCTGTCCGCCCTGCGCGACCTGGTGTGGAGCGCCGCGGCCGGACTGTCCGAACGCGACCGTGCGCTGCTCGACCTGCACCTGCGCCAGGGCCTCGACGGCGCGGAGCTCGGCGAGGCGATGGGCGTCAGCGCCGGGCACGCCTACGTGCTGCTGTCCCGGCTGCGCGATCAGGTCGAGCGCTCGCTCGGCGCCTTCCTGATCGCCCGGCTCGGCCGGGACGACTGCGCCGGGCTGAACGGCCTGCTGTCCGGTTGGGACGGCCGGTTCTCCCCGGTCATGCGCAAGCGGGTGGCCCGGCACGTGGACGGCTGCGCGGTGTGCGAGGACCGGCGCCGCTCGATGGTCAGCCCGCTGGCCCTGCTCGCCGCCGTGCCGCTGCTGACCGCGCCGCTGTACCTGCGCGAGCGGGTCATGGACCAGGTCGAGCTGGTCGCCTACCGACGCACGACGACCACGCCGCGGCCGTCCCGCGTGCCGATGGCCGCGGCCGCCGCCACCCTCCTCCTCGCCCTGGGCATCGCCGCTATCTGGGGCCGCACCAACGCATTGCCCGGTCTCCCGCTCGCCCAGGAACTCGCACCCAGCACCACCTCGGCCTCGGGCTCCCCCACCACCGAGCCTCCGGCCGGCACCTCGGCGCCCACGACATCGGCACCGACGACCACGACGGCGCCGCGCACCACCACGACCCGACCCACCACGACCACGCCGACGACAACGACGACCACCGCGCCACCACCCCCGCCGGACACGGTTCCCCCGCAGATCACCAAACAGTCGGCGACGCCTCGGATCTGCGCCGGCACCAGCAACACGATCCAGGCGACGGTGACCGACAACGTCGGGGTCGCCACAGTGACGGTCAGCTGGACATCGAAGAACAACGGCTCGGGCTCGAAGGACCTGACGTTGCAGCCCAGCGGCGTGTGGCAGGCGACCATCGGACCGTTCCCCACCACCGGCGACACGATCACCTGGCAGCTCACCGCAACCGACGCGGCCCGCAACTCCACCAAAGGCACGACGGCCACGTTCACCACCTTCACCTGCATCGGATAAAAGTTGTAAGGCCTTGTAGCGGTCACTGCTCCTACCCGGCGACACCACCGTCACCGAGGAGGAACCGTGAACCGCTCCCGAGACTTCAGCTGGCTCGTCCGGCCGGTCGCCGTCGCCGGCCTGGTCCTGTTCGGCGCGCTGCTGCTCGGCGTCCAGCCGAGCACCGCCGCGCCCACCGCGCCGGTCGGCCCGACCGGGTTCGCCCCGCCCACCGTGCAGACGTTGCCGCCGAAGCCGGAGCCGTGCGTGAAGAAGTGCCTGCCGCCCACACTCGAACCGTGCTTCGCCCTGCCCGGTCACCCCTGCACGCAGCCGCCCACGATCGCCCCGTGCACGATCAACCCGGACGCCTGCAAGCCGCCGACGACCACGACGACGCCCACCACCCCGACCGTCATCACCAGCACCAACCCGCCGGTCACCCCCAAGCACCCCGGCACGCCGTCGGACCCGCCGGTCCCCACGCCGAACCGCATCGACACCGGCGGCGGCCCCGCGGAGTCCGCGCCCACCGCGCTGTTCTGGGTGATCCCCGCGCTCGCCGTGCTGATCCTGGTCGCCGGCGCGGGTGGCTTCTGGCTGGCCCGGTCCGAGCGCCGGCGATGAGCATGGGACGCCTGCTCGGAATCGCGGCGGCCGCCGTGGTCGCGGCCGCCGTGGCGATCACCATCGCGATCCAGCTCGACCGGTCCGCCACCGCGGGTTCGGCCGGCGCGGCCACCACCACCACCCCACCGGCCGAGCTCGGCGCGCCGACCCGGGTGACCATCCCGGCCATCGGCGTGGACGCGCCCCTGGTCGGAGTCGGCCTGAAGCCGGACGGCGCCATGCAGACCCCGGACTTCGGCGTCGCGGCCTGGTACGACAAGGGTCCCAAACCCGGCCAGCCCGGCCCCGCCGTCGTGCTGGCCCACGTCGACTCCAAGGCGCACGGCCCGGACGTGTTCCACCGGCTCCGCGAGCTCAAGCCCGGCGACCGGGTGAGTGTCCACTATGCCGACCGCACCACCACGTTCACCGTCACCGGCAAGGAGCAGACCGCCAAGACCGCCCTGCCGACCAGCAAGATCTGGAGCGACACGAAAACCCCGGTGCTGCGCTTGATCACCTGCGGCGGCGCGTTCGACCGCAAGGCCGGCAGCTACCTCGACAACATCATCGTGTACGCGGATGAACTCGTCACCTAGCCCGCAGCCGGCGCAGCATCCGGGCGTCCTCGAAACCCACGGCGCGCGCCGCGGTCTCCACCGTGGCGCCGTGGCCGATCAGGTGCGCGGCCCGCTCCAGGCGCAGGATGTGCTGGTAGCGCAACGGAGTCAGGCCGGTGGCCCGGCCGAACAGCCGGGTCACGGTCCGCTCGCTGACCCCGGACGCGGCGGCCAGGTCGGCGAGCTTGAGCCGGTCGGTGAACCGCGCCTCGATCACGTCCTGGATCCGGTGCACCGCCTCGTTGAGGTGCGACCGGTGCCGCAGCAGCGCGCTGGCCTGCGGCTCGTCGCCGTTGCGCCGGGCGTAGACGACCAGGTCGCGGGCCACCCGGCCGGCCGCGCCCGGCCCGTGCCGGGTGGCGATCAGGTGCAGCGCCAGGTCGATCCCGCTGGCGATGCCGGCCGAGGTCACCACCCGGTCGTCCACTGTGTACAGCACGTCGCGCACCACCTTCGCCCGCGGGTACCGCAGCGCCAGCTCGTCCTGCAGCGCGTGGTGCGTGGTGCAACGCCGGCCGTCGAGGAGCCCCGCCCGGCCCAGCGCCTCCGCGCCGGCGCACACGCTGGCCACCGTCCCGCCGGCGGCGTGGTGCTCGTACAGCCGCCGCAGGATGTCCGGACCCACCGGCGTGGTCGCGAACGCCGTCCCGCGCCACCCCGGGACCAGGATCAGGTCGGCCGCGGTCAGCTCCGGCCACTCGACCTCGGTGCGCACCGGAAGTCCTTGCGTGGTCAGCACTTCCGGCGTCTCGGCGACGTAGCTGAGCCGGTAGCGGTAGCCGGCGTCGTCGGCCGAGGAGAACGCCTGGGCCGGCCCGGCGAGGTCGAGCAGGTGCACGCCGGGAACCAGCACGAGGACGACGTGGATCACGATCGGGTCAGCCTACCCCCACGGCGGCGACGGACCCGGTCAGCTCGTCCACGGTGCGGATCGTGGCGAACCGCCCGGCCAGCGCGTACTCGGTCCTGGCCAGGATCTCGGAAACCTGCAGTGTCCGCGGATCGGCCATCAGCTCCTCCGGGGTGAGGTGCGCCGGCGCGTCGCGGTGCGCGATCGGGGTCGTCGCGGTGGCGTCGGTGACGAACGTGACCCGGTAGCCGAGGTCGGCGGCGAGCCGGGCGGTCGTCTCGCAGCACTGCTCGGTGCGGATGCCGCAGATGGTCAGGTCGCGAATCCCCTTGGTGGTGAGCAGCAGCTGCAGATTCGTTGTGGTGAAAGCGTTGTGCGCGCGTTTGGTGATCATCGGCTCGTCCGCGCGCTGGTGCAGCCCGTCGATCAGGCGGACGTGCCCGAGGGCCGGGTCGAACAGCGTGTTGCTGCCCGGCTCCGCGTGCGTCACCCAGATCACCGGGTCACCGTTCGCGCGGGCGTGCTCGACGAGCCGGCTCACCTTGCGCACGATGTCAGGGTTCGAGGTGAGCCGCCAGACCGGATGCTGCCGGAACGACTCCTGGACGTCGATGACGATCAGCGCCGTGGTCATACCGAGGAGTCTGGCCGCCGGCGACCTGCTTCGACAGGCACGATCGGGGCTTCCTGCGGACGGATCCGGTCACGCATCAGCAGCACGCCGAAGGTGCCGAGCCAGGCCAACCAGAGCAGCCACCCGGCGAACCCGACGAGGGAGACGCCCGCGGGGCCACCGCCGGAGGTGAACGCGCCGAGGACGGTCGACCCAAAAATCAATGCCGCGCTGACCAGACCCAGCGCGGCGTGCCAGGGGCGCAGGAGCGCGGTTCGGGCGCCACCGACGGAGAAGCCGACCAGGGTGACGACGAGCGAGACGTTGTTGACGGTGAAGAACGCGTTGTGCAGGTGCCACAGGGTCGCGGTCGAGGGGTCACCTGCGGCGAGCGCGATCCGGGTGGCGGTCACCGCGCCAAACATGACGTTGAGCATCGCGATGCCGATGACGCCGACCGTGGACCATGCCTCGCCCCGTTCCCGCTCGGCCGGACCGATCGCTGCATACGCGCCAGCTCCGAAGATGGCGATCAGCAGCCAGGCCAGTGCCGCGAGCGCGGATCCCGTCTGCACGGTGGCGGCGTTCGCAACGAAGTACGCCGCCACATCCGTGGACGGCGCCCCGGCATCTGGCAGAGCGAGAAGTGAATTGGCAACGGCCGAAGGGGAATCCGAGCCGCGCCGGCCGTACGACGCGCCGCGCCGCCGCGAACAGGCGATCCAGACCCGTGCCGAGATCGCCGCCGCCGCCCGGCACCTGTTCACCAGCCGGGGCTGGGGCCAGACCACCGTGCGCGACATCGCCAAGGCGGCCCGGGTCTCCGAACCCACGGTGTACAAGGCCTACGGCGGCAAGGCCGGCCTCGCCGGCGCGCTCGTCGACGCCGTGGACCTGGCCGCCGACGTCGCCCGGCAGCTCGCCGAACTCGAGGCCGCGCAAGGAGATCCACCGGCCCAGCTCGCGGCCATGGTCGCCTTCGACCGCCGCCTGTTCGAGCGCGGCGCGGATGTGATCCGCCTCCTCCGCGAGGCCGCGCGCACCGAGCCCGACCTCGCCGCCGCCTACCAGGACGGCCGCGACCGCGGCGAGACCCTACGCCGCCAGGTGTTCTCCTCCTGGCCCGCCAAGGCTTTCCGGTCCGGCGTCGACGTGAGCCTGGCCTGCGACACCTACGCCGCGCTGTGCACAGTGGACACCTACGCCACGCTCACCGGTGGACGCCGGAGCGGGTCGAGCAGTGGTGGCTCAGGACACTGCGCACCCTGCTCATCCGATAGGGCGACGAAGGCGTCCTTTCTCTCGCTGGGAGTGAGGAAGGCCGCCTTCATCGCACCCCGGCCTCGAGGATTCCGCAGGCGATGGCGATCGCATGGTCACGGCCGGGGCAGGCGTGCGGGCCGGCACCGAACGGCAACCCGCCGAGGTCGACGGTGACCGGTTCGCCGTCGCGGACCCGCCTCGTCACCCGCACCGGTGGATCGTCGCGCAACGTGCCGGCCACCGCCGTGTCCACGTCCCCGGTGCGCCGCCGCGCGTTGCCGACCAGCGCGGCCGTGGCGTCACAGGCCTGCACGAGCAGCCCGATCCGCGCGGCTGTGGCCTCGTCCCACGTTCCGCCGCACGCCTCGACCAGCGTGGTGACCGCCGCGTCGGTGTCCGGCGCGGCGTCCAGGTGCGGGTGGTAGGCCCGGCCAACCGTGATCACCGCGTCGGCCGGCACGGCCAGGCCCAGCGCCTCGGCCAACACCTCGACGGTGACGGCGCGAGCCACGTCCGCCGAGCGTCCGGCCGCCAGCTCCGCCGCCCGCTTGCGCAGCACGCCGGGGTCGACCGGGTCCAGGATTGCTGTGACCAGCGCCCTCCGGCGGGCATGGTCGGTGCCCCGGCTGAACCGGGCGACGTAGGCCCGCAGCCAGGCGATCCCGCGCGGCGCGTCCGGTACGGGTGGGACCTCGAAGGCGGGGTCGGACAGCGTCGTGATCGGGTCCATGCGGCCACCGTAGGGCCGCGACGCTTCGGCCCCGGCTGACACGACGTACCGTGGACGCATGGACCCGCTGACCACCGAGCGGCTGATCATCCGGCCGTGGACGGTCGATGACGCCGAGGCCGCGCTCGCGATCTACGGAGCCGGCGAGGTGACCCGCTGGCTCACGCCCGCCATGGGCCAGGTCGACGACCTGTCCGCGATGCGATCGGTGCTCGAGGCCTGGGTCTCCGACCAGCCGAACATGATCCCGCCGCGCGGGCGCTGGGCGGTGCAGCACAAGGAAAGCGGCCGGGCCATCGGCGGCCTCGCGATCCGGTTGCTGCCGCCGTTCGAGGAGGACCTCGAGCTGAGCTGGCAGCTGCGCCCCGAGGAATGGGGTCACGGCTACGCCTCCGAGGCCGCGCGCGGGCTGGCCCGCTGGGCGTTCACCCAGGACATCGACGAGCTGTTCGCCGTCGCCCGCCCCAACAACACCCGCGCCATCGGCACCGCCAAGCGGGTCGGCATGGAATGGGTCGGCGAGACCACCAAGTACTACGACCTGCGCCTCCAGGTCTTCCGGATCCGCCCCAGCGACCTCCTCGACTAGCGTGCCGGACGAATTTCTGGGTAGCCCCCTGCCAACCGCACCTCAGGGGAACGTGACGGCGGCCAGCCACAATCAAACCTGCCAACCGCAGCATCCGCTGGTAGGCAACCACATCAAAAATTCCGGAGAGGCGGGACTGCGAGGCGGATCAGTCGCGCTCGGCAGCGTGCCGACCGAGGTGGGTGACGTGCTGGTCGCCGTCACCGAGGTCGGCGTGGCCGCGACCAGCTTCGCCGACACGCCGCGGAACCGCGCCTGGATCACCGGCCGCCTCCGCCTCCCCGTGGTCGACGCTCCGTCCCGCATCGCCCCGGCCCTGACCGAGCTGGCCGCCTACTTCGCCGGCACCCGCCGCGAGTTCACCGTCCCCGTGGACTGGCGCCTGATGTCCGAGGCGCAGCAACAGGTTCTCGGCACCCTCTACCACACCGTCCGCTACGGACAGGTCATCACCTACGGCGAGCTCGCCCGCCGCAGCGCCACCCGGATCCCACCCCGCGGCATCGGCACCATCATGGGCAGCAACCCCATCCCGATCATCGTCCCCTGCCACCGCGTGGTCGCCGGCGACGGCCTCGGCGGCTTCAGCGGCGGCGAAGGCGTCGAGTCCAAACGCCGCCTCCTCACCCTCGAAGGCCACCTCCCACCCACCCTCTTCTAAACCACCGCGAGTCCCCGTTTCCAGCACGCGAGTTCGCGGTTCGGAACCGCGAACTCGCGTGCCTGAACCAGGGACTCGCCGGGTTAGAGGGTGTTGAGGTTGATGGCGGCGGCCATGGCGTGATAGCCGGCGTCGTTGGGGTGGATCTTGTCGCCGCTGTCGAGGTCGGCGCGGAGGAGGTCCGGGTCGGCCGGGTCGCTGACGGCGGCGGAGAAGTCGACGACCGCGTCGTACTCGTGGCTGGTCAGGATCCAGTGGTTGAGGGTGTGGCGGATGGCTTCGCCCTGCGCGGTGTCCACGCCGTAGGGGTTGTCCTTGAAGGGGGTCACGGTGCCGCCGATGATCCGGATGCCGCGGGCGTGAGCGGCGCGGATCAGGGTGCGGTGACCTTCGATCAGCTGCTCGGCCGTCAGGTCGGGGTTGGGGGCGTTGCAATTGGGGCCGAACGGGATGCCGGCGATGTCGAAGATGTCGTTGAGCGCCTCCATGACGATCACCGTGCGCACCCCGGGCCGGTCGAGCACGTCGCGCTGGAACCGGTGCAGCGCGCTCTCCCCGAAGCACGGCGAGTCACGCAGCACCCGGTTGCCGCTGATGCCCTCGTTGAGCACGGTCAGCGGCCGGCCCGCGGCGACCAGCCGCTCGGCCAGCTCGTCCGGGTAGCGGTTGTTCGCGTCCGGCGTGGACAGCGCCCCCTCGGTGACCGAGTCGCCGAACGCCACCACCGCGCCCCGCGGCGCGCGGCCGGTCACGTCGATTCCGGTGAGGTAGTAGAAGGACTGGGTGGTCTCGGTGAACGCCGTACCGTCCGCGCTGAACCGCTGGTCACCCGCGGCCCGGTAGCTGGTGGCCTCGGCGTTGCCGTGGAACGTCGTCGGGCCGGTCGGCTCGGCGAAGTACAGCGACACGGTGAGCCGCGCAAGCGGCGCCACCCCGAGCACCGCCGGGTCGCTGACCAGCTCCCGCCCGGCCGGCACCACGGCGCCGCGGGCGTGCCGGAAAGTCAGCGGGCGCAACGTTCCCGGACGCACCGACGCCCCGGCACCGGCCTCGGCGATGGCCGCGCCGGCGAGCCGCAGCGGCACCGATCCGTACACATTGGACAGTCGGACCCTGGCGACCGAACCGCCGGCGCTGACCCGGACGACCTGGCGCACGGTCTGATTGGCGAACCCGGTGGCCGACCAGTTCGCCCCGAAGATCTCGGTCGGCTCCTGCTGGGCCGACGCCCAGGTGCCCACCCAGCCCGGCGATGACTCCGCGGCCGGTGCGGCGAAGACGGTACTGACAACCAGCACGGCCGCCGCCAGCGCACCGCGACGGCCGAACTTCCCCAAGTAAGTCATCATGCGACCGACCCTAGCCGGGCGCACCGACATCCGGTGATGCGTTGCGCGCATGACGTTGATGCGCCTACTTGAGCGCCCCCGCGGTGAGGCCCGATTGAATCTGCCGCTGGAAGATCACGTATACGATGATCATCGGGATGATCGCCAGGCTCAGCGCCGCGAACAACCCCGGCCAGTCCGCCTCGTACCCGGCGCTCGTGTTGATGTTCGCGATGCCCTGGGTGAGCACCCACTTGTTCTGCACGCCGCCGGACAGCAGCACGACCGGCAGGAGGTACTGGTTCCACTGCCCGAGCACGTTGAAGATCGTGATACTGATCAGCCCGGGTTTGGCCATCGGCACCATGATCTGGAAGAACGTCCGGGTGTGCGACGCGCCGTCGATCATCGCCTGCTCGGCCACCGAGGTCGGCAGGGTGCGGAAGAAGGCCGCCATGAAGAACACCGTGAACGGCAGCGAGTACGCGATGTAGACCAGGACCAGGCCGGTGTGCGTGTTCAGCAGGCCGAGGTTCTTCACCACCAGGAACAGCGGCACCAGCGCCAGGAACACCGGGAACACCAGGCCCGACACGAAGATGTAGTAGATCAGCCGATTGCCGAAGAACTGGTACCGCGCCAGCACGTAGGCGGCCATCGAGCCGAGCAGCATCGTGCCCGCCGTGCCGAACGCCACCACGATCACCGTGTTCAGCATGTACTGCCCGATGTGCGCCGTGGTGAACGCCCGGCCCCAGGCGTCGAGCCGGAACTGCCCGGGCAACGCGAGCGGATCGCCGAAGATCTCGGTGTTGGACTTGAACGCGCCCAGGAACGTCCACAGGATCGGCAGGATCACGGTGATCGCCCAGACCACCAGGGCCACATGCGACAGTCGGGTGAAGACGGTGCGATCCGGCGGCACGTAACGGGATCGCGCCGGTGTGGTGCGGACCGGCGGGCGCGCCGTGGTGGTTGTGTCCACAGTGGAAATTGCCATGTCAGAACTCGATCCGCTCGCGCCGGCTGACCCGCAGAGCGAGCACGGCGAACGTGAGGGTCAGGAAGAACAGTGCGACACCCATCGCCGTGGCGTAGCCGACGTGGCTCTGGTAGAACGCCTGCTGCCAGATCTCCAGCGGCAGCACCGTGGTTGCCTTGTCCGGTCCGCCCTCGTTGGTTGACATGACCTGCACCAGCACGAACCCGTCGAACGCGGCGATACCGAGGTAGACCCAAGCCACCTGCAGCGTGTCCCACAGCAGCGGCAGGGTGATCCGGAAGAACAAGCGGAACCGCCCGCACCCGTCCAGCGCCGCCGACTCGTAGATCTCCGCCGGGATCGAGGACATCCCGGCGGAGAACAGCACCACGTAGAACCCGACGGCCTGCCAGACCATCACGCTGAGGATCGTCGCGAACGCCAGGTTGAACTGCGGCCACGGCTGCGTGATGGTCAGCCAGCGGATCGGGTCGATGCCGATCGTGCCGAGCAGGCTGTTCACCACGCCGGTCCCGTCCGGCCGGTAGATCTGCAGGAACAGCACGCCGACGATGGCGACGGCCAGCACCTGCGGGAAGAAGAACACCACGCGGTAGAACTTCGAACCCCAGATGCCGGACATGCCGCCGCCCCGGCTGCCGCCCGCGACGTTGAGCAGGAAGGCCAGGAACAGGGCGATGCCCAGGGTGATCAGCGGCAGGGCAAGCAGCAGCACGACGTGATGGCTGACCGCCTTCCAGAAGACGTCATCGTGGAACAACCGCTCGAAGTTGTCGAACCCGATGAACGTCGCGTTGGCGGACACACCGCGCCAGTTGGTCATCGCGATATAGAAGGCCTGCAGGTACGGGCCGATCACGAAGACCGCGTAGATGATCACTGGCGCGGCCAGGAAGCCGATGATGAACGGATACTTGCCCTGCCGCATGACTACTTGTCCCGGTGCTGCTTGGTGATGGACGAGTCGGCCTTGGTCGCGTCCGCCTTCTTCTGCATGTTCTCGCAGAACTGCTCCGCGCTCTGGCGGCCGAACATCAGGGCGTTGGTCTGGCTGCGCAGCTCCTTCTCGAGCTCCTTGTACCAGTCCTCGAGCCGGTTGTCGGTGACCACGTTGTCGCCGGCCGCGACCTGCGCGGCGGCCACGCTCTTGTTGCCCGGGGAGAGCGTCAGGCCCTCCGTGGCGCCCTTGACCACGGTGATGTTGCCGGACTTCTCGGTGAAGCCCTTCGCGCCCTCCTTGGACAGCATGATGCGAAGGTACTCCAGCCCACCGGCGGTGTTCTTCCCCTTGGCGGACACGAAATACACCTCACCGGCGGCCGCCCGGATCGCCGCGAACGGCATCTTGTCGGCGGCGGTGACGCTGGGCGTCGGGGTCATGGCGTACTCGAAGCTGGACGGTGTGTCCTTCTTCTGCTCGTTCTCCAGCCACGAGCCGGACGGGTAGAGGCCGACCTTGCCCTGGTTCTGCTGCAGCTGCACCTCGGTGTGCTTGAGCCCCTCGTGGCTCTTGTCCATGTACAGCTTGCCGATCTCCGCCCAGGCCTGCGCCGACTTGAGGACCGGGTCGCTCTTCCAGACGCCGTCGGCCAGGTTGTCCACGTCGACCAGCACCTGGTTGCCGCCGATCTTCGCGGCCGAGATGAGGATCATCCAGTACTGGTAGTACGAGGCGTTGCTGCCGGCGTACCCGTACGGGACGAGCCCGGCGGACTTCATCTTGTCGCACAGCGCCTTGAACTCGTCGAACGTCTTCGGCGCCGTCCAGCTGTTCTTGGCGAACAGGTTCTTGTCGTACCACAGGCCGTAGGCGGTGTAGACGTACTTGAGCAGGAACGGCTTGCCGGCCAGGATTCCGGCATCGTAGGCGCCGGGCACCAAGGTGTCCTTGACCTTCTTGCTCGGGTCGTCGATGGACGCCGCGTCGAACAGCGGGGTCAGGTCGAGCAGCTGGCCCTCGGTCTGCAGCGCCGAGTTGTCCATCAGGTCGCTGCCCGAGTTGGCCACCACGTCCGGCACGTCGCCGCTGGCGAACCGCGGCTGCAGCGTCTGCGCGATCTTCTGCGTCGCCACGTGCTTGACGTCGGCCTTGGGGAACTTCTTCTTGTACGCCGGCTCGTGCACGTCGGTGGCGTAGGAGTCGCCGAGGCCGCCCTTGAAGATGACCACCTCGAGCGGGGCGTCTTCCTTGACTCCGAACGGGTTGGCCGCGCTGCCCGTGTTCGCGGGGGCCTGCCCGGAGCTGTTGTCGCTGCCGCCGCCGGTGGCGCAGGCCGAGAGCACTCCCGCACCGGGAACCGCGATCATGGCGGTGAGGCCAATCCCGCGCAGCATGTTCCGCCGGGAGAGGTCCGCGATACCAGGCACGGACTCGCTGGGTTCGGACATTTCTTTCTCTTCTCCTTCGTTGGGACGCGAGGGATCAGGGCACTGTGGAGGTGAACAGCTCGTCCTGCGCCTGCCGCAGCGCGAGTACGAGGGCGCCCTCGAGCACCGGTTCGGCCGACAGCCGAGACAGCCGAACCGGTGGCCGGGGCAGGGACAGGGCGTGCAGCTCGTGCTCGACGCGCGACCGAAGCGGCTCGCCGCCGGCAAGGGCGACGAGTCCGGTGAGCACGACGAGCCCGGGGTCGACGACGGCGACGATGGCCGCGAGGCCCATCGCCACCCGGGCGGCCACCTCGCTGAGCGCGACGTGGGCCCGTTGCCGACGGTCGCCGGCACCCCCCTCGGTGAGGGCGCGCCGGGCGACCTGCACGGCGGCCGCCGGATCGTGTCCGCGGAAGCCGTGCGAACGCATGATCTTGTGCACCGCAGGCCCGCCGGCGAACGCCTGCATGCCGTGGTTGGCGGTGCGCCCGAGCTCGCGCGCGGTCGGTGCGCCCGGCACCGGCATGTAGCCGACCTCGCCCGCGCCGCCGGTCCACCCCCGGTACAGCCGGCCGTCGATGATCAGCGCCATGCCGATGCCGTTGCCCACCCACACCACGGCGAAGCTGTCCACGTTGGTGGCCAGCCCGTACGCCTGCTCGGCCTGCGCCACCAGGTTGACGTCGTTCTCCACCGCCACCCGCACGCCGAGGCCGGCGGTGATGGTCTGGACCAGCCGCGGCACGTGCCAGCCCGACATGTGCGGCGCGTAGCCGAGTCTTCCCGTGGCCGGGTTGACCGCCCCCGGAATGCCGACGACCACGCGCCCCAACTCGGAGACGTCGAGGCCGGCCTGGTCGCAGGCCCCAGCGATGGCCGAGCGGAGCCGGTCGACGACCTCGCCGCCGGACCGTCCCGGCGTGAGCAGGCGGTGCTCGCCGATCACCTCGCCGGTGATCTCGGCGACGCGTACCGCGATGTGGCCGGGGCTGACGTCCACCCCCGCCACCGAGGCCGCCTTGGGGTTCACCCGGTACAGCTCGGCGGTGCGCCCCGGGAGGCCCTCGCGGATGCCGTCCCGCACGACCAGCCCCGACTCCTGCAGGCGCGACAGGAGCTGGGAGGCGGTCGGCTTCGAGATGCCCGTGATCGACGCCAGCTGCGATCGCGTCAGCGGTCCGCGCTCCAGCAGCACCTCGAGCGCCGCCCTGTCGTTCATGGCGCGAAGCAAGCTGGGCGTCCCGGGCATACGGTGGTTCAGACCTCTCAGTCGAGTTAGGAAACTTTCCTAACTCGGGGAGGCTAGGAAGTGTCGGCGGTCACGTCAATGGTCTGGACCATACCGTTACCGCGCCGCGATCGCCAACCCGGCCCGCCGAACACGATTCGGAGTCAGCGGGCTACTGGTTTAGACCATTGGATGGCGCGTGCGCGGCTACCGGCAGGGTCCCCGCACCGGGGCGTCGGTGCCGGTGTTGACCATGACATCCGGGACGGGCGGTGCAGTAGATGGACACGGCCGCGAGGCGGACCTGGTAGGTGCACGTGGAGCCGCCGAGCCCGATCAGCAGCGACAGATCCGACAAGGACGCGGGCTTCTCCGACGGCGTGTTTGGGAAAGTACGTCGGTTGTGGCCCTGGGGTGCGGTGGGCGGCCGTGCCCGGTTGGTGGGTGGCGGTTGGTGGGGTGTCGGATCTCAGGAAGGCAGGGACGGGGCGGTGGTGGACCTGCGGTGCCCGGGCGACGGGGCGAGAACCAAGACTGCCGGACCGCTTCGCGGCCCGGGTAGGGCTGGTGGGGCCACCGTGGCACGAGTGGGTGACAGCAATGTTCATGCCGGCAAGGAACCCCACGGCTCCCAGCCAACCCCGCCAACGCGACCGGACCAACCCGGCGGGGCCCTGCGCCCTCACTCGCCCAAATCCACACCCACGCACAACCCACCGCTTCTGAACTCGCCGGGCGGGGCCGGCCGATCACCTGTTCGCTCACCGCAATCGAGTTGTTACGGGACCTCGGCGGTGGCCGCCAGCTCGACGATGCGCGACAGCAGCGGCTGCCGCTGGCTCGGTGCGAGGCCCAGGTGGTAGAGGCTCAGGCCGCGGGCGCCGGCGGTGATCAGGCGGGTGACGTGGGCGGGCAGTGCGTCCGGGTTGGCCGGGGGGAGGACGGTGACATAGGCGTCGACGCGGGCGCCGCGGCCGGTGGCGGCGGCGATGTCCTCGGCGGTGCCGGAAGCGGTGGGCCAGGCGGGCACCAGGATGGCGTCGACCTGGGCGGGAGCGGCGGCGGTGAGGCCGGGCGAGGCGCCGGTGGCCCAGGGATCGGGGTGGGCGTGCAGGGTGACCGGGACGCCCGAGGCCTGGTCCCGGAGGCGATCCAGTATCTCGGCACGGAGCAGGTCGGTGGACCGGTGCCGGGTGGCGAGCAGCTCGTCCGCGAGTGTGTCCGGGAGCTCGCCGGTGAGACCGCGTCCTTCAGCGTGGACGGCGGCCCGCAGGCTGTCGATCACCTCGGGCGGGTCGAGGCCGCGGGCGATCCAGGCGGCGCGGCAGGCGGTGCAGCAGCAGACCGAGAGCAGCCGGTTCGCCGCCGGGGTCCAGGCGCCGTCGGTCTTCTCGTGGTGGCTGTTGTGCGACAGGCCGAGCTGGCCGCAGGCCTCCAGGGACACGCCGTCGACGGGCACGCCGGAGACCGATTCGGCGGCCAGGGTCGCGGCGTATTCGCGCACCTCGGCGTGGGCCGGGCACAGCGCGTAGGAGTAGCGGTCGCCGAAGCAGTTGGTGACCGTGACCTCGCCGAACTCGGAGCCGAGCCGGGTGTTGTGGGTGAGCACGATCCACGCGGACACCCGCAACCCGGCCGGTCGAAGCGCTTCGACGGCCAGGCCGAAGGGGTCGGCCTCGGTCATCCAGGTCGGCGGCAGCGGGCGCAGCCGCCGGGCGCCCCAGGTCTCAGCGTTCAGCGGCCGGTACAGCGCGGCGTGCGGCGCTTCGACGACCTGGTGCCGGGGGTGCAGCGGACTCGCCGCCCGGGTCGAGTGGTAGGCGGCGGCGAGCGTCACCTCGGTCAGCCCGTGCCCGAGCACGCGGTCGGCGAAGGCCGGGTCACCGAGCACGTCCCACGGGTAGGCGTGCCCGGCCACCGGGATCACCACCGGGTCTGCTTCCGCTCGTAGGTCGGCTGCACGGACCGCAGATAGCCGGTGTCGTCGCGCTCTCGGATGCCACAGCGCAGGTAGTCGGCGTTCATCCGGGCCAGCGCGTCCCGGTCCAGCTCGACCCCGAGCCCCGGCCGGGTGGGCACCTCGATCGCGCCGTCCACGAACCGCAACGGGTTGCGCAACACGTCCACGCCGCACTGCCAGGGGGTGTGCGTGTCGACCGCGTACGTCAGGTTCGGCGCCGCCGCGGCCAGGTGGGTCATCGCGGCCAGGCTGATCCCGAGGTGGCTGTTGGAGTGCATGGAAAGCCCCAGGCCCCAGGTCCGGCAGATCGCCGCCAGCTCCAGACCCGCGCGCAGCCCGCCCCAGTAGTGGTGGTCGGCCAGGATCACGCCAACCGCGTTACGCGCGATCCCCTCGGGCAGATCCGCGAACTGGATCACGCACATGTTGGTGGCCAGCGGCATCGGCGCCTGCCGGGCCACCTCGGCCATGCCGGCGATGCCGTGCGTCGGGTCCTCAAGGTACTCAAGCAGACCGTCGGTCTCCGTGGCCACCTTGACCGACGTCGCGACCGACCACACGGCGTTGGGGTCCAGCCGCAGCGGATGGTCGGGGAACGCCGCGCGCAGTGCCCGGACCGCCTCGATCTCCTCCTCCGGCGGGAACACCCCGCCCTTGAGCTTGATCGAGGAGAACCCGTACTCCCGCACCATCTTCTCCGCCTGGGCGACGATGCCGGCCGGGTCGAGCGCCGGGCCCCACTCGTCCGGCTCGGCCCCCGGGTGCCCGGCCCACTTGTAGAACAGGTAGGCGGAGAACGGAACCCGGTCCCGGGCGCGTCCGCCGAGCAGGTCGTACACCGGGCGGTCGGTGAGTTTCCCTTGCAGGTCAAGGCAAGCGACCTCGAACGGGGCGGTCACCCTGGCCAGGGTCTTGGCCGGGCTGGACGCACCGGTGAGGCCGTGCCGGTCGGCGACGTCGAGGCCGGAGTCGATCGCGCCGGCCACCCGCCGGCGCAGGTCGGCGAGGTCGAACGGGTCGAGCCCGACCATCGCGGCCGCGGCCCGGTGCAGCAGAGCCAGAAACGGCTCGTCGCCGTAGCTCTCCCCCAGCCCGACCAGCTCACCGCCCAACCTCAGCTCGATGATCGACCGCAACGCCCACGGCTGGTGCACCCCGTTCGAGTTCAGCAACGGCGGGTCGGGAAACGCGATCGGCGTGACGATGGCGCCGAGCACTGTGTTCAATCGGCTCGCTCCGCTCGCGTGAGCGGGCCTTGACGCGGTGTCTTCCTTCCTGCGCTGCTCGGTCGCTCGTTCCTCGCTCCCTGCGCTGCTCGTCAGTCCAGACACCGCCGGCCCGCTCATCATGCCACCGCCCGGATCGCCGCCAGCGCAGCTCGGCCGCGCTCAATGATCTCCTTCAGCTGAGCCAGATGCTCGGGGGTCACCTCGCGCAGCGGCGGGCGGACCGGTCCGACGGGCGTCCCGGTCAGCCGGGCGCCGGCCTTGACCAGGGACACCGCGTAGCCCGGCGTGGTGTCCCGCAGCGCGGCGAACGGGTGGTAGAACTCGGTCAGCAGGGTGCGCACGGTCTCCTCGTCCTCGCGCTGGACCGCAGCGTAGAACGCGGTCGCGATCTCCGGCAGGAAACACAGTACCGCCGACGAGTACCCGTCGACGCCGAGTTCCCGATAGGCGGGCACCGCCACCTCCGCGGTCGGCAACCCGTTGAGGAAAACGAATTCCTCGGCCCGCGGGTGCCCGCTGCCACGCACCGCGGAGATCAGCGAGCGCAGCCGCTCGAGGTCGCCCTCGCCGTCCTTGATCCCGATCACGGTGGGCACGTCCAGCAGGGCCCGGGCCGCCGCCGGGTCGAGGATCGCGTTGGCCCGCTGGTACACCACGACCGGCAGGTCGGCCACAGTGGACACGTAGCGGACGTGGTCCACGATGCCCGCGGGCGGCGCGGCGACCAGGTACGGCGGCAGCAGCAGCACACCGTCCACTCCGGACTCCGCGGCAGCGGACAGGAACTCCCTGGCCACCCGCGGCCCGCCACCGACTCCGGCGAACACCGGCATCCGCCCGGCCACCACGCGCAGCGCCGTGGTCAGCACCTGACGGTACTCCACAACGGACAGCGCGGTGAACTCGCCGGTGCCGCAGGCCACGAACATCGCGGTGGGTTTCGCGGCGACGTGGGCCGCCACGTGGTCGGCGAGCACCCCGGTGTCCACTGTGTCGTCCGCGGTGAACGGGGTCAGCGGGAAGGAGATCAGTCCGGAGACTTGTCCCTGAGCCACAATGCTGATCCTTGTCTACATATGTGGACATCATCTGAGGATGTGACCGCACCGACAAGCTATGCCTCGGTTAACCTGAGGGTCAACTGCCGACCGGTCGAATTGAGGCTCCCGATGGTCCAGCCCCGCCAGCAGGCGGCCGACATCGCCCCGGACCCGGTCCCCCTCGGCGACGTGCCCTCGGTCAAGTCCGCCGAGCGGACCGTGCGCATCCTCGAGACCCTGGCCGCCTCCCCCACCAAGCTGACCCTCGGCGAGCTGCAGGAACGCGTGGGCTACCCGCGATCGTCGCTGCACGCCCTGGTCCGCACGCTGCGCGAGCTGAAATGGGTGGAGGCCGACGCCACCGGCTCGGCCTTCGGCGTCGGCCCGCACGCCCTGCTGTCCGGCACCGCCTACCTGGACCGCGACCCCGCCCTCCCCTACGCCTGCGAGGCGCTGGAGGACCTGCGCGCCGAGGTCGGCCACACCACCCACTACGCCCGCCGCGACGGCGCGCACGTGCTCTACCTGGCCAGCCGCGAGCGCCGCGACTCGGTGCGCATGTTCTCCCGGGTCGGCCGCCGGCTGCCCACCCACCTCACCGCGCTCGGCCAGGCCCTGCTCGCCGCCCTCACCTTTGACGAGGTGGATCAGATCCTCCCGGCCACACTCGAGGCCTTCACCACCAACACGATCACCTCGGGCGCGGCGCTGTTCCGGGAGCTGGACAATGTCCGCGAACGTGGCTGGGCCTTCGAATACGAGCAGGGCACCCTCGGTGTCGCCTGTGTTGCCGCCGCCGTCGACTACCGCATCCCCGCCACCGACGCGATCAGCGTCTCCATACCCGCCGACGACGCCTCCGACCGGGCGGTCCACCGCATCGCCAAGGCCGTCGTCGCCACCACCCGGGACCTCGCCACCACCCTCCGCCGCGCCGGCATCCGCTGAAGCCCTACCCGTCGACCACTCGCGCGGCGGCCAGGACTCCCCACCAGGCGGCGCGGATCTCCGACGCACCCCACGCGTTCGGCTCGATGGTCCCGGAGTACCAGAGGTTCCGGTCGGCCGGCCGCGCCTCGAACGCGGACGCGTCGCCGGCGCCGTACCCATGCCCGAGAAACCGCTCGTGCACATCGGCAAGGAGCGTGCGGTGCCCGGCCGCCAGCCGTCGCAGCTCCTCGTTGAGGGCCGCCAGGCTGACCAACCCCTCCGGCCACGGAGGCAGACCGCTCCCCGGAAGCTCGCCGGCGCCGTCGCTCGGGTCGTAGACGGTGGTCAGCATGATCTTCGGCGTCTCCCCGAACCGCTCCCGCAGCCGGGTCAGGGCCGTCTCGACGTTGCGGATCGCATCGAGCACGGCCGCCCGGCCGGCGGGGCCATTCCCATAGGCGAGGAGAAGATCGTTGCCACCGATCGTCAACGTGATCAAGTCCGGCCGGCGCGGGATAAGGCCGAGCTGCCAGTCGATTGTCCCCGACGTCGCGCCGTCGACGGCGAGCATGGCGAGCTCATAGCCCGCGGCGGCCAGATCTCGGCCGGCCCACTCCGGGAAGTCGTCGTCCCGGTTGCGGTGCAGCAGGCTGGCCGCCCCGCGTGCAGGCCCGCCCGCGTACTCGTCGATGGACATCGAGTCGCCCAGGGCGACGTAGAGCGGACTCATCGAACTCCCCTCAGATTCCGCTTGTGCGCCAAGTACGTTCAGTGCGAGTGGCGGGGTACCGCGTCACCGCTGCGACCGGCGAGGAAGTCCAGGTCCGCGCCCTCGTCGGCCTGAAGCACGTGGTCGATGTAGAGGCGGACCCAACCGCGATCGCTGGCGGGGGGCGGCGCGGTCCACTGGGCGCGGCGGGCGGCGAGCTCGGCGTCGTCCACAAGGAGATCCAGGCGCCGGGCGGGGGCGTCGAGGTCGATCCAGTCGCCCGTGCGGACCAGGGCGAGCGGGCCGCCGATCGCTGACTCGGGTGTGACATGGAGGATGCAGGTGCCGTAGCCGGTGCCGCTCATCCGGGCGTCGGAGATCCGCACCATGTCCTCGACGCCGCGCTCGAGCAGGACCCGCGGCATCGGGAAGTTGCCCACCTCGGGGAAACCGGGGTACCCGCGCGGGCCGGCGTTGCGCACGATCAGCACCGTGGCGGCGTCCACCGGGAGGTCCGGGTCCTCGCACACCGCGGTGTACTCCTCGATCGTGTCGAACACCAGCGCCCGGCCGCGGTGGCGCAGCAGGTCCAGGGACGCCGCGGAGATCTTCAGGACGGCCCCGCGCGGGCAGAGACTTCCGCGCAGCACCACGGTTCCCGAGCCGGCGGGCTGGAACGGCTCGGCGACGGTGCGGATCACCTCGGTGTTCCAGCACTGCGCTGCGCGTACGTTGTCCACAATGGACTTCCCGGTCACCGTCGGCAGGTCGCCGTGCAGCAGCGGGCCGAGCTCCCGCATCACCACCGGAAGCCCACCGGCGTAGTAGAAATCCTCCATCAGGAACCGGCCGGACGGCATCAGGTCCACCAGCACCGGGACGTCGCGGGCGAGCCGGTCGAAGTCGTCGAGAGACAGCTCGACGCCGACCCGGCGGGCCAGCGCCAGCAGGTGCACCACGGCGTTGGTGGAACCGCCGAGCGCGGCGTTGACCCGGATCGCGTTCTCGAACGCCGGGCGGGTCAGGATGGCCGACGGGCGCACGTCCTCCTTGACCAGCTCCACGATCCGCCGCCCGGTGGCCGCCGCCAGCGCGGAGCGCCGGGCGTCGACCGCGGGGATCGCCGCCGAACCGGTGAGCTGCATACCGAGCGCCTCGACCAGGCAGGCCATGGTGGACGCCGTGCCCATCGTCATGCAGTGCCCGCGGCTGCGCGACATGCACGTCTCGGCCTCGGCGAGGTCGGCCGCGGTCATCCGGCCCACCCGCGCCTCCTCGGTGAGCCGCCAGACATCCGTGCCGGAGCCGATGTCGCGCCCGCGGAACTTCCCGTTGAGCATCGGGCCGCCGGTGACCATGATCGTCGGCAGGTCCACGCTGGCCGCGCCCATCAGCTGCGCGGGCGTGGTCTTGTCACAACCGGTCAGCAGCACGACGCCGTCCAGCGGGTTGGCCCGGATCGACTCCTCGACCTCCATGGCCATGAGGTTGCGGAACAGCATGGTGGTCGGGCGCATCAGCGGCTCGCCGAGCGACATCGTCGGGAACTCCACCGGAAACCCGCCGGCCTGCCAGACTCCCCGTTTCACCGCGGCGGCGACCTCGTGCAGGTGCGCGTTGCACGGGGTGAGCTCCGAGGCGCTGTTGGCGATCCCGATCACCGGCCGGCCGTCGAACACCTCGTCGCCGAAACCCTGGTTGCGCATCCAGGACCGGTGGATGAAGCCCTGCCGTCCGGCTGGTCCGAACCAGTGCGCGCTGCGTGTGGTCACCCGTCACCTCCGTGCACCCGAACGAGGATCTTCGTATGCTCGGCGCCGCCGGGACCGGCGAGCACGTCCAGACCCCGCGTCACGGTGTCCTCCAGCGGAATGCGCGCGGTCACGAGCGTCGCCGCCTCGTCCTCGTGCGCCGCGAGAAAGTCCAGCGCCGGCGCCAGATCCTCGGCGGCGAGGTGCGACATGCTGCCGATCACCCGGATCTCCCGCAGCACCACGACGCTGAAGTCGACCGTGCTCGGGGTTTCCGACAGTCCCACGAGGACGACCAACCCACCCGGCTCGGCCCGGGCGAACGCCGTCGCGGGTGCGTCCGGCGCACCCGCGCACTCGAACACGACCGGCGCCGGATCGCCCCCATCCGTGCCGAAGCCCAGCTCGGCTGCCCGGCGCAACCGCGTCCCGGCGACATCGGTCACGGTGACCGCGTTGCCGTCCGCCCGCAGCAGCATCGCCACGGCCAGGCCGATGGTGCCGGCGCCGACCACCACACAATTCGTCCTTTGTGGACAATCTGCCTGCCGGATGCCGTGCATGGCCACGGCGAACGGCTCGCCCAGGGCGGCGACGGCACTGTCCATACCGGCCGGTGCCGGCACCGCCATCGCCGCCGGCACGGTGACCAGGTCGGCCAGGCCGCCGGCCGCGGTGAACCCGACGTGGCCGAAGGTCAGGCACAGGTGGTAGGCCCCTCGCCGGCAGTGCACGCAGGTTCCGCACGGCAGCAACCCGTTCAGCCCCACCAGCGCGCCCTCGGCCAGGCCGCGCACGTCCGCCCCGGCGGCGTCGACCCAGCCGGCGATCTCGTGTCCGATGATCATGGGCGCGCCGGAGGTGTAGAACGGCCCGGACCGGTACTCGTGGACGTCGGTCCCGCACAGGCCGCACCAGGCGACCCGGACCCGCACCTCGCCCGGGCCGGGAGCCGGCGCCCCGGCCACCTCTTCCACCCGGACGTCGCCACGGCCATGCCACCGCACCGCTCGCACCCGGCCAGTCAACCACGCCATCGTTGACAACGCGGGGTCGGCTGAACCAGATTCGCGGCATGCCAGCACATCGCGGAATGGCCTTCGTCGAGCTCGGCGTCTCCGAGCTGGACCGGTCCCTGGATCTCTACTCCGGCCAGCTCGGCTTCGCGCCCGGCGCGACCACAGTGGACTCCGCCGGTCACCGGGTGGCGGTGCTCGGCTCCGGCCCGGCCGTGCTCCGGCTGGTAGAGGTCGGCCCGGACGGCCGTCCAACCGGCTGGACGCCGGACAACCGGCAGTGCGGCATCCGCCATTTCGGCATGAAGGTCGCCGACACCGACGCCTGGGCCGCCCGCCTCGCCGGCTCCGGCGTGCCGTTCGACATGCCGCCGACCGACGCGGTCGGCGGCGTCCGCATCGCGTTCTTCCGCGACCCCGACGGCGCCTGCCTCGAGTTCGTGCACGGCTACGTCCAGCACCACAACCTCTGGTCCGCCGAGCTTGCCCGCGAGGAGATCGACGCCGACCGCGACTGGGACGGCACGCCCCGCTTCGATCACGTCGCCATCACCGTCCCCGACCTCGACGACGCCCTCGCGCGCTACGCCACCCGACTCGGCTTCGGCGCCGTCGGCCAGGTCGTCCGCCCCGGCGACGAGCACGGGTTCCTCATCACCAACCTGCGCGCCGGCACCGCGACCCTGGAGATCTTCAGCTTCACCGACCCGCTTCCCGGCGAGGCAACCGCCGGCGAACCGGATCTCCTTGGCCTGCGAGCGATCGGCCTGCACGGCCTGCGGGCACCCGAAGTGGCCCCCGGCCACATCCAGCTGAACCCAGGATCCAGCTGACTCGGGACATGCGCCGACCGTAGAACACGATCGGCGGTCCCACATCGGTATCGAATGCCTAGATCCGCTGGCATCGCTGTGTTGGCCGCTGGCGTTGGCGTGTTGGCCGCTGGCGGGAATGTGGACGGTTTCTGGTTCCGCGTGTGGCCGGGCGTCACGTGCTGCCCTCGTGATCGGCCAACACGCCGACGTGAGCCGCCAATACAGCGACGCAGCGCGCCAACACGCCGACGTGAGGCGCCAACACGTCACGAAGTGCTGCCGTACTACTAGCCGTTCCGGGCGGTCAGGCGGCTTTTCGGTGGGAACCGGCGACGAGGCGAAGCGTGACGCCGTAGCGGTTCCAGGCGTTGATCGTGGCGATGGCCACCACGAGCGCGGCGAGGGCGGGCTCGTCGAAGTGCTTCGCGGCCTGGTGCCATATCTCGTCGGACACACCTTCGGGGCCAAGCCGGGTGGCTTCCTCGGCGAGGGCCAGCGCGGCACGCTCCTGCTCGGTGAAGTACGGCGCCTCGCGCCAGGCGACCACGGCGAACAGGCGCTCGTCGGTCTCACCGGCGTGCTTGAGGTCGTGGCTGTGCATGTCCACGCAGTACGCGCAGCCGTTGACCTGGCTCACCCGCAGCTTCACCAGCTCCTTGATCGTCTTCGGCAGCGGGCTGCGCTCCAGGAACTGCTCGAGCCCGAGCATGTGCTGGTACGCCTCGGGGGCGAGCTTCGCGAGGTTCATCCTCGGTTCCATCGATCCTCCACATCCATCGACGCAGTGCGGTTCGGCCGCGCCCGCGTGAACCTCTGTTCCGCGGTCACACCCGTGGGACGGCAACGGCGTACTCGGACGTGACAACCGGCGCGTGTCGCTCAGATCACGTCGCAGGGAACGACGAAGAACCAGCCCGCCGGCTCATGGACGAGCCTGGCTTCCGGCTCCCCATTCGTGCACTGCTGCCTGGCCTCGGTGACGCTGGTCCCCCACGGAACGCCGTTCAGCCGGCCGGCACCCGTCCATATATGCAGACCGATGCTCACCGACAGGACCACGCCCACAATCACGCGGCTCGTCACCACCGTGGCGCGGTGCCGGTGGGCCAGATCCAGTCCAGCCGCCACCGCGGTGAGCAGGAACAGGCACGGCGCGACGCTGTAGCGCTGCGCGGCCAGCACCACACCCGGCTGCTGCACCTGCAACGCCACACTCCAGTTGGCGACCAGCACGATCACGATGATCAGCCCGCCGTAGCCGGCGCCGAGCCACGCCAGGGAACCGCCGCGTGCCGTCGCCGCGGACGACCGCCAGCGCGATCGGCACCAGCGCCAGCACCACCGCGGCCAGCACCGGCCAGTTACCGAACCTCGGGTACACCCGCGCCACCTGCTCCGACCCGGTGAACGCCACCACCGGACCCCGCAGCAGGCTCGCCAGCAACACCTGGACCGGATCCACGGCATCGTTCGAGTACGGCGCCCGCGTCCCCAGCAGGACCGCGACCACCTGCCCCACCAACGCCACCCCGAAGGCCAGTGCGCTCAACCGCTCCCGCCACGCCGGCAGCGCCAGCCGGAGCAACGCCAGCGGAGCCAGCAGAAAGACGAGCGGGCTGGACAACCCGGCCAGCAACACCACGGCCGCGGCCAGCACGTTCAGGCCGAGCGAGGCCGGCCGCCACAGCACCGCCCAGAACGCGCCATACAGCAGAAACCAGTGCAGGTTCGCCAGGTTGCCGAGCGTCTCGGAGTTCCCCGCCGGCAACACGATCACCAGTGCCGCCAACCCGATCCGCACCGGCACCGCGCGCAGGTACCCCCCGGACGCCGCGAACACCAGCAGCGCCACACCGGTTCGCAGCAGGGCGACGGCGATGGCGATCGCCACCGCGGCCCACGACAGCGGCAGCACCGACACCAGCTCCGCGACCAGCCGCGGCACCGTGTGCAGGTATCCCCCGTACGGCGCCACCAGGTTGGCCGCCAACGGCTCCCGCAACGCGTCCACCAGGAACCGAGCCCCATCCTCGGCCCAGACATGGTTCAGATGCGTCAACCCGGCCGGCGTGAACAGCTGAAAGCCAACCGCGCCAACCGAAGCCGCCAGGTATCCCGGCAACCGCCCGGCCCCGGCCGAGCGCGGCAGCACCCCATCGACCCGCCGCCGCCACGCCCCCGGCTCCGCCGACTCCGCCACATCCTCCCGCACCGCGACCATGACGCGGGAGGTTACTGGGTCAGCCGGGGGATCCCGAGGGGGTTGTCGTCGCGGAGCTCGGGGGGCAGGAGGGCTTGCGGCCAGTTCTGGTAGGCGATCGGGACCTGCCAGCGGTGCAGGGCGGTGCCGCCGACGGAGGTGTGCGTGGGCGCGGTGCTGGCGGGCCAGGGGCCGCCGTGGTGCATGGCCCAGCAGACGGCGACGCCGGTGGGCCAGCCGTTGTAGATCAGGCGGCCTACCAAGGGTTTCAGCGCGGCGGCGACGGCGGCCGCGGCGTCGGGTTCGTCGTCGGTGGCGTGGACGGAGGCGGTGAGGCTGCCAACCAGGCGGGACAGGGTGGGGAGCAGCTCGCCGACGCTCGAGTAGGTGATCACCAGGCCGGCGGGGCCGAAGATCTCCTCGGTGAAGCGGTCCAGTTCGGCGGTGAAGGACTCGAGGTCGACGCTCCAGGTTCGGGGGGTGACCGACCAGGCGCCGTCGGCCGGGGTGCCTTCGGCGAGGGGGTTCAGGTCCACGCTGCCGGTCGTGTCCACATAGGAGTTTCGGATGCGTTCGTTGAGCATCGGGCCGGTGCTGGTGCCGGCGATGGCCCGGGCGAGCTCGGTGAGCAGCGCCGTGTCGTCGGGGACGAACAGCAGGCCGGGGTTGGTGCAGAACTGACCAGCGCCGAGGGTGAGCGAGCCGGCGTACTCGGTGGCGATGGCCGCGGCGCGGGCGTGGGCGGCGCCGGGCAGCACGACGACCGGGTTGACGCTGCCGAGCTCACCGTAGAACGGGATCGGGTCGGGCCGGGCCGAGGCGATGTCGAACAGCGCCCGGCCGCCGCGAAGTGAGCCGGTGAAGCCGACGGCCCGGATGGCCGGGTGCCGGACGAGCACCCCACCGGCCTCGAATCCGTGGACCAGGCCGAGAACGTCCGCGGGCAGGCCCGCTTCGCCGAGCACCGCGCGCAGCGTGTCGGCTACCAGGACCGAGGTGCGCGGGTGGCCTTCGTGCGCCTTGACCACCACGGTGCAGCCGGCGGCGAGCGCGGATGCGGTGTCACCCCCGGCGACCGAGAACGCGAGCGGGAAGTTGCTGGCGGAGAACACCGCGACCGGTCCGATCGGGCCCTGCATCCGGCGGACGTCCGGGCGGGCGGCGGCCGGGTCGGCCGGGCTGATGATCGCGTCGACGTGCTGGCCGCGGCGGATCAGGTCGGCGAACATCCGGAGCTGGCCGGTGGTGCGCGCGGTCTCGCCGCGCAGCCGGGTCTCGCCGAGCGCGGTCTCGGCGTCGGCGGCCGCGACCAGCTCGTCGGTGATCGCGTCCAGGGCGTCGGCCATCGCCTCGAGCACGGCGGCCCGGTCCGCGGCGGCCAGCGCGGCCCAGGCGGGGAAGGCCTCCGCGGCGGCGCGGGCGGCGCGGTCCACCTCCTCGGCGGAGCTGGCGGGCACCGGCTCGCCCACCGGGGCGCCGGTGCGCGGGTCGTAACCCTGCACATCGAGCAGACTCGTCATACATCGACCTCCGCGTCCAGATCCGGTGAGCAGAACTCCCCGCCGACGAACTTACGGGCGAAGCCGGTGGACTGCTCGACCTCCCCGGCGAAGATCTCGGAGTCGTCCCGGGGTTCGTAGCCGAGCGCACGGGCCTCGTCGAGGGAGAAGATGCCGCGGGTGTTGGCCGAGGCACCCCAGACCAGGCGGAAACCGGGGCTGGGCACGGAGATCGCGGCCTCGAGCAGGCGTCCGGCGTCGTCCGGGGACAGCCAGATGGTGAGCATCCGGGTGTCCTTGGGGCGCTCGAAGCAGGACCCGATCCGGATGGCGATCACGTCGAGGCCGTACCGGTCGTGGTAGAGGCTGCCGAGCGCCTCCATGGTCACCTTGCTCACCCCGTAGTAGGTGTCCGGCTGGGGGAACAGGTGATCGGGGACGAGACCGCCGTCAAGGGGATGGAAGCCGACCGCGTGGTTGCTGCTGGCCAGGATGACGCGCGGGACGCCGGCGGCCCGGGCCGCCTCCAGGACGGCGTAGGTTCCGTGGATGTTGATCTCGAGGATGTCCGGCCACGGTCCCTCGACGGAGATGCCGCCCAGATGGATGATGACGTCCACATCCGTGGACGCCGCCCGCATGGCCGCGAGGTCGGTGACCGACGCGGTGACGAGCTCGACCTGCTCGCCATCCGCGGCGGCCGG
>NZ_DASYTH010000407.1:0-40984 GCF_036002505.1 Actinophytocola sp. | reverse complement strand
GCGAGGCTCGCCACAGACGCGTAACACGCCTACGCCAAGCCGGGACACGACTACCTGAAGCCGGGACACGGCTTCATGAACGCGGGACACGCCCGGGGTCCGGGGTTGGCTCGGCGTGTCCCGGCTTTGCGTAGCTGTGTCCCGCCCTCGCGTAGTCATGTTCGGTGTTCGCGGAGGCGTGATACGCGTTGGCGGAGTTAGCGGTGGCCTTCCTGCTCGCGCCAGCGTTCCATCATGCCGGTCATCTCCTTGAGCAGGAACTCCACGAAACGGCGGGTCTGGGCGAGCCGTTCGCCGGACCGGGTGTGCTCGCCGACGGCTTTGACACCGTCGCTGAGGACGTCGATCCAGCCCCGCATCAGCTTGTCGCGGTTGCCGTAGACCTCGTACCAGAGGTCGTCGGCCACCTCGTAGTGGTCGCGGCGCTCACCGGGGTCGCGGGCGCGCAGGATCAGGCCCACCTGGTCGAGGTAGCGCACCGCGCCGGAGATCGCGGCCGGGCTGACGTTGAGGCCCTCGGCCAGCTCCGCGGCGGTGGCCTTGCCGGCGTCGATGGCCAGGATGTGGGTGAAGACCCGGCCGGCCATCCGCGGCATCCCCGCGTCGGACAGCACGATCCCCATCCGCTCGACGAACCTGGCCACCGCCTGCTCGTCCCGGCCTGCTCTGCTCACCCGCCCATCCTCTCCACCGATGGTGTGGTGTGTGCTGGTTCATAAGCTTTTCTAACTTCACAACTTCGTGAAGCAAGTGTAGCTTCTGAACCATGACAACTGCAATCTCGGTGTCTGGCCTCGTCAAGGCGTTCGGCCAGACCCGCGCGCTGGACGGTCTCGACCTGACGGTGCAAACGGGGGAGGTCCACGGGTTCCTCGGCCCGAACGGGGCCGGGAAGTCGACCACCATCCGTGTTCTCCTGGGGCTCCTTCGCGCCGACGCCGGGACGGCCACGCTGCTCGGCGGCGACCCGTGGCGCGACGCCGTCACACTGCACCGCCGGCTTGCCTACGTGCCCGGCGACGTGTCCCTCTGGCCCAACCTCTCCGGCGGCGAGGTGATCGACCTGCTCGGCCGGCTGCGCGGCGGCCTCGACGAGAAGCGCCGTGCCGACCTGCTCGAGCGCTTCGACCTGGACCCGAAGAAGAAGGGCCGCAGCTACTCCAAGGGCAACCGGCAGAAGGTGGCCCTGGTCGCCGCGCTCGCCTCCGACGTCGAGCTGCTCATCCTCGACGAGCCGACGTCCGGCCTCGACCCGCTGATGGAGTCGGTGTTCCAGGACTGCATCAACGAGGAGCGCCAGCGCGGCCGTACCGTGCTGCTGTCCAGCCACATCCTGGCCGAGGTGGAGGCGCTGTGTGACCGGGTGAGCATCATCCGGCTCGGCCGCACCGTGGAGACCGGCACGCTCGCCGAGCTGCGCCACCTCACCCGCACCGCGATCACCGCGGAGCTGGCGGGGACCCCGAACGGCCTCACCGCGCTGGCCGGCGTGCACGACCTCAAGGTGGACGGCACCCGGGTCAGCTTCGACGTGGACACGAAGGACCTCGACCAGGTGCTGCGCCAGCTCACCCAGGTCGGCGTCCGCTCGCTCACCAGCCAGCCGCCGACGCTGGAGGAGCTCTTCCTCCGGCACTACGCCGACGACCTGGCGGGGGAGACCGCCCGGCACGCGGCGGTGGCGCGATGACCGCGTTCACCGGAACCAGGGCGCTGGTCCGCCTGGCCCTGCGCCGGGACCGGATCATCCTGCCGGTCTGGATCGTGCTGCTGGCGGCGCTGCCGGCCAGCGGAGCCGGCGCCTACGAGGAGTTCTACCCGACGGCCGCCGACCGGGCCGCGCTCGCCGCCGGTACCGCGAGCAACCCGTCGGTGAGCCTGATGTACGGCCGGGCCTTCGACGTGACCACCCTCGGCGGTTTCATCGCCTGGCGCTATGGCGTGATCATCGCGCTGTTCACCGCGCTGCTGGCCATCTTCATGGTCACCCGGCACACCCGGGCGGAGGAGGACACCGGCCGGCTCGAGCTGATCGGTTCGACGGTGGCCGGCCGCTACGCCGCGCTGACCGCGGCCGCGATCGTGTCCGCCGGCACCGGTCTGGCCATCGGGCTGCTGATCACGCTGACCCTGATCGGCAACAAGGCGCCGGCCGGCGGCGCGGTCGCCCTCGGGCTCGGCATCGCCGCGGCCGCGCTGGTGTTCACCGGGGTCGCCGTGGTCACCGCGCAGCTCACCGAGTACTCGCGCACGGCCAACGGCCTGGCCAGCGCCGTGCTCGGGGCCGCGTTCCTGCTCCGCGCCGTCGGCGACTCCACCACCGGGGCGACGTGGCTGTCCTGGCTGTCGCCGCTCGGCTGGACCTCGCAGGTGCGGGCGTTCGCCGGCGAGCGGTGGTGGGTGCCCGGCATGGCGCTCGCCGTGGCGGTGATCCTCGGCGTGGTCGGCTACCGGCTGGTGCCGCTCCGCGATGTCGGCGCGGGCCTGCTGCCGCCCCGGCCGGGTCCGGCCCGGGCCGCCGCGAGCCTGCGCAGCCCGCTGGGTTTGGCCGCCCGGCTGCAGCGTGGCTCGCTCGTCGCCTGGGTGGCCGGCGCTGCGGTGATCGGCGGCGTGTTCGGCTCGATCGCCAGCGGCGTCGGCGATCTGGTCGGGGACAACGAGCAGGTGCGCAAGACGCTCGAAGGGATCGGTGGGGCCAGCGGGCTGGTCAACGCGTTCCTGGCGACCATGGCCGGGCTCTACGGCCTGATGGCGGCGGCCTACGGGGTGCAGGCCACGCTGCGGATGCGCACCGAGGAAATCGCGTTCCGGGCGGAGCCGGTGCTGGCCACCGGGGTGAGCCGGTGGCGCTACACCTTCAGCCACCTGACGTTCGCCCTGCTCGGCGGGGCGCTGATCCTGGCCGCCGCGGGCGTGGCCACCGGCCTGTCCCACGGGCTGCGCTCCGGCGACATCGGCCAGTTCTGGCCGGTGCTCGGCGGCGCGCTCGCCCAGCTGCCGGCGGCGTGGGTGGTGGCCGGCATCGCCACCGTCCTCTTCGGACTCGTCCCGCGGGTCACCACGGCCGCTTGGGCGGCGCTCACCGTGTTCCTGCTGCTGAGCTGGTTCGGCGCGCTGCTCAAGCTCCCGCAGGCGGTGCTGGACGTCTCGCCGTTCACCCACGTCCCGAGGCTTCCCGGCACGGCGTTCACGGCCACCCCGATCCTGTGGCTGACCGCCATCGCGGTGGTCGCGCTGGCCGCCGGACTGGTCGGGTTCCGCCGCCGCGACGTCGTGGCCTGACCGGAGTGCGATGAAGGGGGCCTTCCTCACCGGGGGTGTGAGGAAGGCCCCCTTCATCGCTTTCTAACCGGGCTCGACGGGGGAGATGGCGCTGATCTTCCAGCCGGCCGCGGTCTGGATCACGCCGAGCTTCTCGCGGACCTGTTTCGTGGTGGTGCCCTTTGAGTCGGTCACGGTGACCTCGACGAGGGCGAGCACCTCGGCGGAGGAGGCGTCCGGGGAGATCTTGGAGACGGCGGCGACCAGGACCTTGGCCGTGCTGGCGGACTTCGCCTTCTCCGCCGTGGACGCCGCGTCCGGCCGCCGGGCCTTGAGCTGATCGAGCAGGGGCCCGGCGGCCACCGCTTCCCAGCGATCCAGGCCGGGCTGGACGTTCTTGTAGTCCAACGTGTTCAGCGTGACGGCCGCTTCCTCGGCGGCGCGCAGCGAGTCGTCCCGGCTGGTGCCGAACGGGACGCCGGACTGTGCGCCGCCGGTCGAGCTGCCGGCCGTGGTCGGCCGGGCCGGCGGGCTGCCGCCGCGGCTCCCGGACACGATGAGCAGCGCGACGATCACCCCGGCCACGATCACCCCGGCCAGCGCGCCGGCGATGAGCCAGACCTGCTCCCGGCGCCCGTCCCCGTCACTCACAGCTCCCCCTCGCAAGCTCGGTCGAGCCGCTCGCGGTCGCCCTGTGACATTGATTCGCTCGCAAGCTCGCTCACAGCTCCCCCTCGCAGGCTCGGTCGAGCCGCTCGCGGTCGCCCTGTGACATTGATTCGCTCGCAAGCTCGCTCATGAGCCGAAGCTGTTCATGTTGTCGAGCTTCCACAGCTCGCCGACCAGCCGCAGGTCCACCACGGCGGTCAGGCCCACCTTGGCCGTCCTGTTCGTGTCGCCGCGGGTCACCGTCTGGTCGTAGAAGATCACCAGTTTCGCGGTGTCGGCCCGTAACTCCCGGACCCCGGTGCCGACCACCTTCGTAGTGGCCGACTGCTTCTGCTTCGTGGCAACGGGTCGCAGCGTGTTGATCAGCTCTGTGTGCTGCCCCACGTACGCGTCCGTGCCCTTTTCCTTGGCCAGTTGGATACTTTCGTCTAGCTTGCGGTAGTCGTAGGAGAGCACCGCCGCCAGCGCTGCGCTCCCCTGGTCGACCGCGGTCTGGGTCTTCGCCGGGTCGACGAAGGCCAGGTTGTCGGTCTGCCGTGCCGCGCTCGCCGTTCCTCCGGCGAACAGTGCCAGCACGGCCAGCACACCTGCCCAGGTCCGTGGCCACATGCGGGTCTGTATACACGGGGAAGGCCGGGAAGGGCAGGGTCCCTTGTCCATTGCTGACCGGGTGCGGCGCCGCACTCCGGAGGAGCGGTTGCCGCGTGCTGTCTGGGTGATCGTGGTGGCGAACTTCGCCATCGCGCTCGGCTACGCGCTGGTGGCGCCCGCGCTGACCACGTTTGCGCGTGGCTTCGGGGTGAGCGTCACGGCGGCGTCCGTGGTGGTCAGCGCGTTCGCGGTGGCGCGCCTGACGTTCGCGCCGGCCAGCGGGCGGTTGGTGACGGCTCTCGGCGAGCGCCGGGTGTACCTGACCGGCGTCACGATCGTCGCGGTCACCACCGGCGCGTGCGCGTTCGCCGCGTTCTACTGGCAGTTGCTGGTGTTGCGTACGCTCGCCGGCATCGGGTCGACGATGTTCACGGTGTCCGCGTTCGGGCTGCTCATCCGGCTCACCCCGGCGGCGCTGCGGGGCCGCTCGACCGGGTTGTGGAGCACCAGCTTCCTGCTCGGCAACCTGTCCGGGCCGCTCATCGGCGGTGGGCTGATCACCATCTCGCTGCGCGCGCCGTTCCTGGTGTACGCCGCGTTCCTGCTGTTGGCGGTCGGGATCGTGTGGGCGTTCCTGCGGCACGCACCGCTGTCCGACGGGCCCGACGGCGACAGCGTCCCGGCCTCGCTCCGGAGCGCGCTGCGGCACCCGACCTACCTCGCGGCGCTGGCGTCGGGGTTCGCCAACGGCTGGACGGCGTTCGGGGTCCGGATCGCGCTCACCCCGCTGCTCGTCACCGAGGTGCTGCACCGCGAGGACGCGTTCGCCGGGACGGCGTTCGCCGTGTTCGCCGCCGGGAACGTGGTGATGCTGCTGGTGTCCGGCCGGCTCGCGGACACCCTTGGGCGCAAGCCGCCGGTGCTGGCCGGGCTGGTGCTGGCCGCGTTCGGCACGATCTGGGTCGGGTTCACCACCTCGGTGCCGGCATTCCTGATGGCCACCGTTGTCGCCGGGCTCGGCACCGGGTTGCTGACCCCGCCGCAGCAGGCCGTGGTGGCCGACATCATCGGACGCCATGCCCGCGCCGGGTCCGTGCTCGCCGCGTTCCAGATGGCACTGGACGTGGGGGCCGTGCTCGGCCCGGTGCTCGGCGGTGTGCTGGCGGACCGGATCTCGTACACCGCGGCGTTCGGCCTGACCGGTGCGCTGTACCTCGCGGCCGCCGTGGTGTGGCTGCCGGCCAAGGAAACCCTTCCGCGTATTGCGGACAGATAGTGGACAATTGTGGCGTGAATGCAACTTTCAGGGGTACTGGTTCGGCTGGATGGGTGTTCATCCGCGTACCCTGAAAGCGTTACGGTGCAAGGGGCGAGAGATCATTGGACCGAGCCGGGCGAGTGCACAATGAGTGCGTTGTGGATCATTCTCGCGGGGGCCGCTTTGTTGCTGCTCGTTTGGCGTCTGCGCAAGGCGAGCGGCACGCTCGATCGCATCCTGCGGGAGGAGCGGGAGCGTACCGAGCAGGAGATCACCACGGAGAGTGACGTCTCCAGCGTGGAGCGTGGGCGACGCTGAACCGTTACCCAACCCGGCGCGTATCCGGTATGCGAGTTTCCTGACAAGTCAGATCGCGCGCATACGAGGAGAAACCGGATGAAACTCCTTGCCACGCTGTCGCTTGCGGTCGTCACCGGCACGGTGCTCGTCGCCGGTGATGCTGCCGGCTCCGCCGAGCCCGAGACCAGCACGGATGTCTCGTCGGTGGGCCGTGGCGCAACATTCACCACGACGTTTCCGGCTCCGCTCGGCATCGAGGGGTTGACCGGTGACCAGCACGGCAACCTGTACACGGCCGGCCGCGGCGGTGATCCGTTCTGCCCGGTCTGGCGTGTCGCGGCCGGTGGCGGCGCACCGGTCGTGATCGGCAACATCCCGGCTCCGTGCAGCCCCGCGGGCCTGGCGTTCGACACGTCCGGCCGGCTGTTCGTGGCCAACGGCGGCGAGGTGCACGTGCTCGCGCCGTCCGCGGACAGCCCGCCGACGTCCACGGTGTTCGCCTCGGGCGTGCCGGGTGCGAACGGCCTGGCATTCGACCGCACCGGCGCGCTGTGGGTGTCCGACGGCGGCACCGGCCAGGGCCGCGTCTGGCGGGTCGGTTCGGACGGCGTACCGGCGGAGATGTTCCGGGTCCAGCCCATGGTCAACGACGTGAACGTGGTCGGTGGCGTGGGCGGCGTCGGCCGGGACGTGCGCGGCCTGCCGCCCGGCACGATCACGATCACGCCCAACGGACGCACGGCTGCGGACACGGCCGGCTCCCAGCACCTGGTGGCCAACGGCCTGGCGTTCACGCCCGACGGCACGCTGCTGGTGGCGGACACGGCCCGCGGCGCGATCTGGCGGGTGCGGTTGAACCGGGACGGCTCGGTGCGCAGCGCCACCGGGTGCGACACGACATTCCCGGCCAACACGTTGTGTCTGAGCAACATCCTGGTCCAGCACCCCTACCTGGACGGCGCCGACGGCATCGCGCTCGACCGCGCCGGCAACATCTGGGTGGCCCCCAACGAGCGCAACGCCGTCGTGGTGGTCACGTCGCGTGGTGACGCGGTCGAGGTGTTCCGCAACCCGCCGGACGCGACCACCCGGCTGCGCAACGTCGGCCCGCTCGAGTTCCCCACCAGCCCGTTCCTGGTCGGCCGCCACCTGTGCCTGACCCAGTCCGACGGCAACCGCCGCGACAACGCGCCCAACACGGCCGGCGAGTCCGCGCCCACGGCCCCGGTCCGCGCCAAGATCAACTGCCTGGACCAGCCGCTCCCAGTCGCCGGTCTGCCGCTGCCCGTGCGCTGATTCGCAGCCACCCCACGCCCGGATCGCCATATGCTGATTGGCACAGAGCAACCCTGTCCGGGCGTGGGGTCGTTATGGCGAATTCACGATCGGCGGTGCACCGAACAATCCTTGCTGTCGATGTCGAGGGGTTCGGGGACCGCAGTAGAACGAGTCTGCACCAGGTCGCGGTACGCAACGGCTTGTACCGGGCATTGAGAAAGGCGTTCCGCGAGGCCGATATTTCGTGGGCCGACTGCCATCGTGAAGACCGTGGTGACGGGGTGTTCATCCTCGCTCGTCCGGAGGTGCCCAAGGCCCGGTTCGTGGACCCGCTGCCGCAGGCCATGGTTGACGCACTGCGCGAGCACAACCGTGATCGCTGCGCCGAAGAGCGGATCCGCCTACGGATGGCTTTGCATGCAGGCGAAATCTATGTGGACGACCACGGCGTCACCGCCACGGCGATCAACCACACGTTCCGGCTTCTAGACGCACTGCCCCTGAAGGCCGCTCTTGCCGACTCCCCCGGAGTGCTGGCCCTGGTGGTCTCGTCCTGGTTCTATGACGAGGTCGTTCGGCACAGCTCGGGCGCCAGTGCCGACAGCTATCGTTCGGTCACGGTCAAGGTCAAAGAAACCGTCACCACATGCTGGATTCGCCTGCCCGACCACACTGCGGACACGACCCACCGAAACGAGATTGGCCACGGCATGACCCGGACCCTTCCACGGGACACCGCGGCGTTCATCGGTCGGGTCCAAGAGTTGGCCAAACTGCTCGCGGCCGTGACGAAGGCAACCGATGCGGGCCGCATCGTGGCCGTTCACGCCATAGACGGAATGGCCGGAATCGGGAAGACCGCGTTCGCGGTGCACGCTGCGCATCTCCTGGCCGACCGTTTCCCGGACGGTCAACTTTTCGCCCGGCTGCACGCCCACACACCGGGGCAACGTCCGGTCGCGCCTGCTGAAGCGCTCGCGTCCCTGCTAACCGCCCTCGGAGTCGCCGCCCGGAATGTGCCGCCGGACCTCGACGCCCGCGCGGCGATGTGGCGTGATCGCCTGACAGGTAAGAAGATCCTGCTGATTCTGGACGACGCGCAAGGTCGGCAGCAAGTGGAGCCCTTGCTGCCGGCCACGCCCGGATGCCTGGTGATCGTCACGAGCCGGCGCCGGCTCACCGCCCTTGACAACGCGATGCCGCTTGCGTTGGGCACCCTTCCACCACACGAGGCGGTCGCCCTGTTCATTCGGCTGAGTGCCCGTGACGACATCGAGAAGCACAGCGACTCGGACGCAGAACTGGTCCGGATGTGCGGCTACTTGCCGCTGGGGATCTCACTGCTGGCCGCCCGTCTGCGTCACCACCCTTCGTGGAGCGTCGCCGACCTGGTCCACGACCTGAGCACGGCACGTGACCGGCTCGGCAAGCTGCGCGCCGAGGACATCGCAGTGGCGGCGGCATTCGACCTGTCTTACCGGGACTTGCCCGCCGACCGGCAGCGCGTGTTCCGGTACCTGGGACTGCATCCCGGCACCGAACTGGACGCCTACAGCGTGGCGGCGCTGACGGACATCTCGGTTTCCGCTGTCCGCGCACATCTCGACGAGCTCTACAATGACCACCTTCTCGACGAACCCGCACGTGGCCGCTTCCGCATGCATGACCTGGTTCGTGAGTATTCCCGTCGGCTCACCGAGAACGACGCGGCCACGGACCGCGAGCAAGCCCTCGAACGCCTGCTCAACCACTACCTGGACACCATTGCTGTCGCGGACGGCCACATTACCGCCGGGGCGTCTCACTACGCCGAGGCTGCGCGCTCTTCGGACACTGGAACATCACATCCATCCACCCGGCACGAGGCCTGGGCATGGATGCGCACCGAGTACCCGAACATCTTCGCCTGCGTGATGTATGCGCTCCACCATGAGAAGCACGAGCACGTTATTCAGCTGGCCGCCGGCATGTCGACCTTCCAGTACGCGGTCGGTCCTTGGGAGCAGGCCATTCAGGTTAATCGGGCCGCCGCGGCTGCGGCCCTCCACATTGGTGACCAGCGACGCAGAGGTGACGCGCTCAACCGGCTTGGGATCATCCAGCGACGCCTCGGCGATTTTTCGTCAGCAACCAAGTCGCACGCCCTTGCGCTGGGAATTTATCGCGAGCTCGGCCATCAACGCGGCGAGTTGGCCGCACTCAACCGGCTCGGCATACTACTCCGGCTTAAGGATGACTATCCGGGGGCGGCTGCCGCACACACTCGTGCGCTGGCGATCGCCCGCGAGATCCCTGAGCCCCTCGATGAGGCTTACACCCTGAATGAGCTGGGCATAGTGAGGTTCGTAGCTGGCGGGTACCCGGAGGCAATTGAGGTGCACACGCGGGCCTTGAGCATTTATCGGGAACTGAATGATCAGCTCGGTCAAGCCTTCGCCCTCAACGAGCTGGGCGTGGCGCGCCGGGCAACCGGTGACTACATGGCCGCGTTTGAGGCGCATGCGTTGGCGTTGAGCACCTATCACGATCTTGGTCTAACCGTGTCCCTGGCTTTTACACTCAACAGTTTGGGTTCAGTGTATCGGGCTGTCGGAAACTTCGGAAAATCGATCGAGGTGCACCGGGAGGCCTTGGACATAGCCTGCACTCTTGGTGACCGTCTGGATCAAGCCAACGCGCTCAGTGGGCTGGGCGCCGCGCAGCGGCTGACGGGGCGCTACTCGGAGGCTGACAGGGCGCTTGCCCAAGCTCTGCGCATATACCGTGACATCGGGCACCGCTTGGGGGAGGCGGAGGCGTTGACTGAGGGCGGGGCGTTGCTGCGTGCGACGGCCGGACCAAACGAAGCGCTGGACCGGTACGCGCAGGCGCTACGGATCGCGCGCGACGTGCACAGTCCCATTGAGGAGGCCCGGGCGCTTGAGGGCATGGGTCGTTGTGCGGCCGACAGGCTAGACGTCGGCGCTGCCCTGGACACGCTCCGCAATGCGCTGGTGATCTACCAGCACGTTGGCGCCGTGGAAGCGGGCGCGACCGCGGAACTCATCGAGGCGCTGAGCCAGCGCAATGTCTGATTTCCGCCAGCAGAGTGGCTGGAACCCGCGAAGACTGGACGGCATGACAAAGAGCAACGGCAACATCCATGCCACGATGGACAGTCCGGCCGGGCGGCTGCTTCTGGTCGGACGGGAGTCGGCCACCGGCGTCGAGCTCGACTCGGTGTCGTTCACCACGGAACATGATCCCCGCGGATCGGCCGCGTTCGGACACGTGCAGCGGCAGCTTGCCGCGTACTTCGTCGGCGAGCTGACCCGGTTCGACGTGCCGCATACGGAGCGCGGCACGGAGTTCCAGCGGCGCGTGTGGGCCGCGGTGGACGCGATTCCTTACGGCACAACGATTTCCTACGGGGAGTTGGCCCGGCGGGTCGGCGCGCCGCGCGAGCGGGTGCGGGCCGTGGCGGCGGCGGTGGGTGCGAACCCGCTGCTGGTGGTGCGGCCGTGCCACCGGGTGATCGGCGCGGACGGCTCGCTGACCGGCTACGCGGGTGGCGTGCCGCGCAAGGAGTTCCTGCTGGCGCTCGAAGGTGTTCTGGTCTCGTGACTGCCAGGCACGTGCACGAGCTGAACTGGCCGGCGCTGGCGGCCGAGCTGGATGACGTCGGCTGCGCGCTCACGCCCCGCCTGCTCACGCCGACGCAGTGCCGCGCGATCTCCGCACTGTACGAAGACGCCGGCCGGTTCCGGGCCACGATCGACATGGCCCGGTACCGGTTCGGCGCCGGGCAGTACCGCTACTTCCAGCCACCGCTGCCGGACGTGGTGGCGGAACTGCGCGCCGCGTTCTACCCGCACCTGCTGCCGGTCGCACGCGACTGGGCGCAGCGGCTGGGCACGCCGTCGCCGTGGCCGGACACACTGGACGGGTGGCTGGACCGGTGCCACGCGGCCGGCCAGCGCAAGTCCACGCCGATCCTGCTGCGGTACCGGGCGGGTGACTGGAACGCGCTGCACCGTGACCTGTACGGCGACCTGGTGTTCCCGCTGCAGGTCGTGATCGGGCTGGACGAGCCCGGGGTTGATCACGCCGGCGGGGAGTTCCTGCTGGTGGAGCAGCGCCCGCGCGCGCAGTCCCGGGGCACCGTCACGACGCTGCCGCAGGGTCACGGGCTGATCTTCACGACGCGCGACCGGCCGGTCCGCTCCGCGCGCGGCTGGTCGGCGGCACCGGTCCGGCACGGCGTCAGCACGGTGCGATCGGGCATTCGGCACACGCTGGGGCTGGTGTTCCACGACGCCGCATAGCTGTGCGCGTCGATACCGATCTGTCCGGAAGCAGGTCGTAACCGCACGTATATCGGTCGTGCCTGGTCGCCACGCTTCCGTACTGCTTAGTAATCTGTCGAGATTCTGTCCAGTAGTTGACCTTGTGTCGCCGTAATAATGCGGAGAGGCTCGCGCTTAGCAAAAGTATCGGGGTCAACACCACAGCCTGCCGGACTCGGGCACCGTTGGATCATCCCGAGTGCGGGGAGGTGCTGGGGATGTCGCCGGGGAGTCCGTCTGTGGTCGGCAAACGGACTCCTCTGCGCATGTGCTGGCGCCGGACCTGAGACGTTGGGGTCGAGGTGGCGAACGACCGCGAGGCCGTTGCCGGATCTCTGCTTGCCCATCTGGAGCCGGCCGACCGCGCCGTGCTGCTCTCCCTCGGCGTCCGCCGCTCCTTCCCGGCCGGTGAAACGCTGCTGCGCCAAGGAGATCCGACCGATCACGTGCTGCTGATCGTGTCCGGATGGGTCCGGGTGCATGCCAGCACGCCCAACGGGCACGAGGTGCTGATCGCACTGCGCGGACCCGGGGACGTGGTCGGCGACCAGGCCGCGCTGCACGGCTGGGTGCGCACGGCGAGCGTGCGAACGCTGGAGACGGTGACCGCGATGCAGCTGCGCAGCGAGCAACTGGCGGGTTGTCTGCGGAGCCGCCCGAGCATTGCGATGGGGATGCTGCGCCAGATGTCCGAGCGGCTGCGGGAGGCCGAAGCGGCGCGCATGGATTTCGTCGCGCTGGACGTGACGAAACGGGTCGCCACATATCTGGTGCGGCTGGCGGGTCAGCACGGAATACCGGACCGGGCCGGTGTCACGCTACGAATGCCGTTAACCCAGCAGGACATCGCCAACCATCTCGGGGCCTCCCGGCGAACGGTCGCGCGAGCGCTGGCCGTGCTGCGTGAGCGACAGATCGTTACCACGTTCCGGCGCAGGATCGTTATCCTTCAACCCGATGTCCTCAGCCTTTTTGCGCGATCCGAATAACGTCGCGGCAGCCGCCGAGCCGGCCGGGCGGTGTTCTCGCACCGGCCGGCAAGGGAGGCGTCAACACCCGCTCTCCGCGGCCGGGGCCACCCGTACCGCGGGTCCGAGGGCGTTGACCGATGCCGTCCCGGGATCGGGTAGTGGCGCACCGGCTGCCGGGAGCCGAAGCGCCAGTCCCAACGCAATTCCGAGGACGAACAACCAGAACGCCAGCCGGAGGGCTGCCGAGAGCGTGCAGAGCACCTTCATCGATTTCTCTCCCTCGGATCTCGCGGGCATCGCGCGTATTCGAGAATTGCTGGAAATGACCGGATTCGCGATGCCACGTGGCGCCCTTGCTGCGTGCCGTTTGGCATACTCGACAGCGGCTGAGACCCACCATGGAGGCGAGCACGATGCGGTGGCTTGATGGACACTCCGTAGCAGTGGACAACTACGGGACAAGTTGACAAAGACTGGACAAAAGTAAGAACCATCGACTGGACGGGCGGCAGTCGAACAGGCATCTGTCGTACCTCGTTACACTCGGCGCGTGCTCGGTCAAACGGTCTCAACTCGGAGGACCCCAATGGAGGGACTATTTGGCAAACTTGTCAGCGAATTGAGGACTCTCCGTAAAGGCCGTGGGCTGTTCGTCGGCCAGATCAGTGATCGCGTGGGACCTGCCCTACGCGAAGTCTGCGGGGTCGTCGAAGGCGACGGACCAGCAGAGATTCGCCGCAAGGTGGCCGAGCGTCTGGAGGGTCTGGCGAGTGGTCTTCCGGAGGACCTTCGCGTTGCGCTGATGGCCGCGTTCGGTATTGACCGGGACGCCCGGCTTCCGTTCTACCAGGACCGTGTCCGGTGGGCGGCGGACCGGATTCACCGGGATGATCGCACCGCCCGCCGACGGATCGATGAGGGAATAGACCGGATAGCCGAGCTGGCGGCCAGCTCGAGCGGCGGTACGGACTCGTTGGTATCAGAGGCTTCCGTGGCCGGCTGGCACACCGACGAGCTGAAGATCACGCTCGTGCTCGACCAGGTCGTGCCGGAAGCGCTTGAGTTTCGCCGGGTGGTGGCTGAACGCGACCATGTTTCCGAACTGGACCTCGCGATGACGCTCACCGCCAGTCCGGAACGCGAGCAGCCGACGAGCATCGACGAGCTCGGCGTGGATGTGTTCTACGGCGGCACGCTCATCAAAAAGACGCTCGAGTCGACGGATCGATTCGGCCTCGTGCTCGCTCTTCCGGAGGAACTGCGGCGCGACGACCGGCACGACTTCGCACTCCGTTACCGCGCGACCAACGGGGCGATCCAACCCCACTTCGTCTGCGTCCCGAAACACCGCACGGATCTGTTCGAACTTCGCATCCGCTTCGACCTCGACCGCTTACCCTCGCACATCTGGCGATTGTCCGAAGCATTCCAGCGCGACGTCGACGACCCCACCCCCACCGGCGAAACGCTCTGGTCCAACGCCGCCGGCGAGGTCTACACCACGTTCCGCCAGCTGACCCCCGGCCGCGCCTACGGCATCCGCTGGACCACCGACACCGACGATAACTAGGCCGGCCGCTCGTCGTCGAAGGCGAACTCCTCGCCGGGTACGCACACCCAGCCGGGCTGGGGGTTGCCGCCGACCTCCAGATGCACCAGCGGCGCAAAGGCGCGCCCGTCGATGCCGTCATATCCGTGCCAGATCACCGACCGGTAGATGTACTCCGACACCACGAGCACCAGCGGCGCCAAGGTTTGCTTCAACCGCGCCTTCAGCTCGGGTGCGTCCAGCAGCCGGCAGGTCACATCCACGGCCTCACCGAACGGCCCGCGCTGGTCGTAGTGCACCTCCCCGGCATTCACCGCCGCCCGCAACCGGAAACAAGAATCCGGTTCGCGTACGTTGTATCTGGCGAGCAACTCATTCAGCACCGGAATGAACGTGTTCAGCAGCAACGTCTTCGGCACCTGATCGACCGGCCTGATCAGCACCAGGACACCGTCTCCCCGGTCGATCAACGGATGCCGGTGCTCCTCGAGGATCCCGCTCGCCACGAACGCATCCTCAAGCAGGTCGTACATCACCTGCCTGAGCTGACCCCGTGCCGGGTTGGTCCGCGTCGTGGAACCCTCGATGTCCACCGCCACCATGGACCGATGCAGTGGCGGGAAGACTGACAGGGTACCCATGGCAGCCCTGCCCAGCCCTCAACGGTCGCCCACCGCCCCAGCGCAGCACCCCCACCTGCACCGGGACATGACCGCGGACTCTGCACGTGCACGAATGACAGGTTCCATGGCGGCTACCTCACTTCACGCGTGACGACTCCAGGGGGTGCTCGTGGCCGGCGCGGTCCCGGGGTCGCAGGCCAGGCCGCGCGCTCGAAGCTCTTGGTAAACTTCAGAAAGTTCAGTTAAGCTCTGCTGAGATTTGCACTAAGTTCAGGGTAAGTCTCAAGTCCCGGTACAGCAAGCCACGTAACTCGCTTGGACGTTGCCAGATTGTGGTCAGATCGTGGCCCTTGGTGGGCGCGCGGACGTGAGTGTAACCCTCCAGCGTGTTCGTACGACGGAACGTCGGGGGGAGATGTACACTCCCTGGTTCAGCGGCCAACCTGAAGTTAACTGAAGGAGATGACGCTGTGACGGCGTCAGACGATCCGCACGTCACCCTCGCCCGCCGGCTCCGGGACCTCCGAGACGAGTCCTGGCCGGGCAAGCGGATCACCCAGAGCGATCTGGCGGTGGCACTGAGCGTCAGCGTGCCCCTGATCTCCTCGTGGGAGAGCCAGACCAACCCGAAGGTTCCGCCGGAGAACCGGCTTCGTGCCTACGCGACGTTCTTCTGCACGGAGCGGTCCGTGGCGCGGTCCCCGTTCAAGCTCATCTCGCTGACCCACCTGACCGAGCCGGAGAAGGCCCGGCGGCAGGAACTCGTGGATGAGTTGACAGCGCTGCGCCGCCAGGCGCTCGGCGATACCGCCTCGACCGACTCGGCTCCCAACGGGCTCTGGCGCTTCCCGCCCGAGCACACCATCACGATCGTGTGTTCTGAGCTGCCCGATCGGCTCAAGCAGCTGATGCCGTACACGGCTCCCGACAGTCCTGATCATTGTGAGGTGTATCGTTACGCCGACCTGGACGCCCTCCTCGAGTTGTACGGGCATATCCGGGCGGTCAACCCGACCAGCCAGGTCAACATCCGGACCTCGTCGGAGCTGGAACCCGACGACTACACGACGCATCTGGTGATGCTGGGTGGCGTCGACTGGAACACGGTGACCGCGGACCTGTTGACCCGGGTCGAGCTCCCCGTGCGGCAGAAGACTCGCGTGCTGGAGTCCGACATCAGCGGTTTTGAAGTCGTCTCACAAAGTGAGAACCGGACGTACGAGCCCGTACTGCGAAAAGAAGAAACACGCGAGGTCGTCGTCGAGGACGTCGCGCATTTCTACCGCGGACCGAGCCCGTTCAACGTCAAACGCACGGTGACGATCTGCAATGGGATGTACGGGCGCGGCGTTCTTGGGGCCGTCCGAGCTTTGACCGATGTCAGGTTTCGCGACCGCAACGAGGCTTACGTTCGCCAGCGGTTCTCTGAGCGGGGTCCTTTCAGTATTCTCTTCCGGGTCCTTGTCCTCAACGGCAAGGTGATGACACCGGACTGGACTCAGCAGCGCATCCGCCTGCATGAGTGGCCATCGGAGGCGGATTGAAAACTAAGTCGACCGGGGGGAACCCGCCAGATGTTGCCGGATCCCCTCGCCACCACGGCTCGCACCGCCAGCTACTGGATGAGCCGGCTGCGGTTCCCGAGGACGGGTCTCGCCTCGATGCGATCGTGGTACCCACGGCCCGCAGGCCTGGGAACATGCTCCATGCGATCGGCCTTGCGGCCGAGTTGAAGTGCCCGATCCTCGCTCTCTGTAGCAAGTGGTCGTCCGCCAGTCGAGTGCGGGAAATGGCCACCAGGCTAGGCGTTGAGGTCATCGCCATCGGCATCGATCAGTTCCCGGGCAGGCTCCAGCCCCGATTGGCGACCGATGAACTGCTCGTGGGCACCCCGTTCGAGCGGCGAACGGATCTCAGCCAGAAAAGGAACTTCGGTTTACTGTTCGCGCACCTGCGCGGCTGGCACCGGGTTGTCTTTCTCGACGACGATATCAAGGTTCCCGAGCCCATTCATCTCGCCCAGGCCGCGCAACTGCTCGGTTCGTACTCTGGTGTTGGGCTTTCCGTTGAGGGAATGCCGGACAACTCCGTTGTCTGCCACGCTTACCGGGAGTCGGGTTGTAAGCAGGACACGTTCATCGGTGGTGGCGCCCTCGCGGTCCGAACCAACGCCGTGGAGTCCTTCTTTCCCAATATCTACAACGACGACTGGTTCTACCTTCTGGACGACGCTGGTCTCCGACCGGTGGCGAAGTGGGGCCGAGCGATCCAACGTCCGTATGATCCGTTCAGGGAGGTGCGGGCCAGGTCGGAGGAACTGGGCGACTGTCTCGCCGAGGGCATCTTCGCACTCCTCGACGAGGACCATAAGGTTCTGGATGCCGACGAAAGCTATTGGGCGGGGTTCCTTGAGGACCGGCGCCAACTCATCGAGGAGACCATCGGTCGAGTCCGGGGGCTCGACCGGAATCCGGTTGAGAAACGATACATGATCAATGCGCTGACGGCGGCGCGAGGTCGGAGCCACACAATCACCCCCGTGCTGTGTGTGACCTATCTGAAGGCCTGGCAGGACGACCGGATCCGGTGGGCCGAGCACGTCAGCCAGGCGCACTGTTCCGACCTGAATGCACTGTTCGAACCCAGCCCCCGGTCAGCTTCCCGGCGCGGTCAGTGGTTTGACAAGGACGTGGCAGAGCTCCGCCCGACGCTCGCCGTCGCCGAAGTCGAGGGAGTAACAGAAGATCGGTTCGCGGCTCCAGTTGAGGTAGCCGAGCCGGTCGTAGAGTTTGGCCGCCTTGTCGTTGTCCACGGCGACAGCCAGGGCGATGTGCCTGTGCTTCCGAGCGCGGGCGAGGTTCTCGGCTTCGTCGATCAGCATGGTGCCGACGCCGTGGTTGCGGTGGCCGAGGACGACCTCGAGGTGGGTGAGCAGCGGGACGTCGGGTAGGTACTCCCGGATCTCCGGTTCTTCCGCTTTGTCGAGCCAGAGGTAGACGTCGCCGATCGGGGCGCCGTCGGCCCATGCGGTGAGCAGCACGCCGAGAGCGTTGTCCTGCCGGGTCAGGCGGTCGGCGAAGAATGGCTTCTGTCCCAACGTTCTTGCCAGTGTTGCCAGGTCTTCCCACTGTGCCTGTCGGATCTCCACCTCACTCATGCGCCTCACGCTACGTCAGGCCGTCGCCACAGGCTGCTGCTCTGTTGAGGAGAAGTGTTCGTTCGCGTTCGTTTCTGGTGAGAGCGGCGGCGCGTTCGAACTCGGTGCGGGCCTCGGCGAAGCGGCCGAGCTTGGCGAGCAGGTCGCCGCGGACGCTCGGCAGCAGGTGGTACGTCTTCAGGGTGGGCTCGTCGAGGAGGGCGTCGACGAGGGTCAGGCCGGCGGCCGGGCCGTGGGCCATGCCGAGGGCGACGGCCCGGTTGAGGTCGATGACCGGGGACGGGGTGAGCGTGGCGAGCGCGGTGTACAGGTCGGCGATGCGGGTCCAGTCGGTGTCCTCGGCACGGAGCGCGCGGGCGTGGCAGGCGGCGATGGCGGCCTGCAGGGTGTAGGGGCCGGAGGTGTCGGTGAGGGACTCGGCGCGGTCGAGGGCGGCGAGGCCGCGGTTGATCAGCAGCCGGTCCCAGCGGGTGCGGTCCTGGTCGAGGAGCAGGACCGGCTCGCCGCCGGGGCCGGTGCGGGCGGCCGAGCGGGAGGCCTGGATCTCCATCAGCGCGAGCAGGCCGTGCACCTCGGGTTCCATCGGCACCAGCCCGGCGAGGACGCGGCCGAGCCGGATCGCGTCCTCGCAGAGCGCCGGCCGCAGCCAGTCGTCGCCGGCGGTGGCCGAGTAGCCCTCGTTGAAGACCAGGTAGACGACCTCGAGCACGGATGACAGCCGGGCCTCGCGCTCGGCCTCCTCCGGCACCTCGAACGGGACGCCGGCCTTGGCGATGGTCTTCTTGGCGCGGACGATGCGCTGCGCCACGGTCGGCTCGGGGACCAGGAACGCCCGGGCGATCTCGTCGGTGGTCAGGCCGCCGAGCAGGCGCAGGGTGAGCGCCACCCGCGCCTCGGTGGACAGGATCGGGTGGCAGGCCACGAAGATCAGCCGGAGCAGGTCGTCGCCGATGGTGTCGTCGAGCGCGGCGTCGAGGTCCGGCTCGACCTCGGTCGACAGGTCGTGGCCCAGCTCGGTGAGCTTGCGGTCGTAGGTCTCCCGGCGGCGGAACTGGTCGATCGCGCGGCGTTTGGCGGTGGCCATCAGCCAGGCGCCCGGATTGCGCGGGATGCCCGTGTCCGGCCACTGTTCCAACGCGGCGACCAGCGCGTCCTGGGCGAGCTCCTCGGCCAGGCCGATGTCGCGGACCATCCGGACCAGGCCGGCGATGACCCGGGCCGACTCGATCCGCCAGACCGCGTCGATCGTGCGATGGGTGTCCGATGCCGTCACGGCATCCAACCAAGCACCTCGGTGTGTGATCGTGCAATGAGGTAGCTCACCCGATCGAGCGAGGGTGAATATCGGCGGCTCCATTCGGCCCAGCGTGACGACGCATCGCAATTCCGGCGGACCGGTGGTTCACCCGGCTGACCTCCGTTTACCCGCTGCCGCGTTGTCTCCACAGCAATTTCGAGCACCATCCGTGGCGTCCACGATTCGGGGAGACGATCAGTTGGGGGACAGCGCCCTAACGTGGTTCGACGTCGTGTCCGCTCCCCGGAAGGGTGATCACAATGGGTCCGCTTTCCCGAAGGTCGGCCATGCTGGCGGTACCGGTGACCGGTGCGTCCCTGGTCGCGACGGCCGCCGCCGTGCCCGCGGCGGCCGAGCCGAACCTCATGACGTTCACCGGGCGCCGCACCAAGTCCACGCTGCCGAATATTCCGCCGGTGGTCCCCGCGCTCGGCACCACGTTCATCTCTTATCTTGACCTTTTCGACAAGGATGGCAAGAATATCGGAGATGGCTCGGTGAATGGCGCAATCGTGGATATCATCGCCGGAATTCCGCCGAAACTCGTGTGTCAGGCCTCGGTAATCTTCCGGCTCAAAGACGGAGAGATCCACGCCACCAACATGCATATCCGGCTCATTCCGAACCCTGGCGTCAAACACCTCATCGCCATTACCGGCGGCACCGGCGAGTTCCGGACAGCACGCGGGAGCGGGACGTTTGAACATATCAACGACACCGACACCGTGATGGTGCTCAACGTGATGGTCGACCCGCCACCGGCCACACCATGATGCCGAGCAGCGCGCCGAGGGCCACCCCGCCGAAGCCGAACAGCAGGCCGATCAGCACCACGAACCCGGCGATCGCGGCCAGCATGAGGAACGCGGCGTGCAGGGTGGTCGCCCAGTCGCCGAGCGTGCGTTCGGCCAGGCATAACCACCCGTCGCGGGTGTGCGGCAGGCTGCGGGACCGGGTGACCGGCCGCCCGGTCCGGGCGCGCGGCGGGCCACCGGCGCGGTCCGCACCGGCGATGACCTCGAGGTGCACGACGCGGCGCTCGGGCTGGTCTGGGACCTGGCTTGCCAACGTTTCTAGCTCTTTCCGTCAGTGGAAGATCATCGTTTGCGGGCGAGGTGGTCATCATTGCGGATGGATCTTCGTGATTCGCCCGTAACACGTCCTTCCCGCGGTGAACGGAGCGTATCCATCGACGAGCGGCACCATGCCTTCGAGCCGATTAACTCGGTGGGGTGACCCGCACCCGGACATACGTGAAGTTGATTCAAACCGCTTGGCATTACGCCAATAGAGTGACGCAGGGAGAATGGTCTGGACCTTTGTGGTTATTCCCAGGAGTCCAGCCAGGCGGGCGGGTCGTCCAGTGCGACGTTCAGCGAGGACGCCACGGACCTGGCCCGGTGCACCGCGTTGACCCGGCGGAACTTCAGCTCCGCGGCCGGATCCTCGGCGGCCATTATCTGCCGGATGACACCGGCCAGCGCGAGCTCGTCGTGCTCGCGTACCTCGTCCACCGGCGAGTCCTCCGGTGGGGTGTCGAACCGAAGCAGGTCCCGGCCCGAGCCGGTGCACACCGGGCAGTCACAGTGCGTCACACCGGCGCCGTCCCATGGGGCGAGGTTGCCGAGGACGTTGGCCCGTTGCCAGTGCAGCAGCCGCGGCACGAACACCAGGGGGCTCCGCCGGCGCCGGTTGAACGCGTCCCGCTGGCGCGCCGCGAACGGGACCCCGACATGGCGGGTCGACGTGCTGAACCCGATGGCCGCCACCGCCGCACCCTCGAACACCGCCGGTAACCCGGTCAGGTCGGTACGCAGCAACTCCAACGTGCGACCCGCGTCGCTCGCCCAGCGCAGCACCCGGCGCAGTGCCTCGATCTTCCGCTGCGAGTCGACCGGATTGAACGGCGCCGCCAGCAGCACCGAGACGTCCCGATCCGCCGCGCGCAGCTCCTCCTCCAGCGAGTCGATGTGCCGCCGCCCCAACCAGCCGGTGTCCAACGCCAGCACCACGGTCACGTCGACCGGATAGTCCTGGCTCAACTCGGCCTTCAGCTCGTCGATCCGCCCGGCCCGGATCCGCGTGCCCGCCGTCCGGATCACCGGCAGCCCCAGCTCGGCCTGCGCCATGATCCAGTCGAACGGTGCGCAGTCCATCCCCGGCAACGTCAACTGGTTCGACACCTTCGCCGGCCGGCTGCGGTACACCGCCGGATCCAGGTCCACCCCGTCGAGGTCGCCCGCCCGCTCCAGATACCGCGCGATCTTCAACCCACCCAGCCCCTGCAGCGTCACCCCACCAAACCGCTCCCGGCACCGCCGCACGTCAGCAACCCGGCACTGCCCCAGATAAGCCCGCGTCCGCCCCACGGAAACGCCGGCATCACCCGCCACCATGCCGGCTCCTTCCGCCGCGACCATCACCCGTCCATCATCCCCTTTCAACGCGATTGTTTGACGGCGTAGGCGGCGGCTTCGGCGCGGGTGGTGAGGCCCAGCTTGGCGAGGATGTTGGAGACGTGGTGCTCGGCGGTGCGGCGGCTGACGTAGCGGCGGGCGGCGATGTCGGGGTTGGAGAGGCCTTCGCCGAGCAGGGTGAGGACTTCCTGCTCGCGGGTGGTGAGGGTGCCGGTGCCGCGGGGGCCGTGTGGCCGCGGACGCCGAGTTGGCGCAGGAGGCTGATGGCGGCGTCGGCGTCGCGGGTGGCCGAGAGGCGTTGAAAGCACTCGAGGGCGGCGCGGGTTTCGACGACGGCCAGGGCGGGGTGCGGGGCGGTGAGGGTGCGCGCGAGGTCCAGGCGGGTCCGGGCTTCTTCGAGTGGGAGGGCGAGGGCGGCGAACGCGCTGAGGGCGGACTCGAGGTGCCCGGGGGCGTCGGGTTCGGCGCGAGCGGCGGCGAGGAGGCCGCGCGCGCGGGCGGTGAACGCGGCGTGCAGGAGGTTGGGGCGGCGAGGCGGGTCACGGCGGACGCGGCGGCGGGAAGGTCGTGGCGGGCCAACTCGGCGTGGACGAGAAGCATCAGGACGGAGGCGGCGAGCTCGCCCGGATCACCACCGGCGACCGGGTCCTCGACCTGGCCAGCGGCGTCGGCGACCCGGCCATCGCCGCGGCCCACCGCGTCGGCCCGACCGGCCGGGTGATCGCCACCGACCTCGCGCCCGACATGGTGGCCTTCGCCGCGCAGCGCGCCGCGGCCGCCGGGCTCGCCAACGTCGAGACCCACGAGATGGACGCCGCGGCCATCGACCTGCCCGAAGCCGGCGTGGACGCCGTGCTCTGCCGGCTGGGCCTCATGTTCGTGCCCGACCTGGACCGGGTCCTGGCCGGCGTGCGCACGGTGCTGGTGCCGGGCGGCCGGTTCGCCACCGCGATCCCGTGGCGGCCCACCGACCAGGCCATGCCACGCCTGGTCGGGGCCATCCTGGCCGCGCTCGACCTGCCCCCGCTGCCGCCGGTCGCGCCGGGCGTCGCCGGGATCTTCAGCCTGGCCGACGCGTCCTACGTGTGCGCCGCGCTGGAGCGGGCCGGCCTCACCGAGATCCTCGTCCAGCCGTTCACCCTGGCCTACGACTACCACTCGCCCGACGAGTGGCTGGACTTCCTGCTCGCCCTCAACGTCCCGCTGCGGCAGCACCTCGCCGGTGTCTCCGACGCCGCGCTCCGGGACGCGCGCCACGTCGCGATCGCCGCGACCACGCCGTGGCTGCGGGACGACGGCCACATCCGGTTCACCGGCCACGGCTACTACGCCACCGCCGTCCGTCCGGTCGGCTGAGGAGGCTTCCATGAGACGGTTCCTCGCCATCACCGCCGCCGGCACGGTGCTCGCGGTGCTGATCGGCCCGCACGGCCCGCTCGGCGGCTTCTGGTCGCCCGCACCCGAGGCTCCGCACGTCCACGGCGGCCTGCGCGCCGCGTTCCTGGCCGAGAGCATGCTGGAGAACCTCGCGTTCGGCGCCGGCCTCGCGGTCCTGGTCCTGGGCCGGTCGTGGTTCGCCGCCCGCACGGACCGGGTCACCGTGGCGTGGCTGTCCGCGGTGTGGCTGCTCGCGTCCTGGATGCCGCATGCCGCGCTGCACCAGCACATCGGCCTGCGGCCGGCGGCACTCCTGCCCATTGAATGGATCTTCCACGGCGGCGCCATCGTCGCTACCGCGGCGCTGCTCTGGGCATACTTGGCGGGTGCCGGACCCGCAGCACAGCGATCTTGACCGGCCGCCGTTCGCGGAGGTCTACCGCGAGCACGCGGCTCGGGTGTACCGGTACTGCCTGTCGCAGGTCGGGAACGCCGGCGACGCGGAGGATCTGGCCACGGACGTGTTCGCCTCGGCGTTCGCCGCATACGGGCGGGAACGGTCCGGCCCGGTGCTGCCGTGGTTGCTCACGACCGCCCGCAACGCGATCGTGGATCACTACCGGCGGCGGTCCCGGCGTTCGGCGCTGGCGGCCCGCTTCCTCGGTGCGGAGTCGGAGGCGGACCCCGCGGCGGACGTGGAGGGCGAGGTGGTGGTGCGGGACGAGCTGCGCCGGGTGCTCCGCGCCATGCGGGGGATGCCGGAGCGCGATCGCACCCTCCTCGGTCTGCGGATCGCGGCCGACCTGCCGTATGCCGAGATCGGCACGGTGCTGGGCGTGTCCGAGCACGCGGCGACGGTGAGGACTCGCCGCAGATCCGGGGCGTCTCCCGTTCGGGGCTGTCCCCGGGCACCCGGCGCATTGTGATCACCGTGGTCATCGCGCTGTTCGTGATCGTCGCGTTCGTGCTGGCGATCCTGGCCAACAGGTAGGGAGAGCGCTGTGGACGTGAAGGTGCTGGCCTTCGACATCTTCGGTACCACGGTGGACTGGTGGAGCGGGGTGTCCGGCCAGGTGGACCGGATCGCCGCCGCGCGCGGGGTCGAGCTGGGCGGCGGCACGTTCGCCGACGACTGGCGGCGGCGCTACCCGCCGTCGATGAATCTGGTGCGGCGCGGTGAGCTGCCCTGGCAGAACCTGGACGCGCTGCACCGGCGCTCGCTGGACGAGATGCTGCACGAGCGCGGCGTCGGCCCGGCGTTCGACGAGGCGGCCAGGGTCGAGCTGGTGCGGACCTGGCACCGGCTCCCGGCCTGGCCGGACTCGGTCGCCGGGCTCACCCGGCTGGCCGGCCGCTACGTGCTGGCCGCGGTGTCCAACGGCGGGTTCGCGCTGCTCACCAACCTGATCAAGGCCGCGAAGCTGCCGTTCGACTGTGTCATCTCCGCCGAGCTCGCCCGGCACTACAAGCCGGACCCGGAGGTCTACCTGACCGTGGCCGAGCTGCTCGACGCCGCGCCGGGCGAGGTGCTGATGGTCGCCGCGCACGTCTGGGATCTGGCCGGAGCCCGTGACGCGGGGCTGCGTACCGCGTTCGTCGAGCGGCCGCTGGAGAAGGGCCCGCACGGCCGGGCGGACCGGGCCGGCGACTTCGACGCCGATCTCACGGCGTCCGATTTCGCCGAGTTGGCAACGAAACTGGGGCTATGAGCCGCGGGCCCTCAGAACACCGGGAGCCAGCGGGGCTCGTCGGTGGGGGAGCGCCGGAAGCACATCACCGGTTCGGATTCCTTGGTGATGGAGAACGTGCCGGGTTTCGCGCAGCGCTCGCCGATCACCGCGAACTCGAAGTCGGGCTGCCGGGGCGGTTTCTGCGTCCGCGTCGGCCGCGGCGACCGGCTCGTGGTCGTCGGCGCCGGCTGGCCGGCGATCTCCTGGGTGTCGCTCTGCAGTTCCGGCGGCTGGAGCTGGGTGGGCGTCGTCGTGGCCGCCGGCGCGTCGTCCCCCGGGCCGGGCACGATCTTGGGAACCGTGGGTGAGCGGTTCGCGGCCGGCGCCTCGACGCCCGCGCTGATCAGCAGGACGACCACGGTGAGCAGGCCGGCGGCGGCGATGCCGGTGGCGACCTTCAGTCCGATCAGGATCCGGTCGGGGCGTTCCGGCTTCCGGTGCCGGGACGACCGTGGCTGGCCTTGCAACTCCGGGAAGGCAGCGCGCTGCATGTCTGATCTCCGTACGGTTGCAGCACAGGGTGATGAAACCAGCCCTCAAAGTATCCGACCCTGTCAAACTCGCCGGAAACCGGGTGGCCCAACGGAAATACTGGCCACGTGGGCTGCGTTACGACGGCGACGACCTACGCGCGGCGTACAGCCTGGCCCGGGCTCGCTACACTGACCAAGGACCTCGTGCGGCGTCCATCTCGTGAACCTCCCCAGGGCCGGAAGGCAGCAAGGATAAGCAAGCTCTGACGGGTGCACGAGGTCCCTTTTTGCCCGACCAGGTGCCGAAGCTCGCCAGGGTCGTCGAGGACTGGTTGGCGTGGGTGCGGTTGGTGTCGTGAGGGACGGGTAGGGTCGCGGCGTGGCGCTCGCCCTTTATCGCAAGTACCGGCCGGCGACGTTCGCCGAGGTTGTTGGACAGGAACACGTTACGGAGCCGTTGCGGACCGCGTTGGCGGCCAGGCGGGTCAACCATGCGTACCTGTTCTCCGGGCCGCGCGGCTGCGGGAAGACGTCCAGCGCGCGGATTCTGGCCCGCTCGTTGAACTGTGCGCAGGGGCCGACCCCGGATCCCTGCGGGGTGTGCGACTCCTGCATCGCGCTCGCTCCGGAGGGGCCGGGCAGCGTGGACGTCGTGGAGCTGGACGCGGCCAGCCACGGCGGTGTCGACGACGCCCGCGAGCTGCGGGACCGGGCCTTCTACGCGCCGGCCGCCTCGCACTACCGCGTGTTCATCATCGACGAGGCGCACATGGTCACCACGCAGGGTTTCAACGCCCTGCTCAAGATCGTCGAGGAACCGCCGGAGCACCTGGTCTTCATCTTCGCCACCACCGAGCCGGACAAGGTGCTGCCCACCATCCGCTCGCGCACCCACCATTACCCGTTCCGGCTGATTCCGCCCGGCGCCATGCGGGAGCTGCTGGAGCGCAACTGCGCCGACGAGGGCGCCACCGTCGAGCCCGCCGTGTTCCCGCTGGTGATCAGGGCCGGTGGCGGATCCGCCCGGGACACCCAGTCGGTGCTGGACCAGCTGCTGGCCGGGGCCGGGCCGGAGGGCGTCACCTACGAGCGGGCCGTCGCGCTGCTCGGCGTCACCGATGTCGCGCTGATCGACGACCTGGTGGACGGGCTGGCCGCGGGCGATGCCGCCGCGGTGTTCGGGACCGTCGACCGGCTGGTCGAGGCCGGCCACGACCCGCGCCGGTTCGCCGCCGACCTGCTCGACCGGCTGCGTGACCTGGTGCTGCTGCGGGCCGTCCCGGACGCCGCCACCCGTGGGCTGGTCAACGCGCCGGCCGACGAGCTGGAGCGGATGTCCGCGCAGGCGCAACGCCTCGGGCCGGCCGCGCTCACCCGGTTCGCCGAGATCGTCCACAATGGACTCGTCGAGATGCGTGGCGCCACCGCGCCCCGGCTGCTGCTCGAGCTGCTGTGCGCCCGGATGCTGCTGCCCTCAGCGGTTTCCGCCGACGCCGCGGTGGATTCCGCTGTGCTGCAACGGCTTGAACGCATCGAGCGGCGGGTCACGGTCACCCAGGACGGCGCCGGGCCGGCTCCCGCGGCGCCGCAGCAGGTACCCGCGCCCGCGCCGAAACCCAACGTGGAACAGGAGCCCGCCCCCGCGGCCGCCCGGCAACCGGCAGCGTCCACCAGGGACACCGCGCCGGCCGCCCAGCCCGCCAGGCCGCCGGCCGCGTCCGGTAGGGACATGGCGTCACCCGCCGAGCCGCCGGCGGCTGCGGCCGACCCGGCGCCGGCTTCCGCGGCACCGTCCGCAATGGACGCCACGGCCATCCGCCGGGTCTGGCCGGCACTGCTCGACGCGGTACGCGCCACCAGCCGAAGCACCCAGGCCATGCTGACCAATGCGGCCGTGCACGCCGTCGAGGGCGACACCGTGATCATCTCGCACACCGCCGCCCCGCTGGCCAAGCGGCTCGGCGAGCCCCGCAACGTCGACGCCATCGCCCAGGCCCTGACCGACGTGGTCGGTGGCCATTGGCGCGTCAAGACCGTGCACGCCGCGGCCGACGCCGCCCCACCCGCCGCCGAGCCCACACCTCCTGCGGCGCCCCCACCTCCCACCGCGTCAGCGGAACCGCCCAGCCGCCCGGCCCCGGCACCCGCCCCACCGCCGCCCGCTCCCGCGGTCCGCGACGAGCCGCCGCCACCGGAGCCCGACGACGACTTCGACTACACCTACGACGAGCCGGATCCGGCGCCCCGCGCGGTGGATTCCGCCGCCGACAAGCTCAAGATGCTGGAGAGCCGGCTGAACGCCCGGCAGATCTAGTCCGTGTTTCGCAAGTAGCCGAGCCTGTTACTGGTGGGGCCTGTGTGACGCCAGGTGCTGCAGAGGTGACGAGTGGTGCGGTGAATGCGTCTTTGCTCGCGACCAGCGCGAGCAAAGACGCATTCACCGCACTTTTGAAACACGACCTAGTCCGCCTCTCCGGAACTTTTATGGTCGTTGCGTTCCAGCGAATGGTGCGATTGTCGGGTGGACCGTGGCTGGGTGCCGTCACGGTCCCCTGAGGTTGCGTTGGTCGGGGGAGGCAAAGGCCCCGCTTCTACGCCAGGTATGCGGCGATCGCGTCCGCGATGGCCGCGGCATAGCGCTGCCGGCCGGCCGGACTGGACAGCGTGGCCGCCTCCGCCGCGTCGCGCATGTTGCCGCACTCCACCAGCACCGCCGGGCGTTCGGAAAGGTTGAGCCCGGCCAGGTCGTCCCGCGGCGAGAGCCCGGCCGAGCCGATGTAGTTGGACGTGGCCAGGCCCGCCGACTTCAGGCCGTCGCGCAGCGCCCGGGCCAGCCGCAGCGACGGCTCGCCCTGCGCCGCGTTCAGCGCGGGCGAGGAGTAGGCGACGTGGAAACCGTGCGCCCCGGCGGTGGTCGAGCCGTCGGCGTGGATGGAGACCACGGCCGCGGCGTTCTCCCGGTTGCCGATCGCCGCGCGGTCGTTGACGCACGGCCCGACTCCGGTGTCGTTCGGCCGGGTCATGACGACCCGGACGCCCCGCGCGGTGAGCAGGTCGCGCACCCGCACCGCGACGTCCCAGGTGAACGCGTGCTCGGTGTAGCCGCTGTTGGTCGCCGTCCCGGTGGTGTTGCACGGTTTCGTCCGCCCGCGCCCGGCCGGAACCGGCTGGTTGATCACCTCGGGATGCGCCGCGTTGCCGCCGTTGTGCCCGGGATCCAGCACGACGACCATGCCCGGCGGCGGCGCGGGCTTCCCGTTGGGGGCGGGGGTGGACGGCCGGGCGCTCGGCGGCACGCTCGTGGTGGTCGCCGGCGGCGCGCTCGTCCCCGAAGACGGCGGCGGTTCCGACGACGCGCTGGTGGCTGGGGTCGACGGCGCGGACGCCTCGCCGGAGACCGGACCACCGCAGGAGGACATCAGCGCGACCAGTGCTCCCGCCGCCGCCATGGTCGCCCGGTACGCCATGCCTCGCCTCAGCACGGCGTTCACCCTGCCACACACGCGACCCGACTAGGCTGGGCGGTAGCGATAACGACGAGAGGAAACGCCGTGCAGCCCGGTGGCCTACCCGACATGCAGCAGATCCTGGAGCAGGCGCAGCGGATGCAGGAACAGCTGATGTCCGCCCAGCAGGAGCTGGCCGACGCCGAGGTGACCGGCACCGCGGGTGGCGGCCTGGTGACCGCGACCGTCTCCGGAGCGGGCGAGCTCAAGGCACTGGACATCAACCCGAAGGTGGTCGATCCCGACGACGTCGAGACGCTGGCCGACCTGATCGTCGCCGCGGTGCGGGACGGCGGCAACAAGGCACACGAGCTGGCCCAGTCGAAGATGGGGCCGCTCGCCGGCGGCCTCGGCGACGCCACCGGGCTCGGCGGCCTGGGCCTCCCCGGTCTGTAGGCCAGGTCGCGTTGTACGAGGGACCGGTCCAGGACCTGATCGACGAGCTGGGGCGGCTGCCCGGGGTCGGCCCGAAGAGCGCCCAGCGCATCGCGTTCCACCTGCTCGGCACCGAGCCGGCGGACCTTCAGCGGCTGATCCAGGTGTTGCAGCGGGTGAAGGAGGGCGTGGTCTTCTGCGACCTCTGCGGCAACGTCTCCGAGGAGCCCCGGTGCCGGATCTGCCGCGACGCCCGGCGCGACCCGAGCACGCTGTGCGTGGTCGAGGAGCCCAAGGACGTCCTCGCCGTCGAGCGCACCCGCGAGTTCAAGGGCCGCTACCACGTCCTCGGCGGCGCCCTGGATCCGCTCTCCGGCATCGGCCCCGACCAGCTCCGCGTCCGCGAGCTGCTGGCCCGGATCTCCGGCGAGGAGGTCACCGAGGTCATCCTCGCCACCGACCCGAACACCGAGGGCGAGGCCACCGCCACCTACCTCGCCCGCATGCTCCGCGACTTCCCGAACCTCACGGTGACCCGCCTCGCCTCCGGCCTGCCCATGGGCGGTGACCTCGAGTTCGCCGACGAGCTCACCCTGGGCCGCGCCCTGTCCGGCCGGCGTGCGGTTTAACTCCCCCGCCTCCGACCCGCCTCTCCGGAATTCTTATGGTTGTTGCGTTCCAGCGAACAGTGCGGTTGTCGGGTGGACCGTGGCTGAGTGCCGTCACGGTCCCCTGAGGTGCGGTGGGTCGGGGCGAGTTTTTCGGCGATGATCCATCAGATGGCCCTTGACGGGCTACTAGATCGGCCGGCGCGGCTGGGTGGCGTGCGCCTGGTGGCGATCGACGGGCCGTCCGGGTCCGGGAAGTCGGTGCTGGCCGACGCCGTGGCCGCCGAGCTCCGCGCGGCCGGCACCCGGACCGGGCTGGTCCGCACCGATCACTTCGCCACCTGGGACGACCCGGTCGCCTGGTGGCCGCGCCTGGCCGCCGGCGTGCTCGACCCGCTTCGCAACGGCCGGCCCGGCACCTATCTATGTGTGGAATGGCGCGACGGAAAGCCGCACCCCGGTCCTTATCTCGCCGTAGAGGTCCCGGAAGTGCTCGTGCTCGAGGGTGTTTCCGCCGGCCGGCGGTCGGTGCGCGCTGACCTCTCATTGCTGATCTGGTGCGAGCACCGGGACCCGGCCGAGCGTCTCGAGCGGGCGGTGGCGCGCGACGGCGAGGCCTGCCGGGCACCCCTGCGGGCCTGGCAGCGGTTCGAGGAGGGCTGGTTCGCGGTGGACCAGACGGGTGACGCGGCGGATGTCCGCTTGGCGGACGAACTCCATTAACAGTGAACGGTTTCCGGCAAACGGGTGAACGGCCGTTACGTCGCGTGGCGAGAGCGCTGCTGACCGGACACAATACGCGATCTTTGGCCGGATCGTGACCTCCCGTGGTTAAGGGATGCAGAACAGAGGGGTTAAGGTCGGCCACCGTACGGCGATCCCGTGGCGACCCGAGGAGTGCGCGAATGACCGACCGTGGACGGTTCGCGGGATGACCGCGCCGCTCGAAGTCACCGAGTCAAGCGCGTCCGCGGTGCCGGATGCCGCGATCCAAGGAGTGAGCCGCAAGGCGATCCAGGGCCGGTCGCTGGGCCAGATCGCCTGGATGCGGCTCAAGCGCGACAAGGTGGCCATCACCGGCGGCGTCGTGATCATCGTGCTCATCCTCATCGCGGTGAGCGCGGTGCTGATGGACCGGGTGTTCGGGGTGATCCACCCCAACGAGTTCCACCAGGAGCTGATCGACGGCACCACGCTCGCGCCGAAGGGCACGTTCGGCGGCATGAGCGCCAGCCATCCGCTCGGGGTCGAGCCGCTCAACGGCCGGGACCTCCTGCAGCGGGTCTACGCCGGATCCTGGATCTCCCTGCTGATCGCGTTCCTGTCCACCATGCTGTCCGTGGTGATCGGCACGGTCATGGGGGTCGTCGCCGGCTACTTCGGCGGCTGGGTCGACGCGGTGATCAGCCGCGCGATGGACGTGTTCCTGGCTTTCCCGCTGCTGGTGTTCGCGATCGCGCTGGCCGGCCTGCTGAACACGTTCAACGTCACCGGCGAGGGACCGCGCATCGCGGTCCTGGTGTTCATCATCGGCTTCTTCAACTGGCCCTACATCGGCCGGATCATCCGCGGGCAGACGCTTTCCCTGCGCAACCGGGAGTTCGTCGACGCCGCCCGCAGCCTCGGCGCGCGCGGCCCGTACATCCTGTTCAGGGAGCTGCTGCCGAACCTGATGGCGCCGATCCTGGTCTACTCCACGCTGCTGATCCCGACGAACATCCTGTTCGAGGCCGCGCTGTCGTTCCTCGGCGTCGGCATCCAGCCGCCGACCGCGACCTGGGGCGGCATGATCTCCGACGCCGTCTCGTACTACACCCTGCCCCACTTCATGCTCTGGCCCGGTTTGGCGATCTTCGTCACCGTGCTCGCCTTCAACCTGTTCGGTGACGGGCTGCGCGACGCGCTCGATCCGAGGGCCCGATGAGTTTGGGCTGGCTAGTTTCTCATCCAACCGAACTCCCGAGAAGAAGGAGTGCAACAGCAAGATGATCAGCAAACGTGTGACCGCCGCGATTGCCGGTAGCGCGGCCGTCGCGTTGGCGCTCACCGCGTGTGGCGGCACCAAGAGTGGCGACTCGGGCGGGAGCGGAGGCGGCGGCGGTGGCAGCACCACCACGGCCGCGTTCAACGCGGCGCTCAACCAGGTGTTCAACCCGTCGGACAAAAAGGGCGGCATCATCAAGATGGCCCACTCCGACGACTGGGACTCCCTTGACCCGGCCGACACCTACTACGGCTACGCCTGGAACTTCGCGCGTCTCTACACCCGGGCGCTGGTCATGTTCAAGGTCGCGCCCGGCAAGGCGAGCGAGGAGCTGGTGCCGGACCTGGCCGAGAGCCTCGGCAAGCCGACCGACGACGGCAAGACCTGGACGTACAAGATCAGGAAGGGCATCAAGTACGAGGACGGCACCGAGGTCAAGGCCAAGGACGTCAAGTACAACGTGCTGCGCGCGCTGGACCGGGAGACCTTCCCGAACGGCCCGGACTACTTCAAGGGCTTCCTGAACCTGCCGCCCGACTACAAGGGCCCGTACAAGTCCAAGGGCGTGGACACCAGCTCCGGCATCGAGACGCCCGACGACTACACCATCGTCTTCCACCTCAAGGCGGCGTTCGGTGGCTTCGACTACCTGGCCATGCTGCCGCAGACGGCTCCGGTGCCGGAGGCCAAGGACACCGGCGCGAAGTACAAGGAGCACGTGGTCTCCACCGGCCCGTACATGTTCGACGTGAACGAGCTCGGCAAGCGCTTCACGCTCAAGCGCAACCCCAACTGGGACGCTTCGACCGACCAGAACCGCAAGGCGCTGCCGGACGGCTACGAGGTCACGCTGAAGCAGAACGCCGACGACATCGACAACCAGCTCCTGGCCGGCAGCCTCGACGTCGACGTGCAGGGCACCGGCATCCAGCCGGCGAAGCTGTCCACGGTGCTGAACACGCCGGACAACAAGGCGCGGGCGGACAACCCGACCATCGCCCGGCTCTGGTACACGTCGGTCATGCCGACGGTCAAGCCGCTGGACAACATCGAGTGCCGCAAGGCGGTCATGTACGCGATGGACCGCACCGGCTACCAGCTCGCCTACGGTGGCGAGTTCTCCGGCGGTGACCTGGCGTCGACCGTGCTGCCGCCGCTGATCCCGGGCCAAACGAAGTTCGACCTGTTCCCGCCCGGCTCGGACAACAAGGGCGACATCAACAAGGCCAAGGAGTCGCTGCAGAAGTGCGGCCAGCCCGACGGTTTCGCCACCAACATGGGCTACCGCGAGGGCCGTCCGCGCGAGAAGGCCACCGCCGAGGCGTTCCAGGCGGCGCTCGCCCGCGTCGGCATCAAGCTGACGCTGCGCGGCTTCCCGTCGGGTGACTACTTCGCCCAGTTCTGCGGCAACCCGCCGTTCGTCCGGTCCAACGGTCTCGGCCTGTGCACCAACGGGTGGGGCGCGGACTGGAACGACGGCTTCGGCTTCCTCTCGCAGATCGTGGACAGCCGGGTCATCCGGGAGACCGGTGGCTCGTCCAACATGAGCGTGCGGATCCCCGAGGTCGACAAGATGCTCGACGACGCCATCGCGGAGACCGACAAGGACAAGCGCGAGAAGCTGTGGGGCGAGATCGACAAGCGGGTCATGCAGGAGGCCGTGATCTACCCCGGTGTCTACGCCAAGAGCCTGCTGGTTCGCGGCAAGGGCCTGACGAACGTGTTCGTCAACGAGGCCTGGGGCATGTACGACTACTCGACCTTGGGCAAGGCCTGAGTTGAACGCGCGCCGCCGGTGACCTCACCGGCGGCGGCACCAGCACCAGCAGCGGGTGGCCGGTCCCGAGACCCGGGGCCGGCCACCGCGCACAGTCACCCAACGGGGATCGAGCGCAATGATCACTTACGTCGTCCGGCGACTGCTTGCCGCGGTGTTGCTGCTGTTCATCGTGAGCGCGGTCACCTTCTCCATCTTCTTCGTGGTGCCGCGGATCATCGGCTCGAGCCCGGAGACCATGGCCGTTCGGTACGTGGGGCGCACGGCAACCCCGGAGACGGTGCACCTGACGGCCGAGCGGCTCGGCTTCTACGACCCGATCGTGGTGCAGTACGGCAACTGGGTGAAGGGCGTTTTCGTCGGTGCCGACTACGACTACGGCGTGGGGGTCGAGCACTGCAACGCACCGTGCCTCGGATACTCCTTCATCACCCGCCAGCCGGTGTGGCCGGACCTGCTGGACCGTGCCCCGGTGACGCTGTCCCTCGCGGTCGGCGCGTCGGTCATCTGGCTGATCGGCGGGGTGTCCATCGGCGTGCTGTCCGCGCTGCGCAAGGGCAGCTTCTTCGACCGGCTGGCGATGGGGGTGGCGCTGGGTGGTGTGTCGCTGCCGATCTTCTACACCGGCCTGATGACGCTGGCCATCTTCAGCTACAGCCTGGACTGGACCGCGAAGGGCGGCAGCTTCACCCCGTTCCAGGAGAACCCGGCGGAATGGGCCTATGACCTGTTGCTGCCCTGGATAACCCTGGCGTTCCTGTTCTCCGCCGGCTACGCCCGGCTGACCAGAGCCGGCATGCTCGAGACCATGGGTGAGGACTTCATCCGAACAGCCAGAGCCAAGGGCCTGCCGCAGCGAACCGTGGTGGTGAAACACGGGCTGCGCAGCGCCCTGACCCCGATCGTCACGATCTTCGGCCTGGACGTCGGCCTGCTGCTCGGCGGCGCGGTGCTGACCGAGAGCGCGTTCGGCCTCAACGGGCTCGGAAAGTACGCGGTGGAGGCGATCCGGGCCAACGACCTGCCCAAGGTCATGGGCGTCACCATCCTGGCCGCGTTCTTCGTGGTGATCGCCAACCTGATCGTTGACCTCCTGTACGCGGTGATCGACCCGAGGGTGCGCACGGCATGAAGCTTGCGGAATCCATGCCCGAGCTGGAGGGCACGGCATGAAGCTTGCGGAATGCCGGGCGAGGGAGTTGGCCTACCGCGACGAGGTGGGCCCGAGGAACTGGGGTCTGGGGGCTTGCCCCCGGTGGAACACGGTCTGCCCGAGGAGTGGTCCGGTGACCAACCACTCGAGGCGACCCACGACCATGGCCAACATTCCCGAGTTGGAGAGCACGGCATGACCGGTTTCCCAGACGACTCGCTGGCCGAGATCGACACCTACGTCGAGCCCATGCCCGGTTCCGGACCGGTGGAACCGTCGACGTTCCTGCAGGTCCGGGACCTGCGGGTGCACTTCCCGACCGACGACGGCGTGGTGAAGTCCGTCGACGGGCTGTCGTTCACCCTCGAGCGCGGCAAGACGCTGGGCATCGTGGGCGAGTCCGGCTCGGGCAAGAGCGTGACCAGCCTGTCGATCATGGGGCTGCACCAGGAGGGCGCCGCGCACATCACCGGCGAGATCCTGCTCAACGGCCAGAACCTGGTGGCCATGAGCAGCGAGCACGTGCGCCGGCTGCGCGGCAAGAACATGGCGATGATCTTCCAGGACCCGCTGTCCGCCATGCATCCCTACTACACGGTCGGCCAGCAGATCATCGAGGCGTACCGGATCCACCACAACGTGAGCAAGGCGGTGGCCCGCAAGCACGCCATCGAGATGCTGGACCGGGTGGGCATCCCGCAGCCGGCGTCCCGGGTGGACGACTACCCGCACCAGTTCTCCGGCGGCATGCGGCAGCGCGCGATGATCGCGATGGCGCTGTCCTGCGACCCCGAGCTGCTGATCGCCGACGAGCCGACCACCGCGCTGGACGTCACCGTGCAGGCGCAGATCCTCGACCTGATCCGGGACCTGCAGCAGGAGTTCGACTCCGCGGTCATCATCATCACCCACGACCTCGGCGTGGTCGCCGAGCTCGCCGACGACATCCTCGTGATGTACGCCGGCCGCGGGGCCGAGTACGGGACCGCGGACGGCATCTTCGGCGCGCCGCAGCACCCGTACACCTGGGGCCTGCTCGGCTCGATGCCGCGGCTGGACCGGGAGCGCGCCGATCGCCTGCTGCCGATCAAGGGCCAGCCGCCGAGCCTGATCAACGTGCCGGACGGCTGCCCGTTCCACCCGCGGTGCAACTTCGCCGAGCTGAACGGCGGGGCGAGTGAGACCGTGGTGCCGGAGCTGCGCGACGTCGGCGACCGGCACTTCACCGCCTGCCACCTCAGCGCCGAGGACCGGGTGCGGATCTGGGAGAACGAGATCAAGCCGAAGTTGTGAGCGGGAGGTGAGGCCGCGGTGTCGGCTGGACGGAGGAGCAGCGCAGGTGCGAGGAACGAGCACCGTAGACAACAGTGGCCGAGCCGGAGCGAACCGACAAGGACTGTGAGGGGATGACACGTTGACAACCGCCGAAGACCAGGCGACGCCGGCCGAGCCCCGGCTCGGCGAGGAGCTGCTTTCGGTTTCCGGGCTGCAGAAGTACTTCCCGGTGCGCAAGGGGCTGCTGCAGCGCCAGGTCGGCGCGGTGCAGGCGGTCGACGGGCTGGACTTCTCGGTGGCCATGGGTGAGACGCTGTCCCTGGTCGGCGAGTCCGGCTGCGGCAAGACCACCACCGGGCGCCTGCTGACCAGGCTGCTCGAGCCCACCGCCGGAAAGATCGTCTTCGAGGGCCGGGACATCACCCACATGTCCACCGGCGCCATGCGGCCGCTGCGCCGGGACGTGCAGATGATCTTCCAGGACCCGTACTCGTCGCTGAACCCGCGGCACACCGTCGGCACGATCGTCGGCGCCCCGTTCAGGCTGCAGAACGTCAAGACCGACAACGGGATCAAGCGCTCGGTGCAGGACCTGCTCGAGCTGGTCGGCCTGAACCCCGAGCACTACAACCGCTACCCGCACGAGTTCTCCGGCGGGCAGCGCCAGCGCATCGGCATCGCGCGCACGCTTGCATTGCGTCCCAAGCTGATCGTCGCCGACGAGCCGGTGTCCGCATTGGACGTGTCCATCCAGGCCCAGGTGGTGAACCTGCTGGAGGACCTGCAGAACGAGCTCAACCTGACCTACGTGATGATCGCCCACGACCTCTCCGTGGTCCGGCACGTCTCCGACCGGGTCGCCGTGATGTACCTCGGCAAGATCGTCGAGCTGGCTGACCGGACCCCGCTCTACGAACGCCCGATGCACCCGTACACCGTCGCCCTGCTGTCCGCGGTACCGATCCCGGACACCACCCGGCGCACCAAGCGGGAGCGCATCCGCCTGCAGGGCGACGTGCCGAGCCCGCTCAACCCGCCGCCCGCCTGCCGCTTCCACACCCGCTGCTGGAAGGCCCAGGCCGTCTGCAAAACCGACGAGCCACCGCTGGTGGAGCTGGCCCCCGGCCACCGCGTGGCCTGCCACTTCCCGGAGAACCAGGGCACCGCGCCGGCGGGAGAGCCGGCGGCGACGTAGGACCTGCCTGGAGGGTTCTGCACAATCCCGGTTGGGAGTGGTGGGCCGTCGGGCGGTGTTCGACCCGACTAGCGAGGGTAGGCCGGAGGCCTGCCCGAGCGGTCGGACCAGCAACCAGCTCTGCCAACATGACCACAGACCTCGAACACCGCACGGCACGCTGGCCCACCGGGACCAACCGGGCCCGACGACCACAAAACCGAAACGCAACCACGGATCCTTGTGCAGAACCCTCCTTTCGATCGACACGTGATCACCGTGCTCGGCGCGTCCGGGCGCACCGGCCGGCACGTGGTGCGGTTGCTCGCCGCCCGCGGCCACACCGTGCGTGCCGGGGTCCGCAGCTACCAGCGGTTGCCCGTGGTGGCGGGGCTCGGCGGGTCTCCGGTGGTGGCCGACCTGGCGGCGGATCCGGCCGAGCTGGTGGACGTGCTCGTGGGCTGCGACGTGGTGGTGAACTGCGCCGGGGCGGCGGATCCGGCGCCGGAGGCGGTGAACCTGATCGACCGGGACGGCGCGATCGCGGCGATCCGTTCGGCCGAGGCCGCCAGCGTGCGGCGGTACCTCCAGCTTTCCGCGATGTTCGCCGACGCGCCCGACCAGGGTGACCGGACGGTGCGCTCCTTCCTGTACGCCAAGCAGGTTTCCGACACCGTGCTGCGGCGATCGAGTCTGGTGTGGACGGTGATAAGGCTGGCCACGCTCACCGACGACCCGGGGACCGGCCGGGTCTCCGCGGCGGCGCACCTGATCGGGCCCGGCCGGATCGCGCGCGAGGACGCCGCCGCCGTGGTGCTCGGCTGCCTCACCGAGCCGCGCACCGACAACCGCGGCTTCGACGTCCGCGCCGGCTCCACTGCCGTGGCAGCCGCCCTCGCCGCCCTCGATTGATCTGAGTTTCTCCGTCATGCCGGCGCAGCCGGGGGTGTCGTAGCTAGAGCAGAGTTGCGCCCTCGCAAGGAGATGGTGACATGGGCACCACGCGACTGTTGGCCGCCATGACAATTTCCGCACTGACCTGCGCGTACCTGGCCGCACTGCCGGTCGCCGCGCAGCCGGGCGCCGACGCGCGGGTGACCGCGGGCAGCCCGGCGACCGGGTTCTCCCAGAACAAGCAGAACGAGCCGCAGGTCGCGGTGAACTGGGTGAACCCCGACCTCGTCGTCGCCGGGGCGAACGACAACATCGACCTCGAGCTGTGTGCCGCCGGCGCACCGAACACCTGCCCGTTCACCGCCGGCGTCGGGGTCACCGGAGTGAGCTTCTCCTCCGACGGCGGCCGGAACTGGACCCAGCCGAACTACACGGGTCTGTCCGCCCGGCATTGCACCGGCCCGGCCGAGTGCGTGCCGCAGGTCGGCCCGATCGGCACGCTGCCCCGGTATCTCGAGCAGGGGCTGGCCTCCAGCGGTGACCCGGCGATGGTCTGGGGCCCGGCGCCGGCCGCCGGCGGCGGCTTCAGCTGGGCCCGGCAGCGGCTGTACTACGCCAACCTGGTCGACAACCTGCCCGGCGGCAGCGCCTTCCCCGGGCCGAGCGCCATCGGGGTGTCCCGGTTGGACTCCGACCGGTTCGCCGCGGCGGTCGCCGGGGACAACAATGCCTGGCAGGTCCCGGTGCTGATCAGCCGGCAGAGCCAGACCACGTTCTCCGACAAGGAGGAGGTCTGGGCGGACAACGTCGAGTCCAGCCCGTTCTTCGGCCGCGTCTACGTGTGCAACGTGGCGTTCCGCTCCAACGGGTCCGCGCCAGAGCCGGTCATGGTCGCGACCTCCACCGACGGCGGGGACACCTGGCGGCAGCGGCAGATCAGCGCCGCCACGAACACCGGGCAGACCGGCGGGCGGCAGGGCTGCACCGTGCGCACCGACAGCGCCGGCGTGGTGTACGTGTTCTGGGTCGGCACCGAGCTGCCCAGCCGGGCCACCGCGATGATCATGGCCCGGTCGTTCGACGGCGGCGGCAACTTCGAGCGCGGCCAGGTGGTGGCGCGGACCGTCGACGTCGGCCTGTTCGACCCGAACAACGGCGGCGCCAGCTTCGACGGCGTGGCCGGCGCCCGCACCTCGACGTTCCCCAGCATCGACGTCGCGAACGGCGCGCCGTTCGGCACCGCGCGCGGCGGCCCGCAGCCGCCCGACACGCTGGCGCTGGTGTTCCCGCGCGGCCCGACCCCGTCGGACACCGCGCCCGGCCCGAACGAGACGGTCCCGGTGCTGCTCTCCGGCGACCGCGGCGCCAGTTTCAGCACGCTGACCGCGAACGGTGCCGCCGCGGGTGACCGCCCGGACTTCCCGGCCGTCGCGATCTCCCCGGACGGCGCCGACGTGTACCTGGTCTACGACGCGTTCCTGCAGCCCTGGCGGTCGACCACGGCCGCGCCGCGGCTGTTCCAGGGCGTGCTGCGGCACATCTCGGTGGCCACCGGCGCCGCGGCCGACCTGCACCGGGGTGTCGCCGGCGACGCCCGCGGTTCCTCCGCCAACGGCCTGACCAGCGAGTTCCTCGGCGACTACAACTACGTGGTGGCCACCAACGCGGCCGCGGTCGCGGTCTGGAACGACGCCCGCAACGCCGCCTCCTGCCCGGCCATCAACACCTACCGCCAGGCGCTCATCGACGGCCAGGCCGCGACGGCACCTGCCCCGGGCAGCCAGTGCCCGCCGACGTTCGGCAACTCCGACATCTTCGGCGGGAGGTTCGCCGACCCCGACTGATCGGCCCAGAACTGGCGTCATGCCGGGCCCGGCCGCCGTGTCCTAAGAAACGCCGAGGTTGACACTGCCCAAGAGCCAACCGGCGAGGGATGTGGTCGACCCCTTCACCGATCTCGCCCCCGGTCCAGGTGAAGAGTCGACCACATCCCGTTGGGGAGATTGACGCGCTGCTAGCGGTGGGCGCGGTTGATTGCTGAGACGACCGCGCGCAGGGACGCGGTGACGATGGAGCTGTCGACGCCGACCCCCCAGAGCACCCGGTCACCGATCGCGCATTCCACGTAGGCGGCGGCGCGGGCGTCGTCGCCGGAGGTGAGCGCGTGCTCGGTGTAGTCCAGGACCCGGGTGTCGTAGCCGACGCTGGCCAGCGCGTCCACGAACGCGGCGATCGGGCCGTTGCCGGTGCCGGTGATCTCGTGCTCCTCGCCCTCAATACCAAGCCGAGCAACGATTGCGGTGTCCTGCAAATGACCGGCCGCTTCGTCCTCGGAGATCCGGTGGCCACGCAGGACGAGCGGGCTGCGCAGGCCGAGGTACTCGGAGGCGAAGCTGTCCCACATCTGCTTCGGGCTGACCTCGCCGCCCTCGGTGTCGGTGTAGCGCTGGATCGCCTGGGAGAACTCGATCTGCAGCCGGCGCGGCAGGTCGAGCTGGTGCTCGGTCTTCATGATGTAGGCGACGCCGCCCTTGCCGGACTGCGAGTTCACCCGGATCACGGCCTCGTAGGTGCGGCCCACGTCCTTCGGGTCGATCGGCAGGTACGGCACCTCCCAGTCGAACTCGTCGACCGGGACGCCGGCCCGCTCCGCGTCCTGGTGCAGCGCGTCGAAGCCCTTGTTGATCGCGTCCTGGTGGCTGCCGGAGAACGCGGTGTACACCAGGTCGCCGCCCCACGGGTGGCGCTCGCCGACCGGGAGCTGGTTGCAGTACTCCACGGTGCGGCGGATCTCGTCGATGTCGCTGAAGTCGATCATCGGGTCGATGCCCTGGCTGTACAGGTTCAGGCCCAGGGTGACCAGGTCCACGTTGCCGGACCGCTCGCCGTTGCCGAACAGGCAGCCCTCGATCCGGTCCGCCCCGGCCATCACCCCGAACTCGGCGGCCGCCACCGCGCACCC
>NZ_DASYTH010000406.1:0-125545 GCF_036002505.1 Actinophytocola sp. | reverse complement strand
AATTGAAACAGTGGTTGAGCGCTCATTACGCCGGCGCGCGGGATGCGCTGGCCACAGGGACACGGTTGCCGGCGGAGCTCGGTTCGGCGCCGGTCGCCGGAGGAGACGCGGCGACCCGAAAGCGCATCGACAAGTTCGACGCGGCGCGGCGGCTCGCCGAGGACGGCAAGGCGAGGATGGACGCGCTTCCGGCGGACAGCACGGAGGCCGGCATCGGCGGAATCGAGCAGTCGACGTGGCCCAGGATCGTCCGGGCGAGCGCCAACCCGTTCGACGGGGTCGAGATCAGCGACGAGATGCTGGCCGCGGACACCGCGCACACCTGCTCGGCGATCAACAGCTGGCCGCGTTAGGCGCCGGAGATGGCGAGGACGCCGTCCATGGTGCCGAGGTAGGCGTGGTCGCCGGAGAGGGTGGGGGAGGCGAAGTGGGGGAGGGTGCCGGTGGTGAGCTGGGCGCGGACGGCTCCGGTCGCCGGGTCGAGGGCGTAGAGCAGGCCGGCTGAGTAGTCCGTCACCCACACGGCGCCGCCGCCGACCGTCGGTGAGCCGTTGGCGCGGACCGGGGTGCGCCAGACCACGGTCGGCACGCCGGATGCGTCGAGGCGCACCGCGCGGGTGCCGTCGGCGCACGGAACGTAGGCGACCCCGGCGTTCACCGCGCTGCCGCCGAACGAACGGCAGATCTCCGCGGACGCCACCTGCCCGCCCACGCCGCCCAACGCGGTCCGCCGGAGGACGTAACCGGTGCCGCGTTTGCCGATGATGAGGACGAAGTCGCCGAGCAGGATCGGGCTGGACGAGCCCAGGTCGAGATCGCGCCGGTTGTCATCGGCCCAAGTGGACGGTGCGAACAGGTCGACCCGGGCCAGCGTCGGGGAAAGCGCGAGCACCGAGTCGCTGTCGTCGAAGCCCGAGGTGGACTCGCCGTTGCCGGCGGACACCAGCAGCCGGTCACCGTCCACGACGGCGCCGCCCGTCGCCCAGATTCCCGCCTCCCGCGGGGTCGGCACGTGGTAGCTCAACGGCTCCGCGCCCGCGGTGGTCACCGACACGACCGAGCCGAAGTACCGCCCGCAGTCCCCGAACAGCCCGCCGTACGCCACGTACACCCGGTTTCCCAGCAGGGTCAGCGCGGCCCGCTGCTGGTGCGCCAACCGGTCGCCTTCGGGCGGCTCCAGCGGCACCCGCACCTCGACCGCGCCGCTGGTCACGTTCACCCCGACCAACAAGTGCGCCCCGCTGGTCGTCTCGGCCAGGGCGAAGACCCGGGACGTGGCCGGGTCGAACACCATCGTGCCGGTGATCCCCAGTGGATCGATGTTCCCGCACGGCAACGCCGACCGCGGCACCGGCTCGCCGACGTGGGCGGACCATTGCACGGCGCCGGTCGAGGGGTCGAGCGAGTAGATCGTGTTGTGCTCGGTCGCAGCCAGGATCCGGTTCCCGACAACCAGAGGCTGGCCGTACACCGCGCCGTCCAGGGCCGCGCGCCAGGCCACGCCGAGGGTGCCGAGCGGGGCCAAGCCGGCAGCCACGCCGGTGCGCGCGTTGTCCCGGTGGTACGTCGGCCAGTCGCTCTCGGTGGTCGCCGGTGCCGGAGCGGAGCTGGATCCGGTCGCCGTGCTCGGCGGAACGGCCGAGCTCGAGCCGGTCGCCCCGGGTGCGGACCCGTTGGCCGCACACGCGGTCAGGACCAGCAAGGTGAATGCCAGCGCCCCGGATTTGCGCATCGCGCGTCACCTCCCGATACCTCCAGTGTTCCCAACCCGGCGCGAAACAAAGGTAAAAGCCCGGCGCGGTCGTCACCCCACGACCGCGCCGGACCCGAAACAGGACCTACACCGGCGGGAAGGCGTTCCGGAGCAGCTCCTGGAACTGGGCGGAGAACCAGTGCCCGGACAGCGGCGCGTCGGGCAGCGCCCCGGACATGTGGTTGTTGTTGCGCGGGTTGCCGGTGTACGTGGGGTCGCACATCCGGTCGAAGCCCTTGCCCTCGTCGTTCGGGATCTCGGTGCTGGAGCCGTCGGACTCGCCCGGCGGCTTCATCCACACGAACGCGTCGATCCCGGCGGCGGGGGAGGCGGTCGGCCGCTCACCCAGCCCGGCACCGGCCTGGTTGCACCAATTGCCCAGGTGGATCCGGCGGTCGAGCCGGCCACCGTCCACATAGGCGTTGGCGTCGGTGGTCGGTCCGGGGCCGGTCGGCCGGGCCGAGCCGCCCCAGCCGTTGCGCGAGGTGTCGATCAGCATCCCGATGCCCGGGTCGAAGCCGTGCCGGGTGAGCTCGGTCCGGAACGCCTGCGCGAAGGACAACTCATCGACGTAGCGGTTGAAGTCGATCCAGCTGGCGTGCTCCCGGATCGGCTGGTTGTTGATCGTGTCGTTGATGGTGAAGAACGGCTCGTGCACCGCGCCGTAGTTGGCCGTGTCGGTGATGAACCCGGCCACGTCGGCCGGCGTGGCGCCGGACGCGTTCGCCGCGTCGGCCAGTTTCGCCGCCGTGGGGGCGAAGTTGTCGTCCCACCCGATCCAGCCGTGGTGGCCGATGTCGAGGTAGTTGTAGACGTTCTCCAAGGCACCGAAGTGCGCCAGCGCGTAGCCGATGCCGGTGACGTAGTTTCCGTTGGCCGCCATGGTGTCGCACTGCGGCGTGAACGTCGGGCGTGGCGAGATGTTGGTGACCAGGTTCGGAATCGAGTCGATCTCGACGACCGTCACGATGCGCAGGTTCGCGAACGCGGGGTCGCCGAGGATCTCGGCGATCGGGTCGACGTACTCGTGCTCGTACCGGTCGATGTCGGTCGCGCCGAGCTCTCCGTTGGACGCCAGCGCCGAGCAGTCCCGGCCGGGCAGGTCGTAGATCACCAGCTGGATCAGGTTGGCGCCCTGGTCGACCGCCGCGTTGAGGTGGTCACGCAGGCCCATGCCCCCGTTCACGCCGTTGATCGCCGCGATCCGGTCCAGCCAGACACCGGTCGGCTGGTTGGCGATCGCGGATCCGCCCGGTTCGGCGGCCGCGTTGGCCGACCATTCCGGATTGACGTAGACCCGGGCGCCCGCATAGGGATTGTCCACTCGGGCCAGCACACCGGCGCCACCGTCGGCGATGTTGTCCGCTGTGGCCGGACCGGCGAACATGGCGGCGGCCAGGGTGACCGACGCCGTGACCGCCAGCACCTGCGTCCACTTCGGACCAAATGGATATCTCATGTGGATTCTCCTCCTGTGGTTACGTGATTCGCCCGCGCGGGACACAGGGGTATGCGCCCGCGACAACCGTGATTTGCGAATGCGAAAGCGATGCCGAAACGTCAACCCGGGGATCGAAATGCGCCGGGCAGCCGGCGATGCTGGGAATTACCGCGTAAAGATCATCTAGCGCCGCGAGTCGCTCGCTGGGTGCCGGACCGTCCGCCGTGCAGGTAGAACCTCATTGTCCCCGACTCCTCGTAGCCTGCGTGGAACCCCAGGTCCTGAGAGCGCTCCCAGGCTGACGGGAGCGGCAGGACGGCGATTTCGCCGAAGGGTCCTCGTTCTACGACGGAAGCGCCTCCCAGATTTGTGGGAGCGCTCCCAGATCCACACTGTAACGACGAGTACACATGGAGAGAAGTACCCCTTAGGGGATTCGGCACAGGTTACGCCGTTTGCCCGCGTGATGAAGTCGAACGGAGCAACGGCGCGAACGGCGTCGACCCGCGCACCGGCAAGTTACGCTGTGGGACGTGTCCACTCCACCCTCCTCCCGCCGGGTCGCGCTGCTCACCCTCGGGTGCGCGCGCAACGAGGTCGACTCCGAGGAGCTGGCCGGGCGCCTGGCGGGTGGTGACTGGCAGCTGGTGGACGCCGACGACAACGCCGACGTCATCGTGGTGAACACCTGCGCGTTCGTGGAGTCGGCCAAGAAGGACTCGGTGGACACCCTGCTGGCCGCGGGTGACTCCGGCGCCAAGGTGGTCGCCGTCGGCTGCCTCGCCGAGCGCTACGGCGCGGAGCTCGCCGAGAGCCTGCCCGAGGCCGCCGCGGTGCTCGGCTTCGACCACTACCCCGACCTGGCCGAGCGGCTCGGCGACGTACTCAACGGCCACGCCATCCCGGCGCACCAGCCGTTCGACCGCCGGACCCTGCTCCCGATCACCCCCGTGCACCGGCCCGCCGCGACCGGCGACCTGTCCGTGCCCGGCCACGGCTGGGGCCCGCGCATGCTGCGCCGCCGCCTGGACAGCGGCCCGGTGGCCCCGCTCAAGATCGCCTCCGGCTGCGACCGGCGCTGCTCGTTCTGCGCCATTCCGAGCTACCGCGGCGCGTTCGTCTCCCGGCACCCGGACGAGATCGTGGCCGAGGCCGCGTGGCTCGCCGGGCAGGGCGTCCGCGAGCTGTTCCTGGTCAGCGAGAACTCCACCTCCTACGGCAAGGACCTGCCCCGCGAGCTCGGCGGGCTGGAGGCGCTGCTGCCGCGCCTGGCCGCGGTCGAGGGCGTGGACCGGGTCCGGGTCTCCTACCTGCAGCCGGCCGAGACCCGTCCGAGCCTCATCGCGGCCATCGCCGGCACCGAGGGCGTCGCCGACTATTTCGACATGTCCTTCCAGCACGCCAGCGAGCCGGTGCTGCGCCGGATGCGCCGGTTCGGCTCCACCGAGTCGTTCCTGGATCTGATCGAGCGGATCCGCGCGCTCACCCCGGCTGCGGGCATCCGCAGCAACGTGATCGTCGGCTTCCCCGACGAGACCGAGGCCGACGTCGACGAGCTGGCCCGGTTCCTGACCGAGGCCCGGCTCGACGCGGTCGGCGTGTTCGGTTACTCCGACGAGGACGGCACCGAGGCCGCCGGCCTGCCCGGAAAGCACGACGCGGCAACGATCTCCGAGCGGGTGCGGCGGATCTCCGACCTGGTCGAGCAGCTCACCGCGCAGCGCGCCGAGGACCGGATCGGCGAGGAGGTCGTCGTCCTCGTCGAGGGTGACGGCACCGGCCGGGCCGAGCACCAGGCGCCCGAGATCGACGGCGAGTGCGTGCTGCCGGACGGGCTCAGCGTGGGGGATCTGGTGCGGGGCAAGGTGATCGACGCGGCGGGTGTGGACCTGGTGGTCGAGCCGGCGGAGATCCGGTGAGTGCCGCCGAGCCGGCGGAACCGACCCCGGGTCTGCCGGAGCCGGCGGCGATCCCCCTGCTCAACGTGGCCAACGTGCTCACCGTGTCCCGCCTGGTGCTGGTGCCGGTGTTCCTGCTGACGCTGTTCGCCGGCGGCGGGCAAGCGACCGGTTGGCGGATCGTGGCCACCGCGGTGTTCACCGTCGCGTCCATCACCGACAACCTCGACGGGCGGCTGGCCCGCAAGCTCGGCCTGGTCACCGACTTCGGCAAGATCGCCGACCCGATCGCGGACAAGGCGCTGATCGGCGCCGCGCTGGTCGGGCTGAGCCTGCTCGGCGAGCTGCCCTGGTGGGTGACCGTGGTGATCGCCACCCGCGAGGTGGGCGTGACGCTGCTGCGGTTCTGGGTGATCCGGTACGGCGTGATCCCGGCCAGCCAGGGTGGGAAGTGGAAGACCCTGACCCAGATCGTGGCGATCGGGCTGTTCCTGCTGCCGCTCCCGCCGGCTGCGGACGTGGTCAGCTGGCTGGTCATGGGTGTCGCCCTGGTGCTCACCGTGGTGACCGGGCTGGACTACGTGTTCCGCGCGTTCCGGCTGCGGGCGATGGCCGGCGGCTGAGCCGGTGGCCGAAGGAAAGCAACGTCACGTTGCTTCCCCGTTCAACCCCGTCGCCGAGGCGCTCGGTGTCGACCCGGCGCTGGTGGTGTCGATCATCGAGGCACTCCGGGACCGGGCGGAGACCGTGGCCACCGCCGAGTCGCTGACCGCCGGGCTGGTCTGCGCCACGCTGACCGGCGTCCCGGGCTCCAGCGCCGTGGTGCGCGGCGGCTTGATCGTCTACGCCACCGAGCTGAAGGCCTCGCTTGCCGGGGTCGACACCCGGGCACTGCGCGCGCACGGCGCGGTGCACCCGCTGATCGCCGAGGAGCTGGCCGCCGGTGCCCGGCGGCGGTGCCTGGCCACCTGGGGCCTCGGGCTGACCGGGGTCGCCGGGCCGGATCCGCAGGACGGAGTTGGTCCCGGCACCGTCCACATCGGGCTGGCCGGGCCGGACGGCGCCACCGTGCGCACCGTGCGGGCCGAGGGTGACCGGCACGCCGTCCGCTCGGCGGCCGTTCGCGGCGCGCTCGAGCTGCTGTGGGCCCGGTTGCGCCAACCGGCCTAGTGTCGGGGAACAATGGCACGCGTCTGGTCGTTCGCCCTGGGCGGACGATACGTAAGGTCGCTGCGGCCGGACGGGCTGTCTCGGTAACGTTGGCAGTGTGCACGAGGGAAGGGAGGCGCGCGATGACCGTGCTTCTGCGCGAGGCCATCGGTGACCGGCTTCGGCATGCCCGCACCAACCAGCGGCGCACGCTGCGCGAGGTCTCCCGGACCGCCCGGGTCAGCTTGGGTTACCTCTCGGAGGTGGAGCGCGGCCGCAAGGAGGCCTCCAGCGAGCTCCTCGCGGCCATCTGCGGCGCCCTCGACCTGCCGATGTCCGAGCTGCTGCACAACGTGGCCACCGACCTCGACGTGGTGACCTCCGTCGAGCAGACGGTGCCGGCCGGGCCCGAGCCGGTGGAGCCGCCCGTCGACGTGGTGGACCGGGTCCGCGACGACCGGCCGCGCGCCGCCGTCGACGCCGGCCGCCTGGTCCCGGCCATCGTCGGGGAGAACCTCGCCGACCTGCGCATTCAGCCCGCGCTCAGCCACCGGATGGAGACCTCGATCTCCGGCGCCCGCGCCGGTGTCGTGTTCGCCGCCTAGCGCTACCCTGATCCCCGTCTCAGGGTGGAAATCGGACGGTCAGGGCTATCCCCTGATTTCTGCCGGGTGTGGTGGAACGCCGACCGAGCACCTGGAACGATGGAACCCACGGTGACGATGGGGCGTTGCTCTACCAACGACGAGAGCAGCCGGGAAGCGGAGAAGGCAGGCGGAGGAGATGGCCAACCCGTTCGTGAAGTTCTGGAAGTACCTGATGGCGGCCTTCTCGTCGAAGATCGACGAGCACGCCGACCCCAAGGTGCAGATCCAGCAGGCCATCGAGGAGGCGCAGCGTCAGCACCAGGCCCTCTCTCAGCAGGCCGCCGCGGTGATCGGCAACCAGCGGCAGCTGGAGATGAAGCTCAACCGCCAGCTCGGCGAGGTGGAGAAGCTGCAGGCCTCCGCGCGCCAGGCGCTGGTGCTGTCCGACGAGGCGCGGGCCAAGGGTGACGACGCCAAGGCCACGCAGTTCGAGCAGGCCGCGTCGTCCTTCGCCACCCAGCTGGTTACCGCCGAGCAGGGCATCGAGGACCTCAAGACGCTGCACGACCAGTCCCTGCAGGCGGCCGCGCAGGCCAAGCAGGCGGTCGAGCGCAACGCCATGGTGCTGCAGAACAAGCTCGCCGAGCGCACCAAGCTGCTCAGCCAGCTGGAGCAGGCCAAGATGCAGGAGCAGGTCTCCCGCTCGCTGAACCAGATGAGCGAGCTGGCCGCGCCCGGCAACGTGCCCTCTCTCGAAGAGGTCCGCGACAAGATCGAGAAGCGGTACGCGACCGCGATCGGTTCGGCGGAGCTGGCGCAGAACTCGGTGCAGGGCCGGATGATGGAGGTCCAGGCGTCCACCACGGAGATGGCCGGGCAGAGCCGGCTGGAGCAGATCCGCGCCTCGCTGCACGGTGGCTCGGTGGCGCCGCAGGTCACAGCCGGTTCGTCGGCCTCGGGCTCGTCGGCGGCGACCAGCATCCAGGCCGAGATCGCGCAGCGGGTTGCCCAGGAGAAGGCCAACCCGCAGCCCGGCACGGCCTGATCCGAGCGGTCGCACCATGGCGCGCGCAGATGACCTGCGCCGGCTGATCGCGCTGGCGCAGCAGTTTCGAGGTCCCGTGGTGGACCACGCGAAGCTGGTCCAGGACGCGCTCGCCAAGCGAACCGACCCAGCCCTCCAACGCGAACGTCAGCGCCGGCGGCTGGCCCGCAAACGCGCCTGGGCCAGCCGCTGGACCACGGTCTGGGCGCTGGTCACGGCGATCTGCCTGGTCTACGTCGTGGCGGCGTTCAGCGGTGCTGTCGGCGACAACGAGAGCGCGATCGTGTTCATCATCATCGGCCTGTTCACCGGCACCTTCGCGGTCCGCGCCGGCCTGCGGATGCGCGGCCTCACCCGAGCTCAGCAGTCCCTCGAACCCGGCGCCGGCGACCCACTCGTCGTCACCCGCTACGCCCTGCCGCCCAAGAGCTCCCTCGCCCGCGCCCCCATCGAGCGCCTCACCGAGGCCGAGAGCACCCTGGCCGAGCTGCTCACCCAGATCTCCCGCGGCGCCTCCGTCCCCGCCGAGTCCGTCGAGCACACCCGCCGCACCGGCGCCGAAGCCGCCCTCGTCCTCCGCCGCGTCGCCGCCCAGCTCCACGCCGTCGAACGCGCCCGCGACCACGCCCCACCCCTCGAGCGCGCCCCCCTCGCCGAGGCCGTCCGCCAACTCCGCACCCAACTCGACGAAGGCGTCGACGCCTACGGCAGCCTCCTCGCCGCCGCCGGCCGCGTCCTTGCCGCCAGCTCCCTCGGCGCCCCGACCCAGGACCTCACCAGCGCCACCGACCACCTCGCCGGCCTCGCCCTAGCCCTCCGCGACCTCTCGCCCGAGGCCTGATGCCCGTTCGCCATCTTGGCGCCTGACGTCCGTGTGTTGGCGTCTGGCGTTGCCGTGTTGGCCCGTGACGTCGGTGTCTTGGCTGCTGGCGGGCTTCGCCCATCCCCGGATTGGATTCGCTGCGGTTCCACAGGTGGCCGCGGACGGCCAAGCCCTGCGCGTCCGCCGCCAACACGACGACGTGAGAGGCCAACACGACGACGTGTCAGGCCAACATGGCGACTGCGCGGTTGATCCGGCGGATGAGGCCGGGGCCGTGGTAGATCAAGCCCGTGTAGAGCTGGATCAGGCTCGCGCCGGCGTCGAACATGCGGAGGGCGTCGTCGGGGGTGTGGATGCCGCCGACGCCGATGATGGGGAGGGTGCCGCTGGTTTCCTTGGCTACGAAGGAGACCACGTCGCGGGCGCGGGTGGTGAGGGGGTGGCCGGAGAGGCCGCCGGGCTCGGGGGCGAGCGGGGCGTCGGCGGGGTGCAGGCCGTCGCGGGAGAGGGTGGTGTTGGTGGCGATCACGCCGTCGACGTTGTGCGCCGCGCAGACGTCGAGGAGGTCGGCGATGGCGTGGTCGGTGAGGTCGGGGGCGATCTTGACGAGGAGGCGGGCGGTGGCTTCGGCGCGGAGGGCTCCGAGGAGGGCGTCGAGGGCGGCGCGGTCCTGGAGGGTACGGAGGCCGGGGGTGTTGGGGGAGCTGATGTTGATCGCGAAGTAGTCGGCGTAGGGGCGCAGGGTGCGGAACGAGGCGAGGTAGTCCTCGACGGCCTCGTCGACCGGGGTGGCGCGGGACTTGCCGATGCTGATGCCGAGGGGGAACCGGAGCGGGCCGAGGGCGTGCAGGCGGGCGGCGAGGGCGTCGGCGCCGGCGTTGTTGAAGCCCATCCGGTTGATGATCGCTTCGCTGTCCACGAGGCGGAACACGCGGGGGCGGGGGTTGCCGGGTTGGGCGTGCCGGGTGACCGTGCCGACCTCGACGAAGCCGAAGCCGAGCGCGGGCCAGGCGGGGAGGGCCGTGCCGTCCTTGTCCATTCCGGCGGCGAGGCCGACCCGGTTGGGGAAGTGGATGCCGAAGACGGTGCGCGGGGCTGGGGCGCCGAAGTGCCGGTGCAGCGCGGAAATGAGGCGCGGGTGGCGGCTGAGAAGGGTCAGCGCGCGCAGGGTCCGTTCGTGCGCGATCTCCGGGTCGCCGCCGCCCAGCCGGAACAGGGCGCGCCGCAGCACCCGGGTGTAGAACACCAGGTCATCGTGTCATGGGGCCCATCCGGAATGATGGAGCCGTGGCCGGAAACGACGTCGAGTCCGCGATCCAGGAGCTGTACGGCGCCGCGCGGGAGGAGTTCATCGCGCTGCGGAAGGAGTTCGCCCGGGCGGCCCGGGAGGCGGGGAACGCCGGCGCGGCCGCGGAGATCGACAAGTTGGCGAAGCCGACCACCGCGGCGTGGATCGCCAACCAGCTTGCCCGGACCGATCCGGACGAGGTCCATGAGCTGGCCGAGCTGGGTGACGCGCTGCGCCAGGCCCATGACGAGCTGAACGGTGCGGAGATCAAGGCGTTGTCGCAGCGGCGAACCGAGCTGATCGGTGAGCTGGTGCGGCAGGCCGAGGACCGTAACGAGGCGTTGAGCGAGTCGGTGATCAGGGAGCTGGAGGCGATCTTCACCCGGGCCGTGGTAGATGCCGACGCTGGCGCGGCGTTCGTGTCCGGGCGGCTCACGTCGGCCAAGGGGTTCGCGCCGGGTGCCGGCTGGCCGTCCCTCCCGCCCGGCGAGCTGCCGACGCCGAAGCCCGCGTCCCACACGCCGAAGGCCCCGGCGCGGTCGGATACCGAGGCTCGGCGGGAACAGGCCCGCGCGGCGCTGGACGAGGCCCGCGCCGCGGTCAAGGAAGCCGAGGCCGACCGGGCCGACGACGAGCGTTCTCTCGCCGATGCCGAGGCCGCCGCGGAGGAGGCCGCCGCCGAGGTCAAACGCCTGACCGAGGAGCTGGACGCCGCCGAGGCCCGGGAGAAGCGTGCCCGCGGCCTGGTGGCCCTGGCCCGCCGCTCGGTGAAGGAGGCTGAGCGCCGCGCGTCCGCCGCGTGGCGCCAGGTGCAGCTGGCCGAGCAGAAGCTCGCCAACCTCGACTAGCCGGTGCCGGGCGTGTCCCGCCCTCACGTAGCCGTGTCCCGGCTCCGCGTAGCTGTGTCCCGGCTTCGGGTAGCGGTGTTCGGTGCTGGCGTAGCCGTGATGCGCACTGGGTAGGCGAGACTCTTGCCGAGATCTACCGGACTCGGCCTAGCCGTGGACCGAAGCGACGACTCGGGTGCTGGACGGTACGACTCGCGGGCTGGGACGTACGACTCCCTTGCCTGAGCGTCGAACTCAGGTGCCCGAGTGTCGAACTCGGTTGCTGGAGCGTCGAACTGGCGGGAGAAATAGGCAACCCCCGGAGCGCCGTCCCGTTGACGGATCAACGGGCCTCAGGGAGGACTGGGTCCTGAGGAGCTCCGGGGGTTGGGTGACTGCCTGGTATTCGCCGACCACTCGCCCGCGCCCTACGGCACCGGTCGACCCGGTGTCAGCCGTGGGAGGGGGCCGGCCCAACCATGTTTGTCAGGGTCGGTGGTCCTAGCGGACAGCCACCTCACGAGTCCCATGTGATATCACCTGCGGACCACCTCCTTTCTCGTGTACCTCCGAACTTATGCGCTCCGGCCCAGGTCGACAACGTGTTTTGCCGGACATGGCCGAAGTGCGAGTTCCCCCAAATGGGGGATGGTATGGTTCCTCGTCTCACACAACCAGTGAGGTCGGGGATACCTTGTGCGAACGCTCCTGAGCGATCATGGGCGATTAGCCGCCGGCGCGATCGTGGGTGCCATCACTGCTGCCCTGTTCGCGGAGGGCCTGATCGGCGGCACGCCCGGCTGGCCGGCGCCGGACGAGCGCGCCGTCATCACCAAGGATGGCGTGCGTGCGCCCGAGCCCCTTCCGCCCCTGCCCGGCAGCGCCGACACCTCCCTGATCGCTGCACCGCCCACGACCACAACCCCCACCAACACGACCACCACGACGTCGGCGACCACCACCACGACCACCAAGCGCCCGACGACCACGACCACCACCACGACCGCCGCCCCCACCACGACCACGACCACCACGCGCCGCACCACCACGACGACCACGACCACCCGCTGCGGCATCCTCTTCTGTTAACCCGCGAGTCCCCGCTTCAGGCACGCGAGTCCCCGGTTCAGGCACGCGAGTCCCCGGTTCAGGCACGCGAGTTCGCAGTTCGGACCTTGGATGTGGCGTGCTGGAACTAGGAACTCAGGTGCTGGAAGTGGGAACTCAGGTGCTGGAAACGGGGACTCGCGGAGCTCAGGGGTGTGGGCCGGGTTGGCAGGTGGGGCAGTAGTAGGTGATGCGCTCCTGAACATCGGCACCCTGTTTGGTCACGATGACCCGGCCGCCGCAGCGGAGGCAGCCCGTGCGGTTGCGGCCGTAGACCCAGAGGTTGCGGTTGCGGCGGGGGTCGCCGGTGGTGTTGCGGTTGGGGTTCAGGGCGTTGCGTAGCAACAGGTCGCGGCTCAGCTCAACCGCGCGCGGAATGTCCACTTCGGACATTGGAGTCCATGGGGAGACGCCGAGCAGGAAGCAGACCTCGGCCTTGTACACGTTGCCCACACCCGCCATGAGCGTCTGGTCGAGCAGGGCCAGGCCGATCTCCCGTGCCGGGTCGCGGGCCAGGCGGGCGGCGGCTTCGGCGGCGTGCGTGGCCGACCAGTCCGGGTCGAGCAGGTCCGGGCCGAGGTGACCTACTACCTGTTGCTCGTCGTTCGTTCGAACGAACAGTAGCTGATGAAGATTGAGTCCAATCGCGGACGTCGACTCGGTCGACAGCACCACGCGGGCGCGGTGGTCGAGCCGCGGGTGTGGGCCGGCGAAGCGCCAGGAGCCGTCCATGAGCAGATGGTTGTGCAGGCTGAGATCCCGGTCGAAGCGCACGAAGAGGTGCTTGCCGACGCTGCGGACACCGAGCACGACCCGCCCGGCCAGATCCACAGTGGACAGGCGAGGATGCCGGACCTCGCCGCGTACCAACGTTTTCCCGGCCAGGTGTTCGCGCAGCCGGTGGGCGGTCTGGAAGACGCTGTCACCCTCGGGCACGCCGCATCAGCCGTTCGCTTCCTCGTCGTCGCTCCCGACGACGACGTCCTCGTCCTCGTCCTCGGGCCAGCTCACCGCCTGGTGCCGGCCCCGCCCGCCGGTGCGCAGCAGCCGGGCCAGCAGCAGGTTGAACGCCAGCGACACCTCGCGCGCGCCGGGCGTGGACCACAGGTGGATGGGCGTGCAGGCACCCTGCGCCTGCTGCACGGCGAGCCGGTCCGGCAGCGCCACCGGCATGATCAGCGAGCCGAAGCTCTCCCGCAGCTCGGCGATCCGGTACTGGTGTTCGTAGGAGTGCGGGCGCACCCGGTTCACCACCACGCCCAGCGGGACCAGGTTCGGGTTGTGCCGCTCGCGGGTCTCCTCCAGCGCGTCGAACGCCCGGTTCGCGCCGGACACCGCGTACAGCGTCGGCTCGGTGACCAGCAGCGCGCCGTCCGCGGCGACCAGCGCGGAGCGGGTCAGCCGGCCGAGTGACGGCGGGCAGTCGAGCAGCACGAGCTGGTACGGCAGTTCGCCGTCGGTGAGCAGCTCACCGAGCGAGGCCAGCGCCCGGCCGAGCTTGTCCAGCCGGCGCGGGTCGGCGTCCGGGTCGTTGAGCGCCTCCAGCTCCTCCGAGCTGACCAGCACGTCCACCTCGTCGCCCCAGGCGCTCGGCGCGATGGCCGCGCGCAGCACCGTCGGCCGCGGCGTCTCCAGCACGTCGGCCAGCGTCGCCTCGGTCTCCTCCGGGTCGAGCGTCGCGGTCGCGTTGCCCTGCGGGTCGAGGTCGACGACCAGCGTGCGGGCCCCGCGCCGCATGGCCGACGAGGCAAGGCCGAGCACCACGGTGGTTTTCCCGACACCACCCTTCAGGCTGAGCACCGCGACCGTTCGCACGCCGAGAACCCTACGGTCCTACGCTCTGTCCATGCGACTGGATGCCGTTCGCCGTGCGCTCGACGGGACACTGGCCGCCGCCCGCGAGCGCCGCGGCGGCAGCCCGCCCCGGGTCCTCGACGTCGGCGGCGGCAGCGGCACCCTCGCCGTCCCGCTGGCCGCGGCCGGCTGCACCGTCACCGTCGTCGACCCCAGCCCGAACGCCCTCGCCACCCTCCACCGCCGCGCCGCCGAAGCCGGCGTGTCCGATCGCATCACGGCCGTCCAGGGAGACGCCGACGCCCTCCGCGAGCTGGTCGCCCCGGCCGCCGCCGACCTCGCCCTCGCCCACGGCCTGCTCGAGGTCGTCGAGGACCCCAAGAACACCGTCGCCGCCATCGCCGAGGCCCTCGCCCCGGGCGGCACCGTCTCCGTGGTGGTCGCCAACCGCCACGCCGCCGTGCTGCACCGCGCCGTCGCCGGCCGCCTCGCCGACGCCCGTGCCCTCCTCGACGACCCCGCCGGCCACCTCCCCGGCGAGTCCCTCCTCCGCCGCTTCGACACCGACACCCTGCAGCGGCTCCTGATCGACGCCGGCCTCACCGTCGAGCTCGTCCAGGGCAGCGGCGTCCTCACCGACCTCGTCCCCGGGTCAGTACTGGAACTCGACCCGGGAGCCCTTGCGGACCTCGAACTCCGCGTCGCCACCCTCGCTCCCCTGCGAGACGTGGCCACCCGCCTGCACGCCATGGCCAGGACCGCCACCGGTGGTCCTCGCTGAGCTGGGTGGGAGCGGGTTCAGCCCGCTCCGGCGGAGCGGGCCGCCTCCTTCACGCGCCGGATGTATTCGGCCGGGTCGGCGTCGTAGCTCACGCAGGCGGCCCGCCACGTGGCGAACGCCTCCCGAATGTCCTGCATCGTGTGGACATAGGCAGCGGAACCGCCATGCCGCACCGTGGTCCGCTCCAGGTCGGTCCACACCAGGTCGAATCCGTGCAGCCGCTGCAGCGCCGACCACACCATCGGATCGCTGACATCCGGGTCGTCACCCTCCACCCACTGGCTTGCCCAGCGGTGCGCGTCGGCCCGGCTGACCGTCTCGTCCAGCACGGCCCGCCACATCTCGGCGACCGTGTCCCGTGTCGCCTGCGCCGGTGTGCTCATTCCCAGAACCCCCGATCGATCCGGCTCTGGACCTGCTTCTCGGTCATGTTCCCGATCACCGTGGTCGGCCGTCCGGACGGGTTCGACATGTCCCGGACGACCACGGAGTAGGTGCCGTCCCCGTTGGCAAGAATCCTGACGACCTGCCCGTCCTCCTGAATGTACATCTCGCCTTCGCGCCACACGTGATCCACGTCGACCTCGCGTTCGCCGGCGCGGACCTGCCCGTGCACGTCCCGGTCGGAGGTGACCTCCGACGGTCGGCCCTGCTCCGCGATCTCGCCGGTGGCGTTCTGGGCGCTGGTCACGCCCTCGCCGGCGTTGATCGAGCCGTGCTGCTGCGGCGGCCGGTCCTCACCGTCGTGGGGCCGGCCGTGACCGTTGCCGGGCGGTTTCTTCTTGTGCAGGGCGAACAGCACGGCGAGCGCGAGGAACGCGAGCAGTCTTGGCACGGCCGCCTACCCGTTCATGAGCTTGGTGAGGTTCTGCAGGCTGGTGACCAGGCCCATGGTGTAGGTGAGGATGCGCCCGGCCCACTTGACCACGGCCGCGGCGATCTGCGAGGCGATCGCCGGGATGGTCACCACGAAGATCGCCTCGACGGCCCACACGATCACCCTGGCCACCAGGTCGGCGATCAGGTCGCGGACGATCTCGCGGGTCAGCTCCACCAGGCCGCCGGCGCCTTCGGTGGCCGCCGCCATCGCCGCCGAGATCGCGGCCAGGCCGCCGATGGCCTCCACGTTGTTGGTCACCTTGCTGCGGTAGGCGTCCGCGGCCTGGCCGTGCCAGTCGGGCAGGTCGCTGTTGAGGTGCGAGCCGAGATCGTTGGCCATGGCGTACAGCTCTTTGGCCATGTTGTCCCAGGTCGTGGCGTGGGATCTGACCACGTCCGGCTTGCCGGTCAGCTCGTCGAGCATCTCCCGCAGCGGCTCGAAGTACTCCATGGCCCAGCCCAGCCCGTTGGCCAGCAATGCGCTGATCGGGTCCATGACGGTCGCCGCGACCTCGACCGCCAGCGTCGCGCCGGCGAGCACGTCGTCGACCCAACCGTCGCTCCTGATCGCGTCGACGAGGCCCTCGATGCTGTCGCCAAGGCTTGACCCGGTCCACGCCTCGCGGGTCGACTCGACCGGGGCGACCAGGGAGCCGTCGGTCATTTCCCCTCCACGACGCCGGCCTGGCGGATCAGGTCGGCGGAGGTCCCGTCGACGGTCTCGTAGTCGTCCGCACTCACCCGTAGCGTGGTCGCGACCATGGCGAGGTTCTTCTCCACGTATGCCAGCAGCTCGTCCTGCCTGGTGTGCCGGCCTTCCAGGACACCGGCGATCCACTGGCACAGCAGCCCGTACGCCTGGTCGTCCTGCGCGATGTGCGCGCTGGCCGCCTTCACCGCGGCGAACCGCGCCTGGATCGCCTCCACGTTGCCCGCGTGGGCGCGCAACTGCTCGATGTTGACGTGGAATCCCATGCTCACCGCCGTTCCAGGTAGGAGCGGGTGTCGAAGCCCTCGTCGCCCTCGTCGTCGTTCCGCCCGACCGCGGGTTCCGGAGCGGGACTACCGCGCAGTTGCCGCCCGACGCTGTCCGCGATCGCCCGTGCCGCGGGCGACTCGGTGCCCACGGTGTCCGCGATGATCTCCTGGGAGCGGTCGGCCAGCGTGTTCCTCGCCTCGCCGAGCGTGGCCATGATCGTGCGGGCGACGACGGTCGGAGCCACCCGCTGTATCCGGTCGGTGAGCCGCAGATCCACCAGCGCGCCGGTCGAGTCGATCGTCACCTCGGCCAGCCCGGTCGGATCGCCCGCGGTGACCCGCACTTCCCGGAGCCGGTCACTCATCGCCGCGGTGTCGGCGGCCAGCTTGTCGATCCGGCCCTTCCACGCCGCCAGACGCTCGCGGGCGTGATCCGGTTCGAGGATGTTCCCGTCCATTTCACCCCTTTGTCGGCGATGTCGGAGTGTAGTCAGCAGGACGCTCGCGTGAGGCCGAAACGGACCGGCTCGTCCGTCGGGGTGGTGTGTGTCAGGCTTCGGGTGTGGGGCGCAGTGGTGACCTGCCGCGCGGGTTGATGGAGCGGTACAAGGCGGGTGAAGACGGGTGGCCGGATGATGCCGGTTGCTCGATCCTGCACGTCGACATGGATGCGTTCTACGCGTCGGTGGAGCTGCGGACGCGGCCGGAGTTGAGGGAGCGGCCGGTGGTGGTGGCGGGTGGGAGTGTGCGGGGGGTGGTGCTGGCGGCGAACTATCCGGCGCGGAAGTTCGGGGTGCGGTCGGCGATGCCGGCGGCGCGGGCGCGGAAGTTGTGCCCGCAGGCGATCTTCCTGCCGCCGAGTCCGGGCACGTACGCGGAGGTGTCGCGGGCGGTGATGGCGGCGTTTCGGGAGGTTACGCCGTTGGTGGAGCCGTTGAGCCTCGATGAGGCGTTTCTGGATGTGGGTGGGGCGTTGAAGCGGTTGCGGATGACGCCGGGGGAGATCGGGCAGGCGCTGCGGGCGCGGGTGCGGGCGGAGCATGAGATCACGTGCTCGGTGGGGGTGGCGCCGACGAAGTTCGTGGCGAAGTTGGCGTCGGGGTTGGCGAAGCCGGACGGGATGGTGGTGGTGCCGCGGGGGGAGGTGTTGGATTTTCTGCATCCGTTGCCGGTGTCGGCGTTGTGGGGGGTGGGGGAGAAGACGGCGGAGCGGCTTAGGGCGGTGGGGTTGGAGCGGGTGGGGGACGTGGCGGCGACGCCGTTGGCGCGGTTGCGGCGGACGTTGGGGGTGGCGGCGGCGGAGCATTTGTACGCATTGGCGCAGGGGCATGATGACCGGGGGGTGGAGCCGGAGGTTGCGGAGAAGTCGATCGGGGCGGAGGAGACGTTCGAGATCGATCAGGCGGACCGGGGTGTGGTGCGGCGGGAGTTGCTGCGGTTGTCCGAGCGGACGGCGGCGAGTTTGCGCAAGCGGGGGTTGCGCGGGCGGACGGTGTCGATCAAGGTGCGGTTCGGGGACTTCACCACGATCACCCGGTCGCGGACGTTGCCGGTGGCCACCGATGTGACGCAGGAGATCTATCGGACCGCCGGGCAGCTGCTTGACGAGCAGACTCCGCCGGGGGCGATCAGGTTGATCGGGGTGCGGGTGGAGCAGCTCGGTGACGACGCGGGCGAGCAGCTCGCGCTGGACGCGCCGGAGCGGGGCTGGCGCGAGGCGGATGCGGCGGCGGACGAGGCGCGCGGCCGGTTCGGGCACGCCGCGGTGCACCCCGCGTCGCTGCTGGGTGAGCGTCCACAGTGGACAAATATCGTCGAGCAGAAGCCGGATCGGGGTAAGGGTTAGGCCGGCGTGGTCGCGATGTTGACGAAGTGCACGGGGACGTGTGCGGTCCGGGCGGTTGAGCTGGTCGGCCGCGGGGTGAAGTCGATGCGGCCGTCTCCTTCGCAGGGCAGGGTCCAGGTCGTGGGGAGCGCGCTGGGACGGAAGTACTCGGTGAAGATCACGGGGACGGTCGTCGTGCTGCTGATGGCCGGTGCGGCAGCGATGGAGGTGCCTTCGCTGCCGGTGAAGCCGAAGTTGGTCGTGTCCGTCGGTGGGGACACGCGGTTCACGGACAGGGTCTGGCCGCTGGCCGGATGCCCGGTACCTCCGGCCGGGCCGGGGCAGACCATGCGGATGGTGGCGTTGGCGGTCTGACCGTTGACCACGCCGGCGAACCATTGGTTGGGGAGGATCGGGAAGGTCGGCGGCGAGGTGTCCGCCGTGGCAGCGCCGGGAGCCACGAGGGCAAATCCGAGGACCCAGAGGCCGATCAGTGTTCGAAGTCGCATAGGACTATTTCAGGGGTGGAAACGACCCGCGGTCAATGATCCGTTGGAGTGGAGTTTCCGCGCGTCCTGGCGGGTTTGGCGGTAGTCGGGCATAGCGTGGCCGCGTGGAACGGACAAAGGGTGCGCAGTACCGGGAGTTGGGCGCCGTGCTCAAGGACCGGCGTGAGCAGGCCGGGCTGACGGTTGCGAAGTTGGCGCCGTTGATGGGCTTCTCGACGGCGAAGCTCAGCCGGATCGAGACCGGGCAGACCGTGATCGACGTGGTTGACGCGGTGACCTACCTCGGGCACTGCGGGCTCTACCGAGCCGATGTCATGGACATTCTCGCGCTCTGCCGCGAAGCCGAGCGCAGGTTGGGTTACTGGCTGAGCCCGCACGGCGAGTGGGTGGAGGATTCGCTCAACTCGTTGATCTACAACGAGGTCACGGCGGTGGAATCCACGATGTACGAGCCGCTGCTGGTGCATGGTCTGTTGCAGACGGCGGACTATGCGCGCATCTTGATCGAACGACCGCAATGGCGGGATCGCGATGGAGTCGATCAGGGCGTGCGCATCCGCTTGTTGCGGCAGAAGATCCTGGATGCGAGGCATCCGGCCAAGTTCGGCTTCTTCTTGCATGAACAGGCGCTGCGCCTCGAGGTCGGCGGTTCGGCGATCATGCATGAGCAGATGCTCAAGCTCCTCCTTGTTGGAGCCCTCGACCATGTCATGATCCGTGTCGTGCCAACGGGTTCGGCGTTCGGCGGAGCTTTCACGGTGTTCGAGTACAAGCACTGCCCGCCTCTTGTTTACCTGGACACCTATAGGACAGGTCTCTTCCTGGAAGACAAGGAATTTGTCGACCCGTTCCGCGAGTTGGTGTCAGTCATCTCCGAGGTCGCGCTGGATGAGGGACAATCACGCGAGTTGATTGCCGCCTTGGCTGGCAAGTATGACCTGAGGAGCGCGCGGGATGCGGATGACCGCTTGGAGGAAGAGCAGCTTTAGCGGTGGAGGCGGAAGCAGCTGCGTCGAGGTGGCGCTTGGTCTGGCCGGTGTGGCGGTGCGGGATTCAAAGAACACCTCCGGGCCGACCTTGAGGTTCGGCCCGGAGGCGTGGCGTTCCTTCGTTCCTAGGTAGCGGTGGAGGCGGGGTAGGCGACCGGGCTGCGGTAGCCGGCGGTGTTGACCGCCCGCACGCCGAAGGAGAAGTTGTCCTTGTTGACGCCGGGCAAGGTCACGGTGGTGACGTTGCCGACGGGGAGGACGTCCTCCCATTCGAGATCCGTGGTGTCCCGCATGACGATCTCGTAGCCGGCCAGGTTCGCCTCGGTGTTCGGGTTCCAGCGCAGGTCGGTGTCGGCGCGCAGGCCGGCCCGGTTGAACAGCGCGCCGCTGGGCACCGCCGGGGAGCGGGCCAGGTTGGCCAGGGAGATGGCGTTGACCCGCGCGGCCCGGGCGATGTAGTCGAAGTCGCAGAACTCCGGCAGGTCACCAAGCTGCACGCCGTTCTGGACCCCGACGTTGATGTGCTGGTGGCGGTAGTCCTCGTTGGGTTCGGTGAACCGGACGGCGGTGTAGCCCTGCTGTAGGAACGGGATGTGGTCACCGCCCCGCCCGTACCGGTCCCGCCGGTAGATGACCTTGACCTTCATCCGGGTGGCGTCGTTCTCCGCGACATCCTTGATATAGCGGGCAAGCTGCCGCGGCGGGGACTCGATCTCCCAGCCGCCGAAGCGGCGCCAGTCGGTCTCCAGCACGGTGTTCGCCACGCTCTGGATCCCTTCGCCGAAACAGCGGATCGTGAACGGGTCGTGCACGCCGTTCTGCCCGACGGAGCTGCCGATGATGTCGTTGGTGAACATGCCGGCAATGTTCTTGCCGGCCGTTTTTGCCGTGGTGGCAAAGAAGTTCGCGCCGAGCAGGCCCTGCTCCTCGCCGGCGACGGCCATGAACACGATCGTTGCGTCGAACGGGCGGGTGGCCATCACCCGGGCCATCTCCAGCACGGCTGCGACCCCGGACGCGTCGTCGTTCGCGCCGGGGGCGTCGGAGGTGAAGTCGACGACGTCGGTGGGCATCGAGTCGTAGTGGCCGCTCACGACGTAGGTCCGGTCGACCGAGTCGGGACTGGTACCGCGCAGGGTGGCCACCACGTTGGTGATCGGGGTGGGGACCGGGATTCGCGGTGCCACGTCCTGGATGTAGGACTGCAGTTCGACGGTCATCCGGCCGCCGGACGTCGCCGCCACCTTCTGGAACTCGTCGAACAGCCAGTCGCGGGCGGCGCCGATGCCGCGGGTGGGGTGGTCCTGCGAGGACAGCGTGTTGCGCGTGCCGAACGAGACCAGCTTGTTGATGGTGCGCTCGATGTTGCGAGGATTGATGTCCCGCAGCATCGCGCGGAGGTCCGAGGGGACGTGTCTGCCGTCCCCGGGCCCGTGCGAGTCCTCCTCGGCGTTCGCGGCGTTCGCGCCGATGATCGGAACCGTGCCGAGGATCGCCGCGCCGGCCAGCACGTTTCGTCTGGAGATAGCAGGGTTGTTGTCGTTCACGGTGCCTCCTGAGCAAACCGCGGACAGGACGCACCGAAGCTACGCCCGCGAGATCAGCACGTGTAGAGGCTGTTCGGATGGACCCGTTCGCAGTAACGGATGTGCAGATGGTTGTCGTGGTTGTCGAAAGGCGTGGTCAGACCTTCGTTGATCAGCGTCGGGTCGTTGAAGAAGATGAGCTTGACGTGACCGGGCGCGGCCGCGCGGATCTCGTTGACCAACTGGCGGGTGGCGGCGCGGTCGTAGGTCGCCGACTGCCAGGTGATCCGGCCGGCGGTGCACTGCGCGTTGTCGGTGCGGATCGGCCAGACGTCGATGTCCATCCCGACCGCGTGGCTGGCGTGGCCGGGGATGTCGCCGCCGTGCTCGAAACCCGCGTCGCCCAACGGAACCTGGCCCTGGCCGGTGCTGACGAACGCCCGGACCGCGGCCTCGAGCTGGCCCCAGGCCGCGCCGGTGGCCCAGTTCGCGGCGGTGCCGTTGCCGTCCGGGTCCTGGTCGCAGATGCCGGCGGACAGGTCGGGATAGGCGTAGTGCCAGACGAGGTTGCGCCAGGTGACCGGGCCCGCGACGCCGTCCACCCCGATGCCGGCGTGCTGCTGGAACGTCCGGACCGCGGCGTCGGTGGCCGCGTCGAACGTGCCGCTGACCGCGAGCGACAGCCGGCGCTTCTTGTTCAGCTCGGCCTGCAGCGCGCGCACCGCCGGGCCGCTGTCGCCCTGCCGGATCTGGACGACCAGCGCGCCCCAGGTGTTCGGCCCGACGATGCCGTCCACGGTGAGGCCGTGCTCCGACTGGAACGTGCGCACGGCGGTGTTCGTGGCCGGGCCGAACACACCGATCGGGTCGACCGGATGGCCGTGGTGGGCGAGCAGGTACTGGATGGCCTGCACGTCCGCGCCGCGGTTGCCGGTGCTCTGCGTGGGGAAGAACGCGGCGGCGAAGGCGTCGGCGGTGGCGGGCGTCGCGAGCAGGGCCGCCGCCACGAGGGGTGTCAGCAGGGTGATACCAGCGCCGCGTAGGTTCAGTCGAGGCATGGGTAACAGTATGGTGAAGTGGTCACGCCTTGTGGATGGCGAGTTGTGAACAGTTAACGGGGATCGGGGGAGCATGGATCAGGCGACGAGTTGGCCGAGCAGTGTGCCGCCCAGGGTGAATCTCGACCAGCCCAGCGCGGCCCGCATGTACGACTACTACCTCGGCGGGGCGCACAACTTCGCCGTCGACCGGGAGGCCGCCGAGCGGGCCATCGCCGCGCTGCCGGCCACGGTCGCCGGCGCGCGCACCAACCGGGCGTTCCTGCAGCGCGCGGTCCGGTTCCTGGTGGAGTCCGGGGTGCGCCAGTTCATCGACCTCGGCTCGGGGATTCCCACGTCCGGCAACGTGCACGAGGTGGCGCAGCACATCGACCCGGGCGTGCGGGTGGTGTACGTGGACATCGACGCGGTCGCCGTGACGCACGGGCAGTCGGTGCTGGACGGCAACGAGCGCTGCGCGTTCCTGCACGCCGACATGCGGGACGTGCGCGAGGTCATGGGCTCGCCGGAGGTGCGGAAGCAGATCGACTTCTCCCAGCCGGTGGGGCTGCTCATGGTGGCGGTGCTGCACTTCGTGCCGGACTCCGACGGGCTGCTCGACATCATCGCCCGGTACCGCGAGGAACTGCCGGTGGGGAGCCATCTCGCGCTCTCGCACATGAGCATGACCGGGCAGCCGCGGGAGTTCCTCGAGCGGTTCGCCGCGGTGTACAGCAACACCGCGAACCCGGTGATGCTGCGCTCGCGCGAGGAGATCGACGGGCTGTTCCAGGGTTTCGAACTGGTCGAGCCGGGGGTGGTGACGTTGCCGCTGTGGCGCCCGGACGGGATCAGCTACTTTGCCGAGGACCCCGAGCGGTTCCCCGGTTTTGCCGGCGTGGCAAGGAAAATGGACTGACGGTGGCGAGCATGTAGAGCGCCACCAGGGCCACCGGCACGCACCAGCCGAAGTGGCCGAGGTCGCCCGGCACCAGCGAGGCGACGACGGCAGCGAGGGTGGTCAGTGCCGCGCCCGCGAGAATTCCGCTGCGGGCACGGGTGAACCTGCGATTGTCGTTGGCCAGCAGGAACAGCAGCGCGGCCATGCCGACCACGCACGCCTGCCCGATCGAGGGGTGGCCGAGGGCCAGGCCGAGCACGGCGACCTGCACGACGACCGTCGCCGCGACCGGTGGCACCGCGCGGATCACCGCGACCGCCTTTCGGCCGGGCGGGGTGCGATGAAGGGGGCCTTCCTCGCACTGGGCGTGCGGAAGGCCCCCTTCATCGCACCGACTCCGCTCATCGCGGTGGCCTTCCGCTCTGGAGCGGGCGCCGGGCCAGCGGGTACAGCACCTCGTCCAAAGTGGACCACTCACCCCACGGCACGACCGGGATGCCGACGCTGGCCAGATCGCGGTGCAGCCCGCGGCGTTCCAGCCGCCAGAGCCGCTCCGCCATCGGGTCGGGTTCGCCGCCGGCCGGAGGCTCGCGGAGCACGTCGACGACCAGGGTGGCGTGCCCGCGGCCGCGGACGTCCTGCAGGGCCAGGCCGACCCGGGCGTCCAGCAGCGGGGTGAACGCGACCACGCAGGCGTGCGGCGGCAGCGCGGCCCGCGGCAGCCGACCGCCGGACGGCCGGAACGACGGCGGCGCGGCCGTGGCGTCCAGCACCGCGTCGGCGATCCGGTAGAACTGGCGCCGCCCGACGTCCGGGCCGAGCCAGCGCATGCCACCGCCGAGCGCCAGCACGCCCGCCCGGTCCCCGCGGCGCAGCGCCGCCTGGACGATCTCCGCGGCGCCGTGCACCGCGAGATCCAGGCACGCCTGGTCCGGGTCGGCGACCGGGTAGGTGTCCACCAGTGCGACCACGTCGGTGGCCCGCTCCGCCAGCCGCTCGGTCACATGCAGCCGCCCCAACCGCGCGCTCACCGGCCAGTTCACCTGGCCGAGCGGGTCGCCGGCGACATACGGCCGGATGGCGGCGAACTCGACACCCTCGCCGCGCCTTCGTCCGATGTGGACACCGATCCGGTCGGGCAGGCTGGCCGGCCGCGGCGACACGGTCAGCGGCGCGGGTTTGGGGTAGACCCGGATCTCCCCGGCCTCGGCACGAAGGGTGGCGGTCACCAGCCCGCCCGCGGTCCGCGCGGTGATCTCCACGGAAATGCTGAACCGTCCCCATCGGGTCGCCCGGATCTGCCACTCCGTTGCTGGTCCACTGTGGACGGTCTCGCCGGATATCAGTTCGAGGCCGGGCGGCAGCAGCGGGCGCAGCGATATCTCGTCGCACATTCCTTCCGAGTGGGCGTGGACCCGGATGGCCACCACCTCGTTTTCGAAGCACCGCTGGGTCTCCTGTTCGGGGCGCAGGGTGATGTGCGAGGCCGGGCGGACCCGGCAGCAGCCACCGGCCAGGGCGCCGAGCAACGGCGCGGCGAAGGCGATCAGCTCGGGGCGGCGCCCGATCAGGGCCAGCGCCAGTGCCGTGGCCGACGCGGTGGCCAGCGACAGCGTCAGCGGCGACGGGCGCCAGCGGACCGGCTCGGTCACGCCGACTCCTCCAGCCGTGGCGCGGGTTGCTGGCGCAGCAGCTCCTCGATCACCTGCTCGCTCCGCACCCGCCGCACCCACATCTCCGGCACCAGGCTGATCCGGTGTGCCCAGGCCGGCGCGGCGAGCGCCTTGATGTCCTCCGGGATCACGTAGTCGCGCCCGGCGAGGACGGCCCGGCCGCGGGCCAGCTGCACCAGGTCGAGCTCGGCGCGCGGGCTCACCCCGACGTCGACCCGGTGGTGCCCGCGGGTGGCGGCGGCCAGGGCCACGATGTAGCCCAGGATGTCCGGGTGCACCGAGACCGACTCCAGTGACTCGCGCATGGCCAGCACCTCGTCCACCCCGACGACCGGGCCGAGCGTGGGCGCCGCGGAGCCGCGGTCGATCCGGCGCTGCAGCATCTCCACCTCGCCGGCCTCGGGCAGGTAACCCAGCCGCACGCGCAGGGTGAACCGGTCGAGCTGGGCCTCGGGCAGCGGGTAGGTCCCCTCGTACTCGATCGGGTTGTCGGTGGCCAGCACGATGAACGGGTCGGGCAGCTTGTGCGTGTCGCCGTCCACGCTGATCTGCATCTCGGCCATCGCCTCCAGCAGCGCGGCCTGGGTTTTCGGCGGCGTGCGGTTGATCTCGTCGGCGAGCAGCAGGTGGGTGAACGCCGGGCCCGGCCGGAACCGGAACACGTTGCGGGCCTGCTCGTAGACGGTGGTGCCGATGAGGTCCGCGGGCAGCAGGTCCGGGGTGAACTGGACGCGGGTGAACCGCAGGCCGAGCGCGGTGGCGAAGGAGCGGGCGATCAGCGTCTTGCCCACCCCGGGCAGGTCCTCGATCAGCACATGCCCGCGGGCCAGGATGCCGAGCATGATCAGGGTGAGCGCGTCGCGCTTGCCGACCACGGCCAGCTCGACCTCGTCCAGCACCGCGGTGGCCAGGGCGGTCGTCGCGGATGACAGCAGTCTCACAGGCGCTCCAGCCGGTCGAGGATGCGGGCGAGCCCGTCACGGCCGGGGCCGGGGCGGTCGGGTTCGGCGGTGAACGGTTGCGCCGGATCCACCAGCGGCCACAGGTCGGGCCCGAGCAGCCGGCCGCCGGTGTGTGCCGGTTGGGGCAGCGCGGGGTCGCGCCGGGCCCGGAGCACCTCGGCGACCTCGCGGGCGAGCAGCGGGCGGACGTGCCGGTCCCAGTCGGCCCGGGACCCGTCCGCCCAGTCGAGCGTGGCCCGGGCCCGGTCCATCGACGTGTCCGGCAGCGGCGCCGGCTCATCGTCCACTGTGGACGCATCGGGACGGCGCGGGATGAGGTTCAGCCGCCAGGCGAACAGCGCGACGATGGCCACCACGTCGACGACCGTCAACCAACTCATGATCTGCCCTCGATGTCTACCAGGATCAAGCGGATCGCGGCGACGGCGTCCAGGCGGTCGTGCTCGGTCATCGGGTGTGGGCTGAACCGGGCCTCGTCGAACAGCTCGACCAGCCGCCACGCGCCGGGGGAGCGGACGGCGCCGAGCGCGGCGGCCCGGTGCAGCACCTCGGACGGGGAGTCGGCGGCGTGCGGGGCGGCTGCGGGCACGGTGGTCAGGGCGTTCTCCATGGCGGCATAGCTTCGGATGATCGCGGTCCGCGGGTCGTCGGCGGGTTGGGTGACGGCGGCCAGCGCGCGGTGGACCGCCTCGGCGAGCGTGGGCGGCGGCGGTGGTTTCGGGGCGGGCTCCTCAGCGGTGGACCGGATGTGCGCGATCGCCGCCACGATCAGCAGGGTGAGCAGCGTGGACGCCGCCACGAGCAGCCACGCCAGGTCCTCGGGTGCGCCGGTGACCGACGATGCCGGCGTGGGGCTGGGCCGCGGTTCGGCCGGCGGCGGGTCGGGACGGGAGAGCCGGGCCGCCAGGGCGGAGCCGGCGACGGTGACGGTGAGCAGGCCGAGCAGCGCCAGCGCGGCGAGCCATCGTCGGGGCGGCTGCCGGCCCGCCCGGCGTTGCACCGGAGGCCGGGGTGCGGGGCGGCGGCGATACCGGACCGCGGCGATCGTGAGGAGCACGGTCGCGGGGATCGCGAGGGCGAGCAGGATGGCGAAGGGGAGCGAGGTGTGCCCGGGGTCGGGGGTGCGGGCCGGAGCTTCGGCCGGGGCGTCGGCGGGGTGGGTGGCGAGTCCGATGACGGTCACTCCCACGAGCAGCGCCAGCACGGGCAGTCGGGCGTAGGGGCTCACGAACCGGCGCAGGCTCATGCCTGGTTCAACGAGGATGGGTGGCTCGGGGGTGCGCCGCGAGTCCCCGGTTCAGGACCGCGAGTCCCCGGTTCAGGCAGTCGAGTTCCCGGTTTCGGCTAGCGAGCCGCAGGTCTCAACCGCGAACTCGCTGACTGGAAGTGCGAACTCGCGTGCTGGAAGTGGGGACTCGCGTGCTGGAAGTGGGGACTCGCAGGATCAGACCAGGGCGGGGAGCACTTGGCCGAGCGGCTCGCGCAGCACCACCTCGGCGAGGTCGTCGTAGGGGGTCTCGGAGCCGTTGCACACAACGACCGTCGCGCCGGCGTGCGCGGCGAGCCCGACCAGGCCAGCGGCGGGTTGCACGGTGAGCGAGCTGCCGGCGACGAGCATCAGGTCGCAGCCGAGGGCGGCGTCGCGCGCGCGGGCGAGCACCGCCACGTCGAGCGGCTGTCCAAAGGAGATGGTCGCGGACTTGAGGATGCCGCCGCAGAGCAGGCACGGCGGGTCGGGCTCGCCGGCGGCCACCCGGTCGAGGGCTTCGCGCATCGTGCGGCGGTCGGCGCAGGTCAGGCAGATGGTCTCGAACATCGTGCCGTGCAGCTCGATGACCAGGTCGGGGTCGGAGCCGGCGCGCTGGTGCAGGCCGTCGATGTTCTGGGTGACGATGGCGGTCAGCCGGCCGGTGCGCTCCAGGGTGACCAGCGCGCGGTGCGCGGCGTTCGCCTGCGCGTCCCACGCGCCGTGCGACGCGCGGGTCTGCCAGGAGCGCCGGCGGACGTCGGGGTCGGCGACGTAGTTGTGGATGGTGAAGAGCTTCTCGGCCTCCGGGTTCTTCGTCCACACGCCGTTCGGGCCGCGGAAGTCGGGGATGCCGGATTCGGTGGAGATGCCGGCGCCGGTCATGGCCACGACCCGGCCTGCCGTTGCCACGAGGGACCGCGCCCGCTCAACCTGACGCTGGCTCATGTTCACCTACCGATGGTACGTAATTCTCCGACTCTGTTTCCGAGTTGGAGGTTGCGCATCATGACCCTGCTCCGCCGCCTCACCGCCACCGGATCCGCGCTGCTCACCGGCGCCGCGCTGATCATGGTGAGCCCGACCCCGGCCGCCGCCGCACCCACCGACGCGGCACTCGCGCTGCGCTGGGCACCAGTGCACTACCAGGACACCGACTCATCCGACTACGACGCCGACTACCTGTCCACGATCGACTACGACGCCGAGTGGGACACCCTCAACAACTGGGAGCACCAGGACGACAACCTCGCCCGGCTCACCGGCTGGATGTACTACTCGGTGGTGGAGACGTCCACCCACTGGTTCCTGGTGTACGCGTACTACCACCCGCGCGACTGGGAGGACTTCCCCGACCCGTTCGAGCTCTTCACCCACGAGAACGACATGGAGGGCATGCTGCTGACCGTGCGCAAGGACGGCAGCGAGTTCGGCGCGCTCGAGGCCATGGTCACCGTGGCGCACGACAACTTCTACTCCTACCTGCCGGCCGGCAGCCCGTACACCGCCGGGCGGGAGAGCGTGGACGGCACGCTGATCGTGCAGAACGTCGGCGGTGTCCCGCACCCGGCCACGTTCCAGGAGGCCAAGGGCCACGGCGCGTTCGGCTGGAACGGCGCCAACTTCCCCGGCAGCGACGGCGTCGTCTACTTTCCGAGCGCCACGGCCGCCGAGGTCCCGTCCAGCGGCAACGACCGGTCGGTGGCCTACCGGCTGGCCGACACGTTCGCCGCCGGCGGCATGTGGGCGCGCCGCTCGGATCCGGTCACCTACGCCAGCTTCGGCACCTTCCGCGGCGACAACGGCGCGGACAACTCGGCGAACGCGCCGTGGGGCTGGGACGACCACGACGACGGCGGCGACATCCCGCGCGGCCTGCTCGCCACCGACCCCGCGTACCTCGTGTCGGTGTACTTCGCCAACCGCGGCTCGTTCAGCCTGACCTACACCCGCAACGGCTTCCGGGCCTAGCACTTCGTGCTGTTCGGCGTGTTGGCCTCTGGCGTCGCCATGTTGGCCCGTGGCGTCGTTGTGTTGGCGTGTGGCGTCGCCGTGTTGGCCAAGGGTGCGTGGTGGGCGCCATCCGCTGCGTCCGGCGTCGTCGTCGCCAGCCAACACACCCACGCCAGAAGCCAACACAGCGACGTGAGGCGCCAACACAGCGACGTGAGGCGCCAACACAGCGACGTGAGGAAGCGCGGCTGCTGTACTAGGTCAGGATGCGCCAGAGGAACTCGTAGATCAGGGCCGACTTGAACGCGAGCTGCTCGTTGTCAGCCGCCGCGCCGTGGCCGCCTTCGATGTTTTCGTAGTAGCGCACGTCGTGGCCGGTCTCGAGGAGCCGGGCGACCATCTTGCGGGCGTGGCCGGGGTGCACCCGATCATCCCTTGTGGACGTGATGAGCAGGGCCGGCGGGTAGGTCCGTCCACTGCCGACGTTGTGGTAAGGGGAGAACTCCTTGAGGTAGACGGCATCGGCCGGGTCGTCCGGATCGCCCCACTCGGCGATCCAGGACGCCCCGGCCAGCAGGCGGTGGAAGCGGAGCATGTCCAGGACGGGAACCTGGGCGACGACCGCGCCGAACAGTTCGGGGTGCTTGGTGAGCATCACGCCCATCAGCAGGCCGCCGTTGCTGCCGCCCTGGATGGCGAGTTGTGCCGGGGTGGTGATCCCGCGGGTCACCAGATCCCGTGCCACGGCGGTGAAATCCTCGTACACCCGGGCGCGGTCGGCCTTCAGCGCGGACAGGTGCCAGCGGGGGCCGTACTCGCCGCCGCCCCGGGTGTTGGCCACCACGTAGGTTCCGCCGCGGGCCAGCCAGCCGCGCCCGAGCGTGCCGCTGTAGCCCGGGGTCAGCGAGATCTCGTAGCCGCCGTAGCCGTAGAGCATCGTGGGTCCGGGGCCGTCGCCGCGGCCCACCACGAAGTAGGGCACCCGGGTGCCGTCGGCCGACACCGCGAAGTGCTGCTGGACGGTCAGCCCGGATGCGTCGAAGAAGGCCGGTGCCTGCTTGAGGATCTCCGGCTCGGCGCCGATCTCACCACGCTCCAAAGTGGACGGAAGGGTGAACCCGCTGACGCTGAGGAAGTACTCGTCGCTCTGGTGCGGGTCGACCCCCACGATCTCGGCCACGGCCAGTTCCGGCACTGCCCCGAGATCCGCGCGGCGGAGACCGTCGGGGCCGGGGGTGAGCACCTCCAGCCGGCTCCGCACGTCGACCAGCGAGGCGATGATCAGGTGGTGTCGCGTCCAGACGTGGTAGCTCAGCGCCGAATGCTCGTCCGGTTCGAAGAGGACGATCAGATCTTGTTGCCCCGCAATGAACTTCTCGAAATCCGCGACCAGCAACGCGCCCGCCGGGTAGGTCGTCCCGTCGACCGTCCATTCGGTCTTGGTCGTCACCAGCAACCACTCGCGGTGCACGTCGATCCGGGCGTCGTCCGGCACCTCGATCCGCGCCAGGTCCCCGCCCGGGGTGCGCAGGTACTTCTCGCTCCGCCAGAAGTCGATGCTGCGGCTGACGATGTCCCGCTCGAACCCGTCGGTCGAGTCGTGGTACCCGTGCACGGAGACATCGTCCGGCTTCCCCTCGTACACCGTCACGGCCTCGGCCAGCGGCGTGCCGCGGCGCCACTCCCTGACGATCCGTGGATATCCCGAGGTGGTCATCGACCCCTCGCCGAAGTCGGTGCCGACGAAGATCCGGTCCGCGTCGATCCAGCTCACGTACGACTTCGCCTCGGGCAGCTCGAACCCGCCGTCGACGAAGGACCGGGTCTCCAGGTCGAACTCCCGCACCACGGCCGCGTCCGCGCCACCCCGGGAGAGTTCCACCAGGGCCAGCCGGTACTCCGGCCGCAGCAACGCGGCGCCCTCCCAGACCCAGCTCTCGCCCTCGGCCTCGCCCAGCGCGTCCACGTCGAGCAGGATCTCCCAGGCGGGCCGGTCCTTCCGGTACTCGTCGAGTGTGGTCCGCCGCCAGAGGCCGCGCGGGTGGTCGGCGTCCTGCCAGAAGTTGTAGAGGTACTCACCCCGGCGTCGCGGGTAGGGGATCCGGTCGTCGGCGTCGAGGACCTGGCGGATCTCGTCGCGGAGCTCGGCGAAGCGCTCGCCACCGGTGAGCTCGGTGACGGACTCGGCGTTGCGGTCCCGTACCCAGTCCAGGGCGGTCTCGCTCGTGACCTCTTCCAGCCAGAGGTAGGGATCGTCGGTCATGGTTGTCAGTGTGCCAGTGGCGGTCGCGGAGGCCTCCGCCCGCGGGGGGCCGCGTTGGGATGCCTGAGGTCGGCCACGATCCGCGACTCGCGCCGGAACCGCGCGCGGAACTCCTGGTCGGTGACCGAAGCCGGCAGCCGGCCGCCCGGAAAGCAACGTGACGTTGCTTGCCCTCTAGCGCATGAACGTGACGTTGCTTCCCCGCGCCGATCAACTACGGCAGGCGCCAGGTTTGGGCGCCGGTGGAGTTGCAGGTCCAGATCTGGAGCTGGGTGCCGTCGGCGGTGTTGCTGTTGGGCACGTCCAGGCACTTGCCTGAGGGCGGGTTGACCAGCGCGCCGCCGGGGCGGGGCCACCACTGCTGGGCGCCCGTGCTGTTGCAGTCCCACAGCTGGAGCTTGGTGCCGTCGGACCGTCCACTGTGGTCGATGTCGAGGCACTTGCCGAGGGCACGGACGCTGCCGTCGGAGGCGAGGGTCCACACCTGGGCGCTGCTTCCGTTGCAGGTCCACAGCTGGATCTTGGTGCCGTTGGCGGTGCTGCTCTGGTTGACGTCGACGCACTTGCTCGCCAGCCCGGTGATCGGACCGGTGCGCGCCGGGTTCGGGCCCACCTCGAACGAGGGTGGCGCGTCGGCCGCGGCGGAGCCCCACGACGTGTTCGGCGTCGACGACAAGGTGAACGCCAGCGTCCCGCCGGTGGCCACGAAAGACTCGGTCAGCCAGGGACGATTCGACGAAACTCCGTTCGCCGTAAGACTTTGCACGTATTTCACGGTGTCCGACGCGTTCGGTGCGCTGATGTCGATCACCGCGCCGTTGCCGCGGCGGATGGTGATGCCGGGGAACTGCGGGCTGGCCAGGACGAGCTCGGAGCGGCCGGGCACCTCCGGGTAGAGGCCGATTGCGGCCCAGACCGCCCAGGAGGACATCTGGCCGAGGTCGTCGTTGCCGACGTAGCCGTCCGGGGTCGCCTTGAAGATCGAGGTCAGCGCGCGGCGGACGACGTCGGCCGTTTTGTAGGGAGCGCCGGCGTAGGCGTAGGCCCACGGGGTCTCCAGGCTGGGCTCGTTGCCGAGGTAGGCGTTCGCCTTGGTGGGTCCGGCGTTGAGCTCGGTGAAGAACGCGTCGAGCCGGGGGAGCACGGCGGCGTTGCCACCCATCGCGTCGAACAGGCCGCGGTAGTTGTACGGGACCATCCAGGTGTACTGGGCGGCGTTGCCCTCGACGTACTCGTTCTGCTGGGTCGGGCTGAACGAGGGGAACGTGGTGTCGGCGTTGCGCGGCTGGAGGTACCTGTTGCGCGACTCGAACAGGTCGCGCCAGTACTGGGCGCGGCGCAGATAGGACTCGGCGGTCGCGGTGTCGCCGAGCCGGCCGGCGAACGCGGACACGGCGAAGTCCGCGCTGGTGTACTCGAGCGTGGTGGCCGCGGAGCCCCAGACCCCGCCGGTGCCGGTGGGGACGTAGCCCATCGTGTCGTACTGCTGGAAACCGGGCCGCTGGCGCCCGTCGTGGCTGCCGGTGAGCATCCGCTGCAGCCCGGCCGCCGCGTCGAAGTCGCGTGCCCCGAAGGCGTACATGTTCGCGATGATGATCGAGAGCGGGTCGCCGTTCATCACGCCGGTGCCGCCGTTGGCCACGGTCCACCGGTCCAGGTAGCCGCCCTGGGTGGCCTGGTTGATCGCGGACTGGGCGATGTCGGAGGCCTGCGCCGGTGCCAGCAGTGCCACGAGTTGTACCTGCGAGCGGTACACGTCCCAGCCGGAGAAGTCGGCGTACTGCGTGTGCCCGGCGACCGTGCTGTGCACCCGGGCGTCGAAGCCCGTGTACTGGCCGTTCGTGTCGCTGAACACGTTGGGGTGCAACAGGGAGTGGTAGAGGTTGGTGTACAGCACCTGGCGCTGGGTGGTCGTGCCGCCGGTCACCGCGATCCGGCTGAGCAGGTCGTTCCACGCGGCCCGGGTGCCGGTCCGGACATCGTCGAAGGACCGGCCGCCCTGCTCCGCGTTGAGGTTGGCGCGCGCCCCGTCGACGCTGACGAACGAGATGCCGACCCGGGCGGTCACCGTCCGGCTCGCGCTGGTGTCGAACGAGACGAACGCCGCCGCGGCCAGCGGCTCGACCGCGCCCGTGGTCGCCTCGGGTGCGGGGGCGAGCCGGGTGTCCACACCCGACTGCGACGCCGCGGTCTTCGGCGACGCCGGCACGGTTCCCTTGCTGCTGCCCTCGATGGAGCGCCGCGAGTTGTCCACCTTGCCGTCCGGACCGGCGACGCCCGCGGACACGAACGGCCGGTCGAACTCGATGGAGAAGTGCAGCCGGTAGCGGTTCCCCGCGCCGCAGAACCCGCCGCTGTCGGTGAATCCGGTCAACGTGCTGGTGCCGACGGTGATCGTGCCGCTGGCCGCGTTGAACGCCTTCGCCGCGTCCACCGACAGGGACGCCTGCTGCCCGGCGGGGTAGGTGATCCGGGCCAGTCCGCTGCGCGCGGTGGTGGTCAGTTCCGTGCGCACGCCGTTGTCGAACGTCACCGAGTAGTAGCCGGGCGCGGCGGACTCGTTGGCGTGCGAGAACGTTGAGAAGCTGACCGGGCTGCCACCGAGCGCGGGCATGAACGGCACGTTGCCGAAGTCGCTGCAGCCCGGCCCGGACAGGTGGGTGAGGCTGAACCCCTTGATCCGGTTGTCGTCGTAGTGGTAGCCGCCGTGCTGGTGCAGCACGGTGTCCGGGCTCCACTGCAGCATGCCGAACGGGGCGTCCGCGCCGGGGAAGGTGTTGCCGGCGCCGCCGCCGTGGCCGAAGTCCGGGCCGCCAGGTTTCGTTCCGACGAACGGGTTCACGTACTGGGCCGGATCGTCGATGACGACCCCGACGACGGGCCCCGCGTGGGCGACGGCGGCCGGGGCGACGGCGAGGGCAAGGGCGGTACCGGCGGCCAGCAGCGCCGCGAATATCGGATACCGGTGCATGGCGTACTCCAGCAGGGAGGAGTTGACAACGTTGTCAGCGTTGCATCCTCCCAGCGGGCCGGGCCGCCGGGAAGGCTGGAGCGCTGACTTCGCCCGGTTGGACCAGCGGTTCGGCCGGTTTTGTCAGCAGGTGAGACAGCGTTGTCAACCGACCGGTCGGTGCGCCGGGTAGCCGCCTGTTTCTCCAGGTGACACCCCCAAGGGAAACGGGTGGGATGCCGGTATTGACCGTTGTTTGGACGCGGTCCAGGATTGCCGCAGGTGCCGAAAATGTCCCGTGGCGGGGCCCGCCTCAACAATGTCGTTTGACCAGTGCCGGCCCACCTGCCGGTTTGGGCAATCGAGCGATTCGGAGCGCGGTTGGCCAAAGTATTTCGGCGAGCTTCGTAAATCCCTGCCGGATTCCTGCTTCTTTGCATAAACAGTTCCCGTGCGTCGCCGACCCACCGGTTCCCCTGACCCCCGGTGGTGCGGCGGCTAATGCTGATGGAGAGGAATGACGTGAAGCTTAGATTGAGAACTTCACGGAATCCGTTACTGATCATGACCGCCGCGGTGATCCTCGCCGTGGCGCAGGTACTGATCATGTCGGGCTCCGCGACGGCGGCCGTGCCCTTTGAAGTGGCAAACCTCGACGGCGCCGGAAACAACGCGGCCAACCCCAACTGGGGCCGGGCCGGCCAGCCCTACTCCCGGGTCGCCGCCGCGCGCTACGCCGACGGCCGCAGCCAGCCGGTCACCGGGCCGAACGCCCGGATGGTCAGCAACCGGGTCCACAGCGACATCGCCCAGAACATCTTCTCCGAGCGGCAGTTGGACGCCTGGGGTTGGGCCTGGGGCCAGTTCCTAGACCACACCTTCGGCCTGCGCCAGTCCGGCACCGAGAACGAGAACATCGCGTTCAACGCGGCCGACCCGGATGAGCAGTTCACCAACAACCTCGGCACGATCGCGATGCAGCGTTCGGCCGCCGCACCCGGGACCGGCGTGAACAACCCACGCCAGCAGGTCAACACCGAAAGCTCGTACATCGACGCGGAAACGGTCTACGGTGCCTCGGCCACCCGGCTGGACTGGCTGCGGGACGGCACGGTCGACGGCAACCCGGCCAACAACGCCGCCACGCTGATGCTGCAGAACGGCTTCCTGCCCAGGAAGACCGCCCGTGGCAACGCGAACACCGCGCCGGCCATGGACGTCGACGGCATCCTGCTGGCCAACCCGAACAGCGCCATGGTCGCCGGCGACGTGCGGGCCAACGAGAACCTGTTCCTTACCGCGACGCACACCCTGTTCGCCCGCGAGCACAACCGGATCGTGAACGCCCTGCCCGCCTCGCTCAGCCAGGAGGACAAGTTCCAGATCGCGCGCCGGGTCGTGGTCGCCGAGCAGCAGTTCGTCACCTACAACGAGTGGCTCCCGGCGATGGGCGTCACGCTGCCCGCCTACACCGGGTACAAGAACAACATCGACGCCACACTGTCCAACGAGTTCGCCACCGTCGGATACCGGGCGCACAGCCAGATCCACGGTGAGATGGAGATCGAGGCCGAGGCCGGCACCTACAGCGCGGCGGACCTCGACTTCTTCCGGGCCCAGGGCCTCGAGGTCGAAGAAGGCGACGAGGTCGCCGTCGTGATTCCGCTGAACCGCGGCTTCTTCAACCCCGACTTGGTCCCGCGGTTGCAGCTTGGACCGCTGCTGGAGGCCATCGGCGCCGAGGCGCAGTACAAGAACGACGAAATGATCGACAACCAGCTGCGCAGCGTGCTGTTCAAGGTGCCGAACTCCAGCAACCCGGACTGCCTCGACGGGCCGGAGCTGCCGGACTGCTTCAACGGCGTGACCGACCTCGGTGCGATCGACATCGAGCGGGCCCGTGATCACGGCATGCCGAGCTACAACCAGCTACGGGTGGCCTACGGGCTGCCGGCGGTGACCTCGTTCACCCAGATCACCGGCGAGGCCAGCCAGACGTTCCCGCCTGGCACCGGCATCGACACCCCGGCGAGCCTCGAGTTCACGCAGCTGCGCGACCCGTTCAACCAGGTTGTCGACCCGGTGGCGGACCCGGTGCGGGCCGACACCACGATCGACAAGGCCACCCGGCGGGCCCCGCTGGCCGCGAAGCTGGCCGCGATCTACGGCAACGTGAACAATGTGGACCCGTTCATCGGCATGGTGTCCGAGCAGCACGTGGCCGGATCGGAGTTCGGCGCGTTGCAGCGTGCAATGTGGACCCGGGAGTTCACCCGGCTCCGGGACGGTGACCGGTTCTTCTTCGGCAACGACCAGGGCCTGACGTTCATCCGCAACACCTACGGGATCGATTTCCGCAGCAACCTCGGCGACATCATCTCGCGCAACGCCGGCATCGACCGGGCGGAGCTGCCGGGCAACGTGTTCTTCACGCACGGCGACAACCCGCCGACCAGCTGCCGGGTCGAGTACCACATCACCAACCAGTGGACCGGGAGCACCAACGGGTTCCAGGTCAGCCAGAACATCACCAACACCGGATCGACGCCGATCACCAACTGGACCGAGCGGTTCGTGTTCGCCAACGGCCAGCAGGTCTCGTTGCTCTGGAACGGGGTGGTGACGCAGGACATCAACAGGGTGCCTGCGCAGAACGCGTCCTGGAACAACCAGATCAACCCGGGTCAGACCGTCCAGGATGTCGGGTTCACGGCCACCTGGAACGGGGTGACCAACGCCAGACCGACGGCGATCAGCCTGAACACCACGGCCTGTACGGTCGTCCAGAGTTAAGTAATCCCTGAACCGGTCCCGTGCACATCGCACGGGACCGGTTCAGCTCAAGCACTGGTAATGGCAATAATTGGAGTTGCCCAAACTAAACCCCCTAGGGCCTGTTGCAACATGTGGTCGCAGTACCACAATGAGTGAGTCATGGGGAGGAGTGCCAGGCGCAAAAGGGGTAGGTGTACATGATCCGTGTAGCGCTGCGCTCTCCTCGCCGTCTGTTCAGAGACGCGCTGGCAGGGTGCCTCGAGGCGAGGCCCGAGTACGCGGTGGTCGGCAGTGTCGCTGATCTCGACGACCTGCCCATGCTGTGCGAGCTGCAACACCCGGACGTGGTGCTGGTGGACGTGGGGGGCGGCATCGGCACGGACCCGCAGGTGTTGAAGCGGCTCAAGGACTGCGTCGACCTGGCCCGGCTGGTGGTCGTCTACGAGCGACTGTCCTCGGCCGAGCTCGGCGCGCTCTGGCAACTCGGCGTCGACACGCTGCTGCCGTGCTCGCACGGGCTCGATGCGTTGCTGGTCGTGTTGCAACGTTACGTTGCGACGTACCGGAACCACCCGGTCCGCTCGGCCGGCCTGGAGGACGGGCTGACCGAGCAGGAGGGGAAGATCATCTCTCTGCTCAGCGCCGGGCACACGGCCAACCGAATCGCCCAGCTGCTGGACATCAGCACCTCCGCGGTCGCCAACGCCAAGCGGCGGATCTACCGCAAGCTCGAGGTCGCCAGCCAGTGCCAGGTGGTGGCCCGGGCGACCGCGCTCGGCATCGTCACCAGACCGCCGGCGCGCCCGGCGACCAACGGCAGACCGGTGGACACCGTGGTCGCGGTGCTGCGCGGCGAGTCCGGCCCGACCCGCGACCGGGTGGCCGCCACCCTGCTGGCCGCCGGCATCTCGGTGGCCACGGACGTGGACGCCAACAGACCGAGACCCGAGGAGGGCGAGGCCTCCGAGTCGGTGTTCGTGGTCCTCGTCGACCCTGCCCCCACGGACTGGCCCACCGGATGGGACGCCGGCCTTCCGGTCGCGCTCGTCCGCAGTACCCCGCCACCGCGCGCCGAGGTGCTCGGCGCCCTGCTCCGCGGCGCACTGACCGTCGTCACCGCCGACCGGGTCGCCACCGACCTGGTGCCCGCCCTGACCCTGGCCACGCACGGCTACCTTGCTATCGAGGAGAGCGCCGCCGGTGCCCTGCTCGATGCCGTGCGCGGCCCCTCCGGGGGCTCCGCTCCCGGCCTGCCGGAGCTGACCTCCCGCGAGTGCGACATCCTCCGCTCCATCGCGAACGGTCACACCGTCCGGCTCACCGCCCGCGCGCTCGGCATCGCGGAGAAAACCGTCGAGAACACCCAGGCCCGCCTGTTCCGCAAACTTGGCGCGCGCAACCGTCCGGGAGCGCTGGCCGCCGCACACGCTTTGGGCCTGCTCGACCTCATCCCCGCCGCCCGCACTCCCGCTGAACCGCCTCTCCGGAATTAACTGCTGTCGTTGCGTTCCAGCGAACGCTGCGGTTGTCAGGTTGATTGTGGCTGGGTTGCGTCACGTTCCCCTGAGGTGCGGTTGGTTGGGCGGAGGCTTTCTAACCGTTGTCCAGCAAGGGGTTTCGGTAGCTGTGCGTCGCGTCGAACCGGGACAGCAGGTACGGTCCGGCCTGCTGCGGCGGGTACTTCGCGCCGTCGGCCACGCAGCTCTGTAGGCAGCTGATCGTGGCGTGGAACGGCGGCGTGACGAACAGTGGCATGGAGTAGCGATCGGTGTCCGGCGGATTGACCACCCGGTGCGGGTTGGAGATCCACCGGTCATTGGTCCAGATCGCCATCAGGTCGCCGATGTTCACCACCAGCGCGTCGCCGGGCACCCGCACGTCGATCCAGGTTCCGTTGCGGTGCATGACCTGTAGCCCGCCGATGCCGTCATCGGCGAGCACCGTGACGGTGCCGTAGTCGGTGTGCGCGCCGCAGCCGAGTTGGCCCGGCGCCGGGGTGTGCGAGCGCTGCGGCGGGTAGTGGATCAGCCGGAGGTGGTACATGGTCTCACCGCCGGGCAGCGTGGTGATGTGCTCGTCGGAGAGGCCGAGCGCGCGGGCCATCGCCCGCTGCACCCGTTCGGCCGCCTCGATCGCCTGGCTCCGGTAGGTGGTCCAGACCTCATGGAAGCCGGGCAGGTCGGGCAACTGGTTCGGGCCGAAGAGCGGTACCCCGGCGCGCACCTCGGGGTGGTCCGGACCATGCTCACCGCCGGTGTCCAGTGTCTCCTTCAGATCGCCGACAGTGTCCAAAGTCTCCGCCGCGATGCCGACATAACCCCGGTGGTGCGCCGACTTCTCAATGGCGATGGCCTGCTTTCGGGGCAGTGGCAGGGCGAAGAACTCCCGCGCCGCGTCCAGCATCGCGGCCCTGACGCCGTCCTCGACGCCGTGCCCGGTGATCAGGAAGAAGCCGGTCTCCCGGCAGGTGGCGTCGACGGTCGCGGCGACGCGGTCCCGCTCGGCCTCGGACCCGGCGCCGGCGAACGGGCTCACGTCGATGATGGGTAGCCGCACAAGCTCCTATCCTGCCGGTTCCAGCAGCCGGCGCACCTCGGACGGCGGGTGCCCGAGGTGCGCGCGCATGGTCCGGCACAGGTGTGCCTGGTCGGCGAAACCCAGGTCCGCGGCCAGGACCGCCAGGTTCCGCTCCCCGGCGGCCAGCCGGTCGAGAGCCCGGCCGACCCGGATCCGGTTGCGGTAGCGGGTCAACGGCACGCCGGTCTCGCGCGGGAACGCCCGGCTGAGCCGGTACGGCGAGACGCCGAGCAGCGCGGCCAGCGGCAGCAACCCGGCCGCGGCCGGATGATCGGCGGCGAGGGCCTCCCGCGCGGCGGCCACCAGGGCCCGGTCCCGGGCGGCACCACCCGGCGGCGCCCTGCGCAGGGCCTGGGCCAGCGCGCCGAGCAACTCCTCGGCGACGCCGTACCCGATGTCGCCGGCCGCCGCCGCGGCCAGCAGGCGGCGGTGCGTGAGGTCGAGCCGGGCGTCCACGTACACCGCCGGCCCGGCGCGCGAGTCGCCCGCCATGACGTGCCACACGTCGGGCGCGACGCCCACCCAGGTGCACACGTCCCCGCCGGCCGGGTGCGCGAACCGCTCGTCCTCGTCCGGCGCCATCAGGTAGCCCACGGCCGGATCGGCGTCGACGGCGACCCCGCGCGCCAGCCGGCGGAATCGTCCATGCCGGACCAGCACCAGCCCGTACCCGGTGCGCGGCTCGGCCGCCGGCATCCATCTAACATGATCGTTTGCGCAGGTCACCGTCGTGATCGTGAAGCCGGACCGGCCGCCACGGCCACGCTGCTGAGCACGCGGTCACGCTACGCCCGGGCGCCGACAGTCACCGCAAGAATGCCCAACCCCGGCCCGGGCCGGGGTTGGGCAGGCTCTCGCCCATGGCATCCGTGCGCAAGGAGATCATGATCGAGGCGAGCCCGGACGACGTCTGGGCGGCGCTGCGCGACGTCGGCGCGCTCCACGAACCCCTGGTCCCCGGCTTCGTCGTGGACACCCGGCTCGAGCCCGGCGCCCGCGTCGTCACGTTCTTCAATGGGGGCGTGGCCCGCGAGCTCATCGTGGACCGCGACGACGCGGCCCGGCGTCTGGTGTGGTCGGTGGTCGCTGGTCCGCTGGGCCTGAGCCATCACAACGCCTCCGCGCAGGTGTTCCCGGACGGTCCGGGCCACAGCCGGTTCGTGTGGATCGCCGACGTGCTGCCGCACGAGGTGGCCGAACCCATGGGCGAGCTCATGTCCGCCGGCATCGCGGTGGTGAAGCGGACCCTGGAGGCGGCCGGGGCGCCTGATCGTCTCGAGATCCGGTCGAGCCGGGGGCCACTGTGGACCTTGTGCCCTTTCGCTCGGCAGACTTCCCCGGGAATCTGGGTCGAGCCGAGCTGAACGGGGTGGGAGCCATGGGTGCCAAGGTCGACACCTGGGACATGGTGTTGGTGCACAAGATGTTCCGGCGCGAGTTCGCCGCGCTGCCGGAGCTGGTCCGCGCGGTGGCCGCCGGGGACCGGGCGCGCGCGGAGATCGTCGGCGGGCACGCGGCCGTGCTCACCCGCGGGCTGCACCATCACCACACCGGCGAGGACGAGATGCTCTGGCCGCTGCTGCTGTCGCGGATCGGCGCGCTCGACGCCGAGCTGGTGCGGCGCATGGAAACCCAGCACGAGGTGGTGTCCTCGCTGCTCGAGCGCATCGACCCGGTGCTGATCCGCTGGCGCGCGGGGGCCGACGAGGTGAGCCGGGACGAGCTGGCGGCGCTGATCGCGGAGCTGTCGGTGGCGCTCGACGAGCACCTCGACGACGAGGAGAACCACATCCTGCCGCTGGTCTCCGACCACATCACGCAGGTTGAATGGACCGCCCTCGGCGAGCACGGGCAGAGCGGGATCCCCAAGGGCCGCAAGGGGTTGGTCGCACTCGGCGCGATCCTGCGGGACGCCACTCTGGACGAGCGGACCCGGTTCATGGCGCTGCTGCCGGCGCCGGTCCGGCTGATCTGGCGCACCGTCGGCGTCGGCATCTACCGCAAGGATCACGCCAAGCTCTACGGTGCCGCCGCCGAAATCCGTTGACCCCGCGGCGGCGTCCCCAGCACGCTGGGCGCCGTGCTGATCCGTGACGCGACCCCGGCCGACTGGCCGGCGATCTGGCCGTTCCTCCAGCAGATCGTGGCCGCCGGAGAGACCTACGCCTACGACCGGAACCTGACCGAGGAGCGGGCCCGGGAGATCTGGCTGCTCGACCCGCCCGGCCGCACCGTCGTCGCGGTCAACGACCATGGCACCGTGCTCGGCTCCGCCAAGATGAACCCCAACCAGGGCGGCCCGGGCGCACACATCGCCAGCGCCAGCTTCATGGTCGACCCGGCCCACTCCGGCAAGGGCGTCGGCCGCGCCCTCGGCCAGCACGCCCTCGACTGGGCCCGCGCGGCCGGCTACCGCGCCATGCAGTTTAACGCCGTCGTCGAAGCCAACACCCGCGCGGTCGCCCTGTGGAAGTCGCTCGGCTTCGAGATCATCGGCACCGTCCCGGAAGCGTTCCACCACCCGGTGAATGGCTACGTGGGGTTGCACATCATGCACCGCCCGCTCCACTTGGGCGTGTGATGATCACCGCGGAAAGCCCCGCGCCGACCAACACAACCTCAGGGGACCGTCACGGGGCCCAGCCACAATCGACCACACGACCGCAGCGTTCCCCGGGAACGCAACCACTGCATCAAATTCCGGAGGGGCGGACTAGTCTGGGCCAGTTCCGCGACGGATCCGTGATCATCCAGGAGAAGTCGAAGGTGCTGATCCTGCTGTACCCGCTGACCGACCACATCGCGAACCGCGAGATCGAAGAGATCCGCCAAGCCTACAAGGACCAGTTGCAGCAGCAGCCGGTGCTCCGGGTCGACACCCGCGAACGGGTTTCCTTCTAGTGTCCTGTCGTGGGTAGGGCCCGCACACTCGCTGAGGTGTTTCGGCGCTTCGGTGAGGTCGACGCCGCCGGAACATCGCCGCTGTATGAGCGCGTCGCCGTGGCCCTGAGTGAGTCCGACGAGGCGTTGCGCGCCATCGAGGCGGTGCCGGCGCGCAAGCGGCATCCCACGGTGATCCTCGCCGCGCTGCACGATCTCGCCCTCGCCGGACGCGCCCCGGCGCTTGCCGCGGCCTATGCCGCCGCGGACGGCGAGGCTGCCGCTGGCGCGGCGATCGACACGCTGTTGCGCATGACCGACTCGGTCGTGGCCATCGCCGTGCGCCGGCGGACGCGGACCAACGAGACCGGACGCTGCGCCGTGCTGTATCCGGCCATCACCGAGGCGGCGCGCCGGGTGGGCGCGAATGCGGTTGGGCTGATCGACGTGGGCTGTTCGGCTGGGCTCAATCTCACTGTCGATCGCGTTGGCATCACCTACAGCAACGGACAATCGCTGGGCGACCCGTCATCTCCCGTGCAGCTGTCGGCTTCGGTCGTGGGAGACCGGCCCATCCCGACGCGGGCGATGCCCGAGGTCGTCGCCCGGGTCGGCGTCGACCTCGATCCGGTCGACGTGACCGACGCGGAAGACGCCCGATGGTTGCGCGCCAGCCTGTGGCCGGATCAGCCGGAGCGGATCGCGAGGCTGGAAGCGGAGATGGCCTTGGCGGCGACAGCCCCCGCGCTGCTGCTGGCTGGTGACGCCGTCGAGGTGCTGCCCGACGCCGTCGCCCATGTACCCTCCGACGCCCTGCCGGTCGTCACCACGACGTGGGCGCTGTCGCACTTCCCGCTCGAGAGCCGCCTGCGCTTCCTCCATCGCCTCGACGAAGCGGCGGCCGGCCGGGCGGTGGCGTGGGTGTCAGCGGAGGGGGTCGGAGTCGCGCCGACGATACCGACACTGGGCGATCGCCGCGCCTCCGGCCACAGCATCATCGGCCTGGCGTTGTTCGACCACTCGACTCTGCACGCCGAGGCCCTTGGCCGCTGCTGGTCGCGGGGCCGCCTGCTGGCGTGGCTGGCAGACTAGGCGAACGCTTTCCGGAACGCCGCGACGGTGGTGCCCTCGTTGTCGAGGATCGCGAACACGACGTGGCTGAACATGCCGGCGAACGGACCGCCGGTGCGCAGCAGGCCGGCGAACACACCGGCCACTGTGGACGGATCGTTGCCGAACACGCCGCAGCCCCAGGCACCCAGCACCAGCCGGCGGTGGCCGTGCCGGCGGGCGACGGCCAGCACCTTGCCGGCGCGGCGGTGCAGGATCGCCGGGATCTCCGCCAGCTGCGCCGGATCGGTGATGGCCGAGACGTTCGGCGCCGCCGCGGTCAGGAACGCGACCCGGTATGGCCGGGACAGCAGCGCGCCGGCGTCGTCGCGGAACACCGGGATGCCGGGGGAGTAGATCACCCGGTCGCTGTACCGGGCGTCCCGGTTCGCGTTGTGGAACTCGTAGAACTCCGGTGCGGCCACCAGCGACGCGGCCAGCGCCGAGGACCGCGCCAGGCTCTCCTCCTGCGCCGCCGCGCCCGACCGGTATCCCCCGCCGGGCTTGCGGGCGGAGGCGAAGTTCAAGCACGCCACCGGATCCGGCGCGGCCCCGGCCAGTCTCCTGGCCGCCGCGAGGGTGGACTCTTCGGTCACCTCGACCAGCGCACGCTCGTTCGGCGGCGGTCCCTCATCCACGGCGTGCTCCGGCCGGTACAGAATCGTGCCCCGCACCGCGCTCACGACCGCGTCGGCGATGACGACCTCGGCGCCGGACCGGGTGGCATACCGTCCCGCATGGACGATCTCATCGGTTTGCCGGGCGATGTCGGCCCGCTGCTGGCGGCTCATGCCATCATTCGATCATGCCGGCGGCCAGTTCGCCGAGGGTCACCGGCGCAACGATCGGCCGGTTCGCGAACGCTTCCAGATCGGCCGCCCGCACCGGCCGCCCCTGCTCCCGGGCCGTCAGGCACGCCACCGCGAACCCGCACATTCTGCCCTGACACCAACCCATACCGGTCCGGGTCAGCGCCTTCACCGTCCGCGTCTCAGTCGCCCCCAGGTCGGTCAGCGCCGCCCGCACGGCCTCGAACCGGACCTCCTCGCACCGGCAGATCACCGTGTCGTCCGTCAACGCGTCCACCCAGCTACCCGGCACCGGATGCACGGCGTGCAGGGCCGCCGCGAACCGCCGCAACCGGGCGCGCCGGTGGACCAAACCATCCGGAACCCCGATACCGGCCGCGGCCGCCCCCGCGATCGTGCCCTCAACCAGAGCAAGGTCGGCTCCGCCGACACCCGTGATCTCGCCTGCCGCATGGACATCCGGAACCGACGTCCGCTGATCGTGGTCGACGGTCACCACCAGGTTCGTGTCGGCATCGAGGCGGGTGGCGCACCCCAGCAGCACCGGCAGCTCAAGCGCGGGCACGAACCCATGGCCAACCGCGAGCGTGTCGCAGTCCACCCGCCGGGTGGCACCGCCCGGCCCGCGGACGGTCACCGCCGTCACTTCGGTGCCGCCATGCGCCGCGACCACCCGATGCCCCGTGCGGTAAGGAATCCGGTGCCGCGCCAGCCGCACGGCGTACCCCGCGGCCTCCCGCAGTTTTGCCGCCGGCACCGGCAGGTGGCGCACCATCCGAAACGGGTTGCCCGCCTCGAACACCCCGACCACCCGGGCCCCCGCCTCGGCCAAGCCGGTGGCCACCGGCAGCAGAAACGGCCCCGTGCCCGCCACGACAACCCGCCGCCCGGCCACCACCCCCTGCCCCTTCAGCAAGGCCTGCGCCCCACCCGCGGTCAGCACGCCGGGCAGATCCCAACCCGGAAACGGCACCACCCGGTCATGCGCCCCCGTCGCCAGCACCACCCGCTCCGCCTCAACCGTGCCGCCCGGCACGTGCAGCACAAACCCCGCCTCAGCGAACCAAACCCCGGCCTCAGGCCGGTACTCCACTCGCCGAAGCGCCCCCGCCAGCTCCCGATACCGCGGACCTCCCGGAGGAAAGTGCCGACGATGCCGCCAATACTGCCCACCCGGAACCACCCCACTGTCCAGCAGCACCACCCGCCGCCCCGCCGCCGACGCGGTAGCCGCCGCAGCCAACCCCGCCGGCCCAGCCCCTACCACAGCGATGTCGTAACGCACCACGCCCACATCACCCCCACCCCCACTTATCCACAACAACCCCTCCCATCCACACCCACCCCCAACTCGATCTTCAAAGATGCCCCCGCCGATAAACTGGCCGCAGAGCCCCCACCCGGAACTGGGGTGGGGGGTGGGTTCGTGGGCCGGCGGTAGCTCACGGCGTGATCACGTCTCCGTCGCGGGCCGGTGCCAGGCAGGCGCGTTGGGCCGGGGTGTCGTTGATCGTGATCAGGCAGTCGTAGCAGGCGCCGATGCCGCAGAACAAGCCGCGAGGTGCGGCGTCGCGGCGGGTGGTGCGCCAGGCGCGGATGCCGGCGGCGATCAGGGCCGCGGCGACGCTCTGGCCCGGTTCGAACGGGATCTCCCGGCCCTCGAACGTGATCATCATGCGAATCGCTCCGGGCGGAACGGGGTCAGGTCGAGTTCGGCCGGTTTTCCGGTGAGCTCCCGGGCGATCAGCTCGCCGGTCACGGGCGCGAGGCCGATGCCCGCGCCCTCGTGGCCGCAGGCGTGGAACAGGCCGGGCACCCGCGGGTCGGCGCCGATCACCGGCAGGTGGTCCGGGCTGTACGGGCGGAAACCCCGGTACGCCCTCAACAGGCGAACCGTTGCCAGAAAAGGGAAAAGTGTGACGGCCTGGGCGGCAAGCCGGCGCAGCACGGGGAGCGCGAAAGTTCGGTCGAAGCCGACCCGCTCGCGGCTCGCTCCGATCAGCATGGTGCCCGCCGGCGTGCTCTCGACCACCGCGGAGGCCTGCAGCCCGGCGTCGCCGCTGGCCACGTTCGCCACGTAGTCTGCGGCGTAGACCTTGTGCCGGACCAGCGGCGGCAGCGGTTCGGTGACCAGCACGAAACCCCGCCGCGGCGCGATCGGCAGCGGCACGCCGGCGAGACCCGCCACGGAACCGGCCCACACGCCGGCCGCGTTGACCACCGCCCCGGTCGGGATGCGCTGCCGGTCCGTGCGCACCGCGACGACCCGGCTGTGGTGTGTCTCGATCGCGGTCACGGTATGTCCGTAGTGGACGGTCAGACCCGGCGCCGCGCGCAGCATCCGTGCGGTGGCGAGCATCGGCTGCACCTGAAGGTCCTGCGGGTAGTAGGCGCCGCCGGCGAGATCCGGCCGCAGCCGTGGCTCGTATTCGGTGGGGTCCCGGGTCACCGTGACCGTCACGCCCGCCGCCCGCTGCCCGGCCACCATATCCTCCACACTGGACATTCCGGCGGCGGTGGCCGCGACGATGAGGCCGCCCTTGGGTTCCAGTTCGACCGGCCCGACGTCCAGCTCCAGCCACAGCCGGTTGGACCGCAGCGCCAGCTCCAGCTCAGGCCCGGGTTCCTTGTCCGACAGCAGGAGGTTGCCCTCACCGGCCGACGTCGTGCCGCCGGCCAGCGGTCCGCGGTCAACCACGGTCACCGACAGCCCGGCCGCCGACGCGTAGTAGGCGCACGCCGCGCCGACGATACCGGCGCCGATCACCACCACGTCCGTCATGACGCGGCCCAGGCGCCCCGCACGTGCCGGATGTGCCGGCGGATCAAGGCTTCCGTGCCCCCGGTGTCGCCACGCTCGATCAGGTCAAGCAACTCGGCGTGCTCGCGGGCGGACCCGACCAGCACCCCGGAGTCGGCCAGCCGCGCCAGCCCGTACAGCCGGGCCCGCGAGCGCAGCTCACCGACCAGCTCCACCAGGTGCCGGTTGCCGGCGTGCCCGAGCAGGGTGAGGTGGAACTGCCGGTCGGCCTCCAGGTAGGCGACCAGGTCCCCGTCCGCCGCACCCACCTCGATCGCCGCGGCCAGGGTCCGCAACTCGGCGAGGGCGCCGGTGTCCAGCAGCCCGGCCAGCGCCGCCGTGGTCGGTACCTCGATCAGCATGCGCAGCTCGGTCAGCTCGTCGAGGTCCCGTTCGGACAGTTCGGTGACTCGAAAACCCTTGTTGCGCACGGCTTCCACCAGACCCTCCTTGGCGAGGTCCAGCATGGCCTCGCGCACCGGGGTGGCCGACACGCCGAACGTGGTGGCCAGCGCCGGCGCCGAGTACACCACCCCTGGCCGCAGCTGACCGCTGATCACGGCCGCGCGCAACGCGTTCCCCACCTGCTGGCGCAGGCTGGTCCGCTCGGCGAGGCTGGGAAGTTCCGCCGTCACGGTGTCCACCGGTTCGCTCCAGCTCGGCCGCAGCAGATGCCGGCTTCCTCCGTCCGCTGCTCGGTGCTCGTTCCTCGCACCTGCGCTGCTCCTCCGTGCAGCCGGCATCGCGGCCTCACTTCCCGCTCACAACAGGAACCCGGCCGGGAACGGGTCGTCCGGGTCGAGCAGGTACTGGGCGGTGCCGGTGATCCAGGCCCGCCCGGTGATCGTGGGGAGCACCGCCGGGCGCCCGCCGACCGTGGTCTCGCCGGTCAGCCGGCCGGTGAACCGGGTGCCGAGGAACGACTCGTTGACGAAGTCGGTGCCCACACCCAACTCGCCGCGGGCGTGCAGGGCGGCCATCCGCGCGGAGGTGCCGGTGCCGCACGGGGAACGGTCGAACCAGCGCGGCGGCAGCACCATCGCGTGCCGGGAGTGGGCGGCGGTCGAGCCGGGCGCGGTGAGGTACACCCCGTGCACGTCCCGCGCCGCCGGGTCCTCCGGATGCACCGGCGGATCCGCGGCGTTGATCGCGTCCATGATCGCCAGCCCGGCGTCCAGCAGCCGCTCCCGCTCGGCGTGCTCGAACGGGATGCCCAGCTCGTCCAGCGCGGTGATGGCGTAGAAGTTCCCGCCGTAGGCCAGGTCGTACCGCACCGCGCCGAACCCCGGCACGTCGATCTTGGCGTCCAGCGCCACCGCGAACGAGGCCACGTTGCTGATCGTCACCGCCTCCGCCCGGCCGTCCCGCACCGCGACCTCGACGGTGACCAGGCCCGCCGGCACCTCCAGCCGGATCGTGGTCACCGGCTCGACCACCGGCACCAGCCCGGTCTCCACCAGCACGGTGGCCACGCCGATGGTGCCGTGCCCACACATCGGCAGCACCCCGGACACCTCGATGAACAGCACCCCGTGGTCGGCGTCCGGCCGGGCCGGCGGCTGCAGGATCGCGCCGGACATGGCCGCGTGCCCGCGCGGCTCCTCCATCAGCAGCCGGCGCAGGTGGTCCAGGTGCTCGATGAAGTGCAGCCGGCGCTCGGCCATGCTGGCGCCTGGGATCACGCCGACCCCGCCGGTGATCACCCGGGTGGGCATGCCCTCGGTGTGCGAGTCGACCGCGTGGAACACATGTCTCGACCGCATCAGTGCAGCACCTCCTCGGTGGCCGCCCGGATCGCCGCGGCGTCCATGTCGGACAGTGGCTCCCGCGGCGGGCGGCAGGGCCCACCGTACCGGCCGGCGACCGCCATCGACAGCTTGATCGCCTGGACGAACTCGAAGCGGGAATCCCAGCGCAGCAACGGATGCAGCCGGCGGTACGGCTTGACCGCGGCGGCCGGGTCGGCGCCCGTCGCGGCGTGGTACAGCTCGACGCACTGGCGCGGCAGGGCGTTCGGGAAGCCGGCCACCCAGCCGACCGCGCCGGCCAGCGCCAGCTCCAACACAACGTCGTCCGCACCGACCAGCAACTCGAGCCCCGGTGCGAGCTCCGCGATCTGGTAGGGCCGGCGCACGTCGCCGCTGAACTCCTTGACCGCCACGATCAGGCCCTCACCGTGCAGCCGCGCGAGCAGCTCCGGCGTGAGATCCACCTTGGTGTCGAAGGGGTTGTTGTACGCCACGATCGGCAGCCCGGCCCGCGCCACCTCGCGGTAGTGGTTGAGCACCGCCCGCTCGTCCGCCCGGTACGCGTTCGGCGGCAGCAGCATGACGGCCGGGCACCCCGCCTCGCCCGCCTGCTCCGCCCACCGCCGCGCCTCCAGCGCCCCGTAGGCGCCCGCCCCCGGCATGACGGTGAACCCCTCCGGCGCCGCCGCCACCGCGGTCGCCACCACTGCCGCCCGCTCCTCCGGCGTCAGAACCTGGTACTCCCCAAGGGATCCGTTCGGCACAATGCCGTGACATCCACCGTCGGCCAGCCACCGCACGTGCTCGGCATACCGCTCCAGATCAACACTCAGATCCTCCCGAAACGGCAACGCCGCCGCCACCAGCACCCCATGCCACGGCCGACCCGGTATCATCATGTCGGTAAAATATCACATGGCACAGCAGCTGTCCCGTGTTTGTCCCGGCGGCAACCCGGCAGGCCGTGACACCATTGGTACGGTGCGTGACATCATGTTCGAGTCCGTTGGAGGAAGTCATGGTCGACGCATGGAAGGCCGACCCCGCCGCGTCGTTTGTCCGGCGACTGTGCAAGCCCCCGCATGGGGACGGAGTCAGCACGACGCGCGCCGAGTGTCCCGATATCTGGGAGCTCGACAATGGTGACATTGCCGTCATCGGGAAGGATCTGACCTCGGCCTTCGGGTCCAGAATCCCGGACAATGCGAGTATTGATTTTGACGAGCGGCTAGTAATTCTGCCGCGCGCCACCTTCATCTCGGCGAAGGCGAACATGCCCGATGCTTGATTTGCTCTATGGTGCGAGTGGCGAACGGCTGACGCGTGCGGAGTTCAAAGCTGACTATGGAAAGCGGTTCGCAAGCGCGGGCAGTCACGACTCGTGGAAGCTTGAGCGGCTGCAGAACTTCAGAGAACCGGAGAATCCTGCTTGGAAGGCACTTGTTCGTGGCGACTGGGACGACGCCCTTCGGCTCATCGGTGAGCAGCGTGCGGATCTCGAAGAGATGCGCCGTGACGTCGAGGCCCGCGGCATCGGTCTGTACCGGGTGCGGGGTGTGGAGGAACCCGTCGTTCCGTATGTGCAGTGGGAACTGCATTACCTGCTGCTCGCAGCAGAGTACGGCGAAACAACTCGCGTGATCACACCGTTGCAGGTCGAAGAGTTCGAGACGGATCGTCCGCTGCCCGAACTCCTCACGGTCGGGGATGACACCGCGTATTGCGCCTTCTACGACGAAAACGGCGCTTGCACGGGAGCAAGCCGGTTCATCGGCGTGGGCATTGTGGCACAATGCGTCGAGTTCATTGACCACCTTTACTCAGAGGGTGAAGAATTGAGCATTTTCTTCCAGCGAAGGATTGCTCACATGGAGCCACCTGTGAATCCATGACATCGCTAGCTACCTGGGAGCGGCGGTGACCGGCGGTCCGAGCGAGCACGTCAGGGAGCCCGCCAGCGGAGAAACACATTCTGAACTGTCCGGCTCGGCCGGCGACGTGGTGCAAGCCGGGACGATTCATGGCGGCATATTTTTTGGAGGTCAGGGCCGTGCACGTGGTCCGGTGCTCCAGCAGTTGCCCGTCGGCGTCCACGGTTTCGTGAACCGCCAGGTCGAGTTGGATCGGCTCGACACCTTTCTGGCCGGAGATGTCGCTGGATCCTCCGTTGCGGGTGTTTCTGTCATTGTCGGGACGGCCGGAGTTGGCAAGACCTCGCTGGCGGTGCACTGGGCACATCGGGTTCGGCCACACTTTCCGGATGGTCAGTTATATGTGAACCTGCGTGGCTATGACCCGGGCCCGCCGATTGGAGCGGATCGGGTTCTTGACCGGTTCTTGCGCGCACTGGACGTGCCGCCCCGCTCCATACCGGTCGATGTCGACGACAAGGCTGCCTTGTACCGATCGCTCCTCGCCAACCGGCGGATGTTGGTGGTTCTGGACAACGCCGCAACCGTCGGGCAGGTTCGCCCATTGCTGCCAGGCACGGCCGCTTGCCTGGTCGTTGTGACGAGCCGGAGCCGCCTGTCTGGCCTCGTGATTCGGGACGGCGCTCACCGGGTGACCCTCGACGTGCTCACCGCGCCCGATGCCGTTCTCCTGCTCCGGACGGCGACGGCCGCATATCGTGCGGAGGACGATTCGGCGGAATTGGTCGAGCTCGCACGATTGTGCGGACGCCTTCCGCTGGCGCTGCGTATCGCGGCCGAACGTGCCGCTCGAAGGCCGCGGATACCGCTGGATCAACTGATCATGGGATTGCGCGATGAGTCGGGATTCTGGGCTGCGCTATCGTCCGGCGAGGACGAGGATGCCGAGGCAGTACGCACTGCGTTTGCCTGGTCTTACCGAGCATTGGCTGAACAGACGGCGCGGGTGTTTCGGCTGTTGGGTCTGTATCCCGGATCCGAGTTCAGCACGGCGGCGGCCGCGGTACTAGTCGGCGTGGATGTCAACGAAACACGACGGCAACTCGATATCCTCGCCGGGTTGCATCTGATGGAGGAGAACGGTGCCGATCGATATCAGTTCCATGACCTCTTGAGGATCTACGCAACCGATCAGGCCCGGCAGGAGGAAACTCCGGAAAGCCTTCAGGCGGCCCTGCGCCGGGTGCTTGCCTGGTACCTGCGCTCCGCCGACGCGGCACAAGCCGCCCTACGTCCATATGAACCCCGTGTCCCGCTTGACCCGCCTGGTGAAGGCAGCATGCCGATGACGTTTGGCGGGTTCGGCGAGGCGATGCGCTGGTGTGAGTCGGAGCGAGTCAACTTCGGTGCCGTGATCCGCGCTGCGACCGCTGCCGGTGATCCGCGGTTTGCGTGGCAGTTCGCAGTAGTGCTCCGCACCGTCTACGGAGTTCTCACCGTGTTTGACGATTGGTTGGACACGTCGCAAATCGGCTTGGACGCGGCTCGACAACTCGGCGACCGCGGCGCTGAAGCGGAGTTACTCGAGAGTTTGGCCATGGTTCACATCCAGGCGCGGAGCCTGGAGCAGGGCGCCGAGTACTACCGGGCTACGCTCAACATCCGCCGAGAGCTGGGCGACGGCTTCGGCGCGGCACTGGCCCTCAATGGTCTCGGTCGGGCCGCTCTTCTCGCCTGGGATCTGGTGTCAGCGCGGAGCTTTTTCGAGCAGAGCCTGGCTGGCCTGCGGGAACACGGTGACTCCTATTGGGAAGCTCTGCTGCTGTTCAACCTTGGTCACGTCAGCTGCGAGCTCGAGGAGCTGGCCGAGGCCCACCGTGTTCTTCGGCGCGCGCTCGATATCTTTCGTGAACGAGGGGAACGGATCAATGAAGGGGATACATTTTATCTCCTCAGCAGGATTGAGCGCGAGCGCGGGCAACCCGGGACGGCACTTCCGTTGATCGAGCAAGCGATAGCCATTGCTCGTGAGCAAAGTAACCGCGTCCAAGATGCGTACTGGTCGCTCGAGCTCGGTGCAGTACTTCGTGCCCTCGGTCGGCCGGCGGAGGCGCTTGTCGTATATCAGCAAGCCGCGACCCTGCACCGCCAGCTCGGCGACCGCAGCCGTGAGGCTCGTGTTCTCGATGCTACCGGTGAGGCATATGCCGAAATCGGGCGGACCGAGGAGGCGGCAGATTTCCATCGACGTGCCGCCGCTACCCATCGAGAACTCAAAGACCGCTGGCAGTTGGCCGTGTCGTTGAATAACCTGGCCAACGTTCTATTGCGAACCGGCGCCGACGATCGGGCTCGGCTCCACTGGGCGGAAGCTCTGTCGATCCTTGCCGGTTTCGGCGATCCGAGAGCGGCTGACATGCGTCGCCGTATCAGCGAGCGCTTGGGGACCACGTGACCTATTCGGATGTCAATCTCGCCAGCCGGAGATTTTGACGCCCTTGCTCACGTCGACGCGGAAGGCGATGGTCAGCTCCGCGGTCTTGTTGGGCTCCAGGGAGAGCTTCCAGGTGATCTCGCCGAGGTCGGTCTGCTCCGCCGGCTTCGGCTCGAGCCGCACCTCCCGCACCTCGATCGCATCGTCCCGGGAGACCGGGATCTGGTCGATCACCGTGACCGATGCCGGCCGTGGCCCGTAGTTGCCGATCGTGATCTTGTACGCCGCCTCGTGCCGGCGGGTGCCGCCGAGCACCGCCTTGCCGGCCGCGCGCCGGACCAGCTCGCGCTCGACCCGCACCCGGTCGTCCACGCCGAGCGCCAGCTCCACCTCCTCGCCGGGCGCCCACGGCTCCAAAGTCGTGGTGCCGACGTACTCGGTGTCGTGGAAGATCGCGGCCGGACCGGGCCGCAGCGTGTGCTCCGAGGTGTTGACCGCGGTCGCCCGCAGGTAGGCCTCGGGCCCGCGCAGCGGCACCGTGACATGGTCCAGCCGGGTCGGCAGCTCCGCCACGGTGACCGTGGTGCGGTGCGCGGTGCCGTCCGCGGGCACCGCGATCCGGCGCGCCGGCCGGTAGGTGGTGGCCGCGACCCCGTGCTCGACCCCGGCGGTGGCCGTGGCGAGCTCGCGCGGCGCGGAGAGCTGCCTGGCCTTCGCGGCGGCCGGTGCGGCGGGGGCCGGCATGGCGAAGTCCGCACCCGCGCCCACCATTCCCTGTGCCCGGAACACCTTCATCGGCTCCTCGCGCTGCAGGTACCACGGGTCCAGCTCGGGCACGGTCACGGCGCTCGCCGGCCGGGCGGTGCTCAGGCTGAGGTCACACTCCGGCCAGTCCTCCCCGCTGTGCTGGGTGATCAGGCCGAACCAGGTCAGCGTCAGCGACTCGCCGCGCAACCGCACGTCGTACCGGGACTCCCAGCGCGCGCCGTCGACCAGGTAGGACACCTCCAGCTCCACCGCGCCGGGCCCGGCAACAGACAGGTCCACGGCGACCGCGCGCCGGTCCGGCACCTGCTGGGCGAGCCGCTCGCCCAGCCGGCGCACCACCTCCTCGTGTTCGAGCTGCACGGTCCGCCGGCGCTCGGCCAGCTCTCTACGACTCGCGAGGACCGCGCCGAGCTGCTCGGCCAGGGCGTCGCCGACCGAGGCCACCCGGGACACCTCGGCCGACTCGGCGGCCAGCGCCCGGGCGAACGCCGCGCCGGACCGCCGGGACAGCGACCCGATCAGCTCCTGGCGCGCGGTGGCCACCGTCCCCTCGTCGTCCAGCTCGCTGAGCCGGTCCGCCAACGCCTGCCGGCGCTTCTCCAACTCGTCCACGGTGACGTCGGGGGAGCGCGGGTGGTGCTCGGCCACCACGTCCACGCCCAGCACGGTCGCCGGGCCGCGGCCGTTCACCCGCACCGAGTCGGCGCGCAGGCTCAGCGGCAGCCCGCCGACCTGCACGCGCTGCTCCCCGGCGGCCAGCTCGACAACCTGGCGCCGGGTGATCCGCGCCTGCCCCGGATACACCGTCACCGCGACGATCGGGGCGTCCACACTGGTGGTCATTGGGCCACGCTAGCCGACCATCGGGGCTACCGTCGGTCGGAGCGGCGCGGATACGTTGCGGCACATGACGATGGTCCAGTCCTTTCGCCGTATCACGCTGGCCGCGGCGCTGACCGGTCTGGCCGGTCTGGCCGGTCTTGTCGTGCCGGCGCCCGCCACCGCCCACGTGGCGCCGCCGCACGTGCGGGGCACCGAGACCGTGCCCGTCTACGACTACGCCAACGCCATCCGGGAGAGCGTGTGGGTCACCACGCCGCTCGACAACGACGGCGACGGCGCCCCCGACAAGATCGTCGTCGACCTGGTGCGCCCGCGGGAGACCGCGCAGGCCCGGGTGAAGATCCCGGTGATCATGGACGCCTCGCCGTACTACGAGTGCTGCGGGCGCGGCAACGAGAGCGAGCGCAAGGTCTACGGGCCGGACGGCGACGTGGTGAAGTTCCCGCTGTTCTACGACAACTACTTCGTGCCGCGCGGGTACGCGTTCGCCGCCGTGGACTTCAACGGCACCAACCGGTCCACCGGCTGCGGTGACGTCGGCGGGCGCGAGGAGATCATCGGCGCGAAGACCGTGATCGACTGGCTGAACGGCCGGGCGCACGGCGAGTACGCCGACGGCACGGTCGCCCGCGCGGACTGGACCACCGGCAAGGTCGGCATGATCGGCAAGTCCTGGGACGGCACCGTGGCCAACGGCGTGGCCGCGACCGGTGTCGACGGGCTCGCCACCATCGTGCCGATCTCCGCGATCTCGAGCTGGTACGACTACTACCGGGACAACGGCGCGATCTACACCGCCGACTTCGGCCCGTCCTGGCTCTCCGGGTTCGTCAACGGCCGCCCGGACCCCATCTGCGTGGCCAACCGCGAGCGGCTGCTGACCGGTTCGGAGAACGCCACCGGGAACGTCAACGCGTTCTGGTCCGAGCGCGACTTCGTGCCGGACGCCCGCACGGTGCGCGCCAGCGTGTTCGTCGTGCACGGGATCAACGACCTCAACGTGGAGACCAAGCACTTCGCGCAGTGGTGGGACGCGCTGGCGCGGCGCGACGTCCCGCGCAAGATCTGGCTGAGCCAGGAGGGGCACGTCGACCCGTTCGACTTCCGCCGCGCCGACTGGGTGTCCACATTGCACAAGTGGTTCGACTTCTGGTTGCAGGGCCTGCGAAACAACGTCATGCGCGAGCCGATGGCCACCCTTGAGCGCACCCCGGACCACTGGGTCGACGAACGGACCTGGCCGGCGCCCGGCACCGTCAAGCTCCCGGTCTCGCTCGGCGCCGGCGACGGCACCACCGGCACGCTGGGTCTGCGGCCGAGCCGCCCGGGCACCCTGGCGTCCGTCACCGACGACCCGGCGCTGAGCGAGAACGCCGCGGTGCGCGACCCGAACACCGCGGTCCCCGGCCGGCGGGTGTTCCTGTCCGCACCGCTGCCCCACGACGTGCGGATCAGCGGCACCGCGACGATCAGCCTGCGGATCAAGGTGAACCAGCCGAACACCGAGCTCTCCGCGCGCCTGGTCGACTACGGCCGGGCCGAGCGGATCAACTACCTCGGCTCCGGCGAAGGCATCCGGACGCTCAGCACCGAGTCCTGCTTCGGCGCCAGCACCGCCGGCGACGACCCGTGCTACCGCGACACCGCGAAGAACCTGACAACCGCGGACTTCGCCGTGCTCACCCGCGGCTGGCTGGACGCCGCCCACCGCGACTCGCTCACGGCGCCCAGCCCGCTCGTCCCCGGTCAGTGGTACACAGTGGACTGGACGCTGCACGCGCACGACACCGTGCTCCCCGCCGGCCGGGTACTCGGGCTGGTGATCACCTTGAGCGACAACGGTTTCACCATCCCGTTCAACACCGGGGCGACCGTGGACCTCGACCTGGGCCGAAGCCGCCTCGGGCTCCCGGTGTCCCTGCTGCCCGGCGCGACCACCCTGCCGGACACCACCACGGCGCCGCAGATCGTCACCGAACTGCAGCCCGCGGATCCGGCCGCCACCCCGACCGACCGGTGGACCACCTTCCGGTGACGGGAAGCAACGTGACGTTGCTTCCCCTCTAGGGCATGAACGTGACGTTGCTTCCTCGGGGCGAGCACACCGCGTCGATCTCGGCGAGCAGGGTGCCCTTGAGCGCGTCGGGGCAGAACGCGGCCCGCACGCCGGTGCGGGCCAGGTCCGCCAGCTCGCCGGGGCCGAGGCCGAAGTCGTTGTGGCACAACAGGTATTCCCGGTTGAGGTCGGTGTGGAACATGCCGGGGTCGTCGGTGGCGAGGGTGACCGGGACGCCGGCCTCGAGCATCAGCGGGAGCGGGTGCGCCGCGAGGTCGGGGACCGCGCGGGTGCGGATGTTGGAGGTCGGGCACACCTCGACCGGGATGCCGTTCGCGGCGAGATGGTCCAGCAGCGACGGGTCCAGTGCGGCGCTGGTGCCGTGGCCGATCCGCTCCGCGTGCAGGTTGTGCAGCGCCGACCAGATGGTCTCCGGGCCGGTGGTCTCCCCGGCGTGCGGCACCAGATGCAGCCCGGCGTCGCGGGCCAGGAGAAACGGGTCGCGGTACTTCTCCCGCGGCACCCCGAGCTCCGCGCCGCCGAGCCCGAACCCGACGGTGCCCTCGGGCCGGTGCCGCAGCACCCACTCGGCGGTGGCGATGCCGGCCTTGTACCCCAGCGACCCGGCGATGTCGAACACCCACGCGAGCTCCACCCGGTGCTCGGCCCGGGCCCGGGTGCGGCCGGCCGTCAGCGCCTCGGCCAGCTCGTCCGGCTCGATGCCGAGGGCCAGGTGGGGCACCGGGGTGACGGTGACCTCGGCGTAGCGCACGTTGTTGCGGGCCAGGTCGGCGGCCAGCCCCAGCACCAGCGCGGTCACGTCGGCGCCGGAGATCACCAGGCTGTTCACCTTCACGTAGACGTCGAGGAAGTGCGCGAAGTCGGTGAACTCGTAGAACGCGTGCAGCTCCGCGGGCGAGAGCGGCACGCCGCGGTCCGGGTGCCGGCGGGCCAGCTCCAGCACCGTGTCCACCGAGGCCGAGCCGACCAGGTGCACGTGGAGCTCCACTTTGGGCAGCGCTGCGATGAAGTCCTGCACCCAGCCATGATGACTCAACGTTAGGTATACACAATCCCGCCTCCTAGTTGGCAAGATGTTGACGAGTCTCCCCGACCCTGCAGGAGGTGGCCCATGTTCCGTGCCCTCGCATCGCTGGCCGGCGCAGCCCTGATCTCGACCGCCGTCGTGGTGCTCGGTGCCGTGCCCGAAGCCGGCGCCGCACCCGCGTTCCAGCTCCCGTTCCCGTGCGGCCAGACCTGGGACGGCCAGACCCGCACCGACCACAGCCCGGCCAACGCCGTGGACCTCAACCGCGCCAACGACGACGGCGACCCGGTCGGCGCCGCCGCCTCCGGCCGGGTCTCCCGCGTCGACGACGAGGGCAGCATCAGCTACGGCAAGTGGATCGAGATCGACCACGGCGCCGGCTACACCACCCGCTACGCCCACCTCTCCGCCCAGCGCGTCGCCGTCGGCGACCTGGTCAGCCCGGGCCAGCTCATCGGCAACGTCGGCACCACCGGCGGCTCCACCGGCCCGCACCTGCATTTCGAGGAACGCCTCAACAGCACCGCGGTCAAGATCGTGCTCAACGGAAGCCAGATCCTCTACTGGGGCACCCGCGCCTACACCAGCGCCAACACCTGCGCCGCCAACAACCCGCACACGCCCCAAGCCGCCTGCGGCAGCGGCTACCAGGTGATCGACTGGGCCGGGTTGGGCTCCGCCGGCACCGTCTACCTCCTCTACAACGCCGCCAACGGCAACAACTGCGTCACCACCATCAAGGCCAGTTCCATCGGCACCGCGTCGGCAGCCTCGGCGTTCCTCGAGGTCGAAGGCCAAACCCGCACCACCGACTCCGGCTCCTACGCCTACTACGCCGGCCCCGTCCGTAAAGCGGCCCCCGGCTCCTGCGTCCGCTGGGGCGGTTCGGCCGGAGGAACCTCCTACACGAGCCCCTTCGAACACTGCGGCTAACTGATCCAAATAGCTTAGCAACAATTCCGCGGGCCTATTAGGGTCTTTCGGACTATTGCGGACGGATTGGCCGCGTGCTTCGGTGTACGTCGGGTCGCACAAAACTCAATAAAGGGGAACACGATGCGCAAGCCACGCACCGGGTTGTCGTTGGTCGCCGCCGGCATCCTGAGCCTGGGCCTGGTGGTGCCGGCCGCGGTCGCACAGGCCGAACCTGCCGGCGAACTGGGAGCTGAGCATTATCTGAACTCGGTGCGGCATGATCCGGATCGGTTGCGTTCGTTTCTGCGGGATTTGCCAAAAGGCGGTGACCTGCACAGTCACCTGTCCGGGGCGGCGTCGACCGAGTTGCTGATCTCCTTGGCCGCGCAGGACGGGCTGTGCGTCAACAGCACGACCTTTGTCGCGGCGACCGGGCCCTGTGGTGCGGGACAGCGCCCCGCGGCGGACACCGCGACCGATCCCGCGTTCTACCGTGCCCTGCTCATGGCGTGGTCCATGGAGGGCTTCCAGACCGGCCAAGGCGAATCTGGTCACGACCATTTCTTCAACACATTCGGCAAGTTCGGCGCGGTCACCGGTCCGCACCGGGTCGAGTTGCTGGCCGACGTGCTGGACCGGGCCGGCCGGCAGAACGAGCAGTACCTGGAGTCGATGCTGACCCGGCAGGGCGGTGCCCTGTCCGCACTCGCCGCGCGGGTCACCTTCACCGAGGACTTCGCCGCGATGCGGGCCCAGGTCCTGGCCGGCGGCACCATGGCCGGCATCGCCGCCGCCGCCGGTGCGGAGATCACCGCCGACGAGGCCCGCTACCGTTCCCTGCTCGGCTGCGGCACCCCGTCGGCGTCCCCGGGCTGCGCGGTGTCCCTGCGCTACATCCAGCAGGTCAACCGCAACAACCCGCCGAACGTCGTGTTCACCTTCATGGTGTCGGCCTTCGAGCTGTCGGCGGCCGACAACCGCACCGTCGCGCTCAACATGGTCTCGCCCGAGGAGGGCGAGGTGTCCATTCGGGACTACCGGCTGCACATGCGGATGCTGGACTTCCTGCGCGGCGTCTACCCCACCGGGCACATCTCCCTGCACGCCGGCGAACTCGTTCCCGGCCTGGTCAAGCCGGAGGAATTGACCTACCACATCCGCGAGGCCGTACTCACCGGGCACGCGGAGCGGATCGGGCACGGTGTGGACGTGCTCGGCGAGGACGACTGGCCGGCGCTGCTGCGCACCATGGCCGACCGGCACGTGATGACGGAGATCAACCTCACCAGCAACGACCAGATCCTCGAGGTCTCCGGCCGGGAGCACCCGTTCCCGAGGTACCGTGCGTTCCACGTGCCGGTCTCGCTGTCCACCGACGACGAGGGCGTTTCCCGGATCGACCTCACCCACGAGTACCAGCGCGCGACGACCGATTACCACCTGCGCTACGGCGACCTGAAAACCCTGGCCCGCACCAGCCTGGAGCACGCTTTCCTCGCCGGCGCGTCGTTGTGGCGCGGCCCGGACATCTTCCTGCCGGCCGCGCCCTGTGCCCACGATCGGCTGGGCGCACCGCTGCCCGGTCCGAGTTGCCGGGCGTTCCTCGCCAGCAGCCCGAAAGCCAGCCTGCAATGGCAGCAGGAGGCTAAGTTCACCGCGTTCGAACGACGCTACAACCAAAGATCTGGAGGGTTAGGGCGTGTCTGATTGGATCATCGCGGACGGGTTGACTTGGCCTCGGGCCGACCAACGGAACCTCAGGGGTACCGTGACGGCACCCAGCCACAATCAACCGGATTTCCGCCCCGTTCGCTGGGACGGAACCGCCGCATTCAATTCCGGGGAGGCGGACTAGCATGCACGCATGGCGCCGTTGGGCTTCGGCCCTGCTCCTGGTGCTGTTCTCGATCGGCCTCGCGGCACCCGCCCGCGCGTCGGCCGGTGGTCCCCATGTTCTGCCCATCGCCCAGGCGCGCACCCTGCCGCCGGGCACCGTGGTCACGGTCGACGGTTCGGCGACGACCCCGTCTGGTGCGTTCGAGTCCAGCTTCTTCGACAAGGGCTTCGCCGTGCAGGACCGGAGCGCCGGGATCTACGTCAGCGTCGCGGTCGACCTGAGCATCGCGGTCCGAAGCCAGGTGCGGGTGACCGGCACGCTGCGCGACAGCTCCGGGTTGCTCATCCTCGTCCCCGATGACCCGGCCGCGGTCTTCGTGCACGGCAAAGGCCCCAAGGTCCGACCCACGCCGCTGGCCACCGGAGCCGTGAACGAGGCGTCGGAAGGCAAGTTGGTCCGCGTCGTCGGCAGGATCACCCAGGCGCCGGCGTCGGATCCCCCGTTCGGGTTCAAGTTCTTCGTCGACGACGGCTCGGGCGAGCTCACGATCTTCGTCAACACCCAGACCGGCATCGACCTCACCGGTCTCGCGGTGGGCCAGACCGTCAGCGTGACCGGCTTCAGCAGCCAGTTCGAAACCCACTACGAAATCGATCCGCGCTTCCCGGCCGACATCGCCGTGCGGCACCGGTAACCCGGCGGGTCGTCAGCCGGCCTGGCCCAGCAGCTCCCGGAGCTGGGCCAGGAGCTCGCGGCGGCTGGTGCTGCCGAGCCGCTGGCGCATGCGGGCGATGTGGTGCTCGACGGTCTTCGCCGAGATGAACAGGCGGTCGCCGACCTCGCGGTAGGTGAGGCCGGCGAGGACGAGCCGGGCGACCTGGCGCTCACGCTCGCTGAGTTGGCCACCCGCACGCGGTTCAGACGACGTGTCACGATCGAGAGCGGCGCTCTCGCCTTGGAGCACCCGAGCGCATTCCATCAGGCCGACCATGGCTTTGCGGTCGGCGGTGCGGATCGCCGCCTGGCCGGCCAGCCGGGCGGCGTCCCAGCGCAGCCCGGCCGCGTGCAGGTCGCGGGCCACACCCTCGACCGCCTCCGGGTCGACCTCGCCGCGCACCACGGACAGCCAGCTGCGCGCGGCGGCGGCCAGGACCGCGGGGTACCGCCCGAGCTCACCGGGGATCGCCGACAGCGCCGCCGCGTGGGCCTGCGCCACGTCCCACTCCTCGGCGACGATCGCCGCGTGCACCCCGTTCCAGTGCAGCCCAACTGCCCACAGTGGAGGGTTGCCGAGCGCGTCGAGCAGCGAGCGCGCCGAATCCAGGTGCGCGGCCAGCCGCTCCGAGTCGCCCAGCCGGGCCGCGGCCACCGCCAGCTCGCCGAGCGGCAGCAGGGTGTAGAGGTCCACCGGGTGCCGGATCACCGCGTCCCCGGCCCGCGCCCACAGCCGGCGCAGCGCGTTCAGATCGCTGGTCCGCCGGGCCAGCCCCACCTCGAGCGCCATCGCGAACAGCCAGTCGCGCGGCGGCAGCGGGCCACCCGCGGCCCGGGCCGCGCCGGCGTTCTGCAGCCGCTCCCGCGCCGCGGACAGATCCCCGCGGGTCAGGCACACCCAGGCGCGCAGCAACCGGTGCCGCACCGCGAACGGGGCGCCGCCCATCCCGGCCCGTACCGCCCGCTGCAGCACCGAGTCCGCCACGTCCAGCTCCCCGCACTGCACCGCGACGATCGCGGCGAGTGCGGCGGGGGAGTCCGGCAGCAGCATCCCCGGGTCGGCCGGCTCGAGCAGCGACGCGGCCCGTACCAGCCCGGTCAGTGCCTCGGCCGGCGCCCCGCTCACCGACGCGTGCACCCCGCGTGCCATCAGCGCGGCCGCCCCGGACAGCAGCGTCGGCGGACCGTCCGAAATGGACTCGCCGAGCAGCTCCTCGGCGGCCGCGAATGCCCCGGTGCCGATCAGCCCGATGACCGCGAACGCGTTCGTCAGCCCGGTTCCGGCCCAGCGGAACAACTCCGCGCTGCTGCCCAGCTGGCCGCGGTGGGCCAGCGCCGCCGCGGCCACCCGCGCGGCCGCCCCATGCTGCGGCGCTTCGGGCGAGGCCAGCACCTGGTCGGCCACCCGCAGCGCGGTGTCCAGGTCACCGGCCAGCGACACCCGCTCCGCCCAGGCCGGGCCCCGGGCGAGCTGCGCGTCGGCCAGCCGCTGCCGCATCGCGGTGCGCCGGTCGACCGGGATCACCGTGCGGATGGTCAGCCGCACGATCGGGATCAGCCGCCCGCCCTGGTCGGTCATCCCGGTGGCCAGCGCCGCCTTTGCGATCTCGCCGACCGCCTCCCGGTCACACTCCAGCAGGTCGCCGAGCAGGTCCACGTGCAGGACTCCGCCCAGCTGGTCAGCGGCGAGCAGAAACCCGACCACCGGCGCGGGCAGCGCCTCCACCTCCGCGCCGAGCTCGGCCGCGGCGGTGGCCGGCACGGTCAACGCCGAGTCCTCAGTGGACGGATCGAGCCCGCGCGCCAGGCGCTCGACGAACGCCGGCACGCCACCGGTCTGGGCCAGCACGAACTCCTCCAGCCCGGGTCGCCCGGGCACCCCGGACGCGGCCAGGTACGCCCCGACCTGAGCCCGGTCGAACGGCCGCAGCGCCGCGGTGCCGTCCAGCGCGCCGGCCAGCTCGCGCAGCCCGTCCGGCACCGGCCACGGCCGCGCGGCCATGATCACCCGGGCCCGGTCCGCCGCGGCCCGCTCCCGAATCCGGCGCAGCGTGGCCGAATCGAGCAGGTGCGCGTCGTCCACCAGCAGCACCCCGGGTTCGTCGAGCTCCTCGGGCCCGCTGGCGACCCGCACCCCGGCGTTCCGGTAGATCGCGGCCAGGTCGGCGAGCAGGGCGGTCTTCCCGTAGCCGCCGGGGGCCAGGATGCCGGCCCGGACCGGAGTGCCGGGGTCGGCGGTGATGGCGTCGCGGAGCCGCCGGATCCGTTCGTCCGGGATGAGCTCGGGAGCGGTGCGCGTGTTCAACGGCAGTCCTCGCAGGGGGTTCGGAGTGGCCGGATGCGGTTGGCTCAACCGGCTCTTCGCCGTGCCCGGCCGGCGGATCGCCAGCGCCGGGCGCCGCGCAGCGGGACGTCGAGCGGGGCCACCTCGACCGGCGGGCGCGGCGGCTGGGTGGGCGCGTCCGGGTCCACGTGCTCCCGTTGCTCGGGCAGCCGCACCGGCCGCACCGACGGATCCGGCGCGCGCCGGGCGGCCAGCGCCGCGCCTCGGGCCACGGCGGTCGCCGGGTCCGCGTCGACTACTACTCGTACGGGTGAAGCGGCCATCACCAGTTCGGCGACCAGGGGTACCCGGGCCGATCCGCCGACCAGGGTCACCGCGGTCACCCGTGCCCCGCCGGCCGCGCGGATCGCCTGCAGCAGCATGTCGACCGTGCGATGCACCGCCGGGGCGATCAGCTCCTCGAACCGGGAGCGGGGGATCAGGACGCTGGACGGCGGGCCGAGCAGCGGGGTCGGCACGACCGCCTCGGTGGCGCTGGACAGCGTCTCCTTCGCCGTGCGGCAGGCCGCGCGCAGCTCGGCCAGCACCGCCCGCACGTCCTCGTCCTCCGGGTCGAGGTCGGCCGGTGCCCGCTCCAGCTCGGCCAGCACGTGCGCGACGAGTGCGTCGTCGAACCGGGCGCCGGCCACGTGCTCGCCCGCCTCGGCCCGGCTGACCAGCTCGAACCCGGCCGGACCGAGGTGCGTCACCGCGCCGCACCCGGTGTGCTCGCCCAGGTCGCAGACGGCCACCGCGTCGCCGGCCGCCACCGGATGCCCGGCCGCGTGGGTCTCCGCCGCGGCCACGGGTTTCGGCAGCAGCAGCACGTCCGGCAGGCCGGCCTGGCGCAGCGCGCCGTCGAGCAGGGCCCGGCGGTGCGGGCCCCAGCTCGCCGGGTGGGTCAGCACGACCCGCTCCGGACCGTCGCCCTCGATCTCCGCCGCCCGGTCCACGACCCAGCAGACCAGTGCCGCGGTCAGCACCTCCGCGGGGCAGGGCCGGCCACCGACCAGCGGCGGCACCGGGTCACCGATCCGGTCCACGAACCCGCGGGCCACCCGGTCCGGCTCGGCCTCCGCGCGAGCCAGCGCGTCCCGGCCGACCAGCACGGCGTCGTCATCCGTCAGGTAGAGCACGGAATGCACCGATGGGGTGACCGCGTCCAGCGGCAGCACCCAGACCTCGTCCTCGTCGTGCCTGTTCAGCGCCGCAGTCGTGTGACCGCTGCCCACGTCGACCCCGAGGACGTATGGCATGCAGGCGCTTCCTCCGTGATCGTGTGAATCCCGTGCGTGTTCGTACCACCCGGGGTGTTCGGGCCGGCAAACCCCTAACCCCCTAACGAGTAACGCGCATCGCCCTATCGGGTTACGGTGCACAACTAGGCGTAATCCCCGATGTGGAACTGGGTGCGGGCTCAATACGGTGCGCCGGTCAACCCAATCGATCCCCTGCACCAAGGAGCATCTCTTGCAGAGCGCTGAACCGACGTTGCACGACTTCGTGCTCAAGCTGCTCACCGATCCGGCCAGCAGCCAGGCGTTCGACCTCGACCCGGTGGCGGCGCTCAGCGGTGCCGGCCTGCCGGACGTCACGCCCCAGGACGTCGTGGACGCCATCCCGCTGGTCCTGGATCTCGCCTCCGCGTCGGGCGGCAGCCTCGGGGTGGACAGCGCGCTGTCCGGCGGCCTCGACGGGCTGAACGGCGAGAGCAACCTGACCTCGGCGCTCGGGGGTGGCGGGTTCGCCTTCGGCGGCAGCATGAGCGGGATCTCCGGCGAAACCGGCCTCGACTCCCTGCTCGGCGGCGGTGTCGCGAAGCTCGGCCTGGCCACCGACTCGCCCGAGCTGGCCGGCGAGCTGGACATGGTCTCCACGATGGGCGGCGGCGTCGCCAAGTTCGGCGTGAACGAGCACGGCCTGTCGACCGAGTCCACCGGCCTGTCCTTCGCCGGCGGCATGCTCGGCAGCGAGGGCTTCGCGACGGGCATCGGCCCGGCGGGCCTCTCGATGGAGAGCGGTGGGTCGTCCTTCGGGTTCCCGCTCGACGCGGACGCCATCGGCAAGGGCGGCGACCTGGTCACCGGCACGGTGGCCGGCGTGGTCACCGACGGTGCCGCCACGCTCACCGGTTTCCTCACCGAAGGCGCCGGGGCGCTCGCCGACGGCCTCAACACCGGCGCGTGGACCGCGGGTGGCCTGGTCAGCCAGGGCGCCGACCAGTTCGCCACGACGATCCAGGACCCGACCTCGGCAGCGCACCTGCCGGGCGTGGCCGACGTTGGCCTCGGCGACCTGCCGGTGGACCTCCCCGGCGGCCTGCCCGCCGGCCTTCCGGCGCTGCCCGGCGTACCTGGCCTTCCCGGGCTCCCGGGCCTGCCCGGCCTGCCCGGTCTCCCTGGTCTCCCTGGTCTCCCCATCGACCTGCCGCAGCTGCCGGTCGACCTCCCGCAGCTGCCCGACCTCCCGGTCGATCTGCCGCAGCTGCCTGACCTCCCGGTGGACCTGCCGGCCGTGCCGGGGCTCCCCGCGCTGCCGAGCGTCCCCGGCCTGGACACCGTGCACGACACGGTCGGCGGACTCACCGCGCAGGTGCCGCTCGTGGGCGATCTGACGGACGGTTTGGACAACCACCTCCCGTTCGGGCACTGAGCTTCAGATCGCCCTCGGGGGGCGGTTCTGCCGACATGGCGGGGCCGCCCCCCGCTCTTCACCCAAATGGGTGGACACGGCACACTCTTCCGGGTGACATCACAGCCGTGGTTGGACGTCCTGGACGCCACGATCGGCGCCTGCAGCGATCACCAGCGGCCCGACCTGGCCAACCGGCTCCGGCAGAAGCGGGCCCATCTGCTCGAGCCCACGCTGCGGGTCCCGGTGGTCGGTGAGCCGAACCAGGGAAAGAGCCAGCTGGTCAACGCCTTGATCAATGCGCCGGTCTGCGCGGTCGGCGACAACGTCACCACACCGGCCCCGATCGTCATCGGGCACGCCCAGTCGCCGGTCGCGGCCCTGGTCAAGGAGCCGGCCGACACCCCGGAGCCCCGGCGCGAGCCCATCCCGGTCGAGGAGATCGCCATCCGGGCCGCGGCGCTCCCGGCCGGCCGGGGCGAGCTGCTGCACACCGAGGTCGGCATCCCCCGCCCGCTGCTGGCGAACGGGCTGGTGCTGGTGGACACGCCGGCCGTGGACGACCTCGACACGGTGTCGTTCCGCGGCTCGCACGCCCTGTTCAACGTGGTCGCCGAGGCCGACGCGGTGCTGGTGGTGTCCGCCGCGACCCGGGAGCTGGCCACCACGGAGCTGGCGCTGATCGAGGCCGTCGCCCGGCTCTGCCCCACCGTCGTGGTGGTGCTGACCAAAATCGACATCGCGCCGCGCTGGCGCCGGGTGGCCGAGCGGAACCGGGCCCGCCTGGCCGGCGCCGGCATCCAGGCGACGGTGATCCCGGTGTCGGCGATGCTGCGGCTGGCCGCGGCCAAGTCCGGCGACGAGGCGCTCAACGCCGAGTCCGGCTTCGCCGAGCTGGTCACCCACCTGCAACGTGAGGTGCTCGGCCAGCCGGACGTGCTGGCCCGGCGGTCCGTCGCGGTGCTCGCCGGGATGGCCGTGCAGCAGCTGCTGGCGCCGCTGCACCAGACCGTCGCGGGCACCCCGGCCGGCGGGCCGTCCGAGGCGATCACGAAGTGGCAGACCGCGCAGCGCCAGATCGACCAGCTCCGCAAGGACGCCGCCGCCTGGCAGACCGCGCTCGCCGACGACATGGCCGACCTGGTTTCCGACCTCGAGTTCGACCTGCGCGACCGGACCCGCCGGATCCTCCGCGAGATGGACAAGTTCTTCGACGAGGCCGACCCCGCGGTCGACTGGGACTCCTTCGGCTCCTGGCTGGACGAGAGCCTGGCCGAGGCCGCCGACACCAACTTCGCCTGGCTCGTCGAGCGGTTCGACTGGATCACCCACCGGATCAACCGGGACCTGCACGCCTACCGCGACGACGTGCTGCCCCGGTCCCTGCTGGAGATCGACGACGGCCTGCTGGCCGACCCGCGCGAGCTGGAGGAGCCGCGGGTGGAGCGGTTCTCGGTGGGGCAGAAGGTGTTCGTGGGCCTGCGCGGCTCCTACGGCGGCGTGCTGATGTTCGGCCTGGCCACCAGCCTCGCCGGCTGGCCGCTGATCAACGCGGTGTCGCTCGGCGCCGGCATCCTGTTCGCCGCGAAGACCATCTACGACGAGGCCGGCGCCCGGCTCAAACGGCGCCAGGCCATCGCCAAGGCGGCCGGCCAGCGGCACGTCGACGACTTCTTCCTGGCGTTCAGCAAGGACACCAAGGACATCCTCCGGCAGCTGCAGCGCCGCCTGCGTGATCATCTGGCGGCCACGGCCGAGGAGCTGCGCACCGAGATCGTGCAGACCGCGCAGTCGGCGAAGCGGGAAGCCGACCTGGACGCCGCCGAGCAGCAGCGGCGCGCCGGCGAGGCCCGGACCGCGCTGCAGGGCCTCACCACGCTGCACGGCCGGATCACCGCGCTGGTGCCCGGCGGCATCTCGCTGCCCCGGCCGCGCCGGAGCCTCACCGGATGACCGGCCTCCTCGACCAGGTCTGGGCGCTGCTGAACCGGACGCTCGAGGTGTACCGGGACAACCCGCGCGCGACCGGCTGGCTGCGCTGGCAGGCCGACCGGCTGGGCGGCCCGCTGCGGATCGCCGTCGCCGGGCAGCCGAAGGCCGGCAAGTCCATGCTGGTGAACGCGCTCGTGGGGGAGGAGGTCGCGCCGCTGCCGCTCGGCGACGACGCGTTGACCACCGTCTGGTACCTGGCCGGTGCCACCCCGCGGGCGACCGTGTACCCGCCGGACGGTCCGCCGGCCGAGGTGCCGGCGGACCGTTCCGGCGGGCGGCTGCGGGTCGACCTCGGCGAATGGCGGGGCCGCCGCCTGGACCGGGTGGTGGTGGACTGGCCGGCGCGCACCCTGCGCGGGACCGCGCTGATCGACACGCCCGGCGCCGAACCGTCCACAATGGAGCGGGTGGCGACCGAGGCGGACGCCGTGCTCTACCTGACCCAGCACCTGCACGCCACGGATCTCGGCTTGCTGCAAGCACTGCACGAGCACCCGCTGGCCATGGCCTACCCGGTCGGCACCCTGGTGGTGCTGTCCCGGGCGGACGAGATGGGCGGCGGCCGGATCGACGCGCTGTTCGCCGCCAAGCAGCTGGCCCGGCAGCACCGCCGGGACGCCCGCACCCGGGCGCTGTGCCAGGACGTGATCGCGGTGACCGGCCTGCTCGGCTACGCCGGCCGGGCGCTGCGGCCGCCGGAGTTCGACGCGCTGGCGACGCTCGCGCACGCGCCACGGTCCGAAATGGACGGCTACCTGCTGTCCGCGGACCGGTTCGCCGGTGCCGACTTCCCGGTTCCGGTGGACGCCGAGCTGCGCCGGGCGCTGCTGGACCGGTTGGGGCTGTTCGGGTTGCGGCTGGCCACCGCGCTGATCCGGCAGGGCTTCGACACGCACGGGACGCTGTCCGCGGAACTGGTGCAGCGCAGCGGGTTGACCGAGGTGCGCGAGGCGGTGGCGCGCTACTTCACCGACCGCGCGCCGGTGCTCAAGGCGCGCTCCGCCCTGCTCGCGCTGGAGGTCGTGCTGCGCCGCGAGCCGCGCCCGCCGGCCGCCGCGCTGGTCGCCGAGCTGGAGCGGATCCTGGCCGGCGCGCACGAGTTCCGGGAGCTCCGGCTGCTCGCCGCGCTCTCCGTGGGGCAGCTGGTGCTCCCGGCCGAGCTGGATGCCGAGGCGCGCCAGTTGATCGGCGGCTCCGGCTCCGGCCTCCCGGTCCGGCTGGGACTCGCCGAGGAGCCCACCGCGACCGGCCTGCGGCACGCGATCATCGCGGCCTTGCGCCGCTGGCGCGACCACGCCGAGAACCCGGTCCTGGACGAAGCCGCGCGCACTGCCGCGGCCACCGTCGTGCGCACCTGCGAAGGCATGCTGGCCAGCGTCGCCCCGTAGCGGCCCGGCGCACCCGCCGTCCAGCCGGCCGCCGCTACACCACCCCACCGACATTTCCACCCGCCCACCGATCTTCGCGCCCCGGTTTTCCACAACAGCCCACGCCGTCCACACCTCGACCCTCCCCGCCCCCACCCACCCCCCGGCCCCCGCATCGTGGACGCATGACCACCCCGCTCCGCACCAGCCTCCTCTGCGACGACCCCGGCGAGCTCATCGCCGCGATCCCCGGGCTGCTGCGCTTCGTCCCCACCGACTCCCTCGTCCTGGTCACCTACTCCGGCCAGCGTGAGCTGCACCTGGAATGCGTGCTGCGCCTGGACATCCCGGAACCCGAGGACGCCCCGGTCGTCGCCGCCCACCTGCGCCTGGTCGCGCTGAACCACGCGGCGTCCGTGATCGAACTGGTGGTGCTCTGTGGCGCCGCCGCCGACCCGCCGGAGCCCATCGCCCTCCCGGCCCGGGCGCTGGTCGAGGTGCTCGCCAACGCCTTCGAGGGAGCCGGCATCGTGGTCTCCCACGCGATCTGGGCGCCGGGCATCGCGCCGGATCAGATCTGGCGGTGCTACGAGGATCCCGACTGCGCCGGCCGGGTTCGGGATCCGGTCACCTGCCCCGTCACCACCGCCGTCACCGTGGCCGGCCAGGTCACCTTCGCCACCCGCGCCGAGCTCGCCGGCCAGCTCACCCCCGACCCGCCCGGCGACCTCGCCCGCCGCGCCGAGCTCATCGCCGCCCTCCCGCCGGCCGTCCCCGAACAGGAGTACCCCTATGTCCGCGACACCCTCGACCAGCTCGACCCGGCCGCTCCGGTCAGCGACGTCGTCACGCTCGACGACGCGACGGTCGCCCGCCTGGCCCACGCCCTGTCCAATCCGGACATCCGCGAAGCCTGCCTGGCGTTCGCCCTCACCGTGCGCGCCACCGCCGCCGAACGTGTCTGGACGGCGCTCACCCGCGCCACCCCCGCCCCGGCCCTGGCCGGCCCGGCCACCCTGCTCGCGGCCTGCGCCTACCTCCGCGGCGACGGCGCCCTCGCCGCCGTGGCACTGGAAACCGCCCGCTCCGCCGACCCCGGCCACCGGCTGGCCAACATCGTCCGCCGCATCATCACCTTCGGCGTCACCCCCGCCGGCTTCCGCACCATGCTCGGCCAGTGCTTCGCCGCCGCCTTCACCGAACGCTGACCCGCCGGAAGCGCAGACCCTTGTCCTGGAGCGCGCACCAGGACCTACCGTGCGGTGGCATGCGAACGCGTCAGTTGGGTCGAAGCGGCATCGAGGTGAGCCCGGTCGGCTTCGGTTGCTGGCCCATCGGTGGGCTGATCATCCAGGACGGCCGGTCCGTCGGCTGGGGCGACGTCGACGACGGCGAGTCGATCCGCGCCATCCACCTGGCCATCGATCTCGGTGTGTCGTTGTTCGACACCGGCGACGTCTACGGTCGCTCCGAGGAGATCCTCGGCCGGGCCTTCGCGGGCTGCCGCGACCAGGTGGTCATCGCCACCAAGTTCGGCCGCACCTACGACCGCGAACGCCACACGATCACCGGCGTGGATCTGTCCCGCGCGCACCTGCGCCGCGCGCTCGAGGGCAGCCTGCGACGCCTCCGAACCGACGTCGTCGACCTCTACCAACTGCACGTGGGAGACTGCCCGCAGCCTGCCGCCCTCGAGCTCCGTGACGAGCTGGAAACGTTGGTACAACAAGGAAAGATCCGGGCCTACGGCTGGAGCACCGACGATCCCGGCAACATCGGGCTCTTCGCCGAAGGCCCCCACTGCGCGGCCGCCCAGATCCACCTCAACGTCCTCGAGGGCAACCGCCAGCTCGTCTCCCTGTGCGCCGCCAACAACCTGGCCACCCTTCTCCGCGGCCCCCTGGCCATGGGCCTGCTGTCCGGCAAGTACACCGCTGCCACGCGACTGTCCCAACAGGACGTCCGCGGCGCCGGCCACGACTGGATCGAGAACCGATTCCCCGACGGCCGCCCCGACCCCACCCTGCTCACCACCTTCACCGCCATCCGCGACATCCTCACCAGCAACGGCCGCACCCCGGCCCAGGGCGCCCTCGCCTGGCTCTGGGCCCTCGGCGAGAACACCCTCCCGATCCCCGGCTTCAAGGGCCTCCACCAAGCCGAGGAAAACGCCAAGGCCATGGACTTCGGACCATTGACGCCACAACAGATGGCGGAGATCGGCCGGCTGCTCACGCCGGCCGGGGCTCGGTCCGGTTGAGACCGCCGAGCGCGATCGCACTCGAGCTGCCTGCACGATGGAACACTCAGTTGCCCGGGCGTCGAACTCAGTTGCCGGAACGTACAACTCAGTCGCTGGAGCGTCGAACTCGCGGAGTCAGCCGGGCGAAGGTCCAGGCGTCGGTGACCATGGTTTCGAGGGTGGGGCGTTCGGGTTTCCAGCCGAGGTCGGCCTGGGCGCGTTCGCTGGCGGCGACCAGGGTGGCGGGGTCGCCGGGGCGGCGGCCGGCGACGGTGGCCGGGATGGGGTGGCCGGTGACTTCGCGGCAGGTGTCGACGACCTGGCGGACGGAGAAGCCGGTGCCGTTGCCGAGGTTGTAGATACGGTGCTCGCCGGGGACGGCGTGCTCGAGGGCGAGCAGGTGGGCGTCGGCCAGATCGGTGACGTGGATGTAGTCGCGGACGCAGGTGCCGTCTTCGGTCGGCCAGTCGGTGCCGTAGATCTTGACCTCGTCCCGCTGGCCGAGGGCGACCTGCAGGACGATCGGGATCAGGTGTGTCTCGGTGGTGTGCCGCTCGCCGAAGCGGCCGTGCGCGCCGGCGACGTTGAAGTAGCGCAGGCTCACCGCGGCGAAGCCGTGCGCGGTGGCGTAGGAGGTGATCGCGTGGTCGATGGCTAGCTTGGTGGCGCCGTAGGTGCTGGTCGGCCGGGTGGGCGCAGACTCGGGGATCGGTACCTGGTCGGGCTCGCCATACACGGCGGCGGTGGAGGAGAACACCAGCCGCGGGGTGCCGTGCCGCTGGACCGCATCGAGCAGGCGCACGGAGGCGAGCACGTTGCCGGCCCAGTACTTCGCCGGGTCCGCCATCGACTCGGCCACCAGGGACTTGGCCGCGAAGTGCAGCACCCCGTCGAACCCCTCGGCCAGCAGCGGATCCGCGACGTCGGCGAGGTCGGCCTGGACCAGCCGGCAGCCGTCCGGCACCGCGTCAATGTGCCCGGTGCTCAGGTCGTCCACCACCACGACCTCGTGTCCGGACTCCACCATCCGCGCCGCGCACACGCTCCCGACGTACCCCGCCCCGCCCGTGACGAGCAGCTTCACCGCAAGCCTCGATTCCTTGACACCGGCACACCCCCTACCCGGGGCATTCTGCAAGGAGGTGAATCACCGGTCGCGCCCGGCACCCGCGGAGGGCACCGTGGGGAAGAGCCGGGGCGGGGCGAACCCCCGCCGGGCGAACGCCGCGGTCACCGCGGCGCCGACCTCGTCCACAGCCGCGGCGTCGACCAGCGCGATGGCCGAGCCGCCGAACCCGCCGCCGGTCATCCGGGCGCCCAGCGCGCCGGCGCCGAGGGCGGACTCGACGGCCTGGTCGAGCTCGAGGCAGCTCACCCGGTAGTCCCGGGCGAGGCTGGTGTGCGACTCGGTGAGCAGCGGTCCGATCTCGGGGAGCTTGCCGGCCCGCAGCAGTTCGACGGTGTGCAGCACCCGCTCGTTCTCTGTGACCACGTGCCGCACCAGCCGGCGCAGCTCGGGCGGCAGCTCGGCGCGGTCGAGCGCCTCCTGGCCGACGTCGCGCAGCGCCGGCACGCCGAGCAGCTCGGCCGCGTGCTCGCAGCCGCGGCGCCGGTCGCGGTAGCCGGAGTCGCCGTGCGAGTGCCGCGCGCGGGTGTCCACGACCAGCAGCTCCAGCCCGCCGGCCGGCGCGTCCAGCGGGATCTGCTCCATGGCGCCGGTCCGGACGTCCAGGAACAGCACATGCGCGGAGACGCAGCACAGCGACGCGGTCTGGTCGAGCAGCCCGGTCGGCACCCCGACGAACTCGTTCTCCGAGCGCTGCACCCAGGCCGCGATCTCCGGGCGGCTCGGGGCGCCGGCCGCGTCCAGCTCGATGCCGGCCAGCCCGAGCAGGGCCAGCGCCGTGGCGCACTGCAGCGCGTGCGAGGACGACAGGCCGGCGCCGGCCGGAACATCGCCGACGATCACCAGGTCGGCCCCGGCCCGCACGCCGTTGTCCCGCAGCACCCAGGCGACCCCGGACGGGTAGGCGGCCCAGCCGGTGACCGCGCCCGGCTCGAGGGCGTCCACCGGCACCGGCTCGACCCGCTGCGGCACGCCGTCGTCGCCCACCGTGGTAACCGCCAGCCGCCCGTCGGCGCGCGGGGCCGCCGCCACCGCGATCCGGAACGGCAGCGCGAACGGCAGCACGAAGCCGTCGTTGTAGTCGGTGTGCTCGCCGATCAGGTTGACCCGCCCGGGCGCCGACCAGACCCCCACGGGCGCGCGCTCATGTAGCCGCCGGAACTCCTCCGCGGCTCGGGCGGGTGTGCTCATCGGGCGACGGCGAGGATGGCGTGCAGGACGGTGGGGGCGAGCTGGGCGGTGACGCCCTCGTTGTCGATCTCGATGTTGTTGCCGTCGCCCTTGGAGGGGCCGACGTTGACGGTGCGGCCGGGGATGACGCCGACCGCGCGCAGCTCGGCCATCAGGTCGGGGTCCATCTGCACGTGCTCGGCGATCCGGCGGATCTCCACCTTGCCGCCGCCGCGCCTGGCCACCTCGTCCACCCGGACCAGGCCGGCCTCGATGCCCGGCGCCGGGTCGCCCTCGCCGAGCAGGTCCAGGCCGGGGATCGGGTTGCCGTAGGGCGACGTGGTGGGGTGTCCGAGCAGCTTGACCAGCTTGCGCTCCACGGCCTCGCTCATCACGTGCTCCCAGCGGCAGGCCTCGCTGTGCACGTGCTCCCACTCCAGGCCGATCACGTCCACCAGCAGGCGTTCGGCCAGCCGGTGCTTGCGCATCACGGCGACGGCCAGCGCCCGGCCATGATCGGTGAGCTCGAGGTGCCGGTCGCCGGCGACCACGACCAGCCCGTCGCGCTCCATCCGCCCGACGGTCTGGCTGACCGTGGGCCCGCTCTGCCCGAGCCGTTCGGCGATCCGGGCCCGCAGCGGAACGACGCCCTCCTCCTCGAGCTCGTAGATCGTCCGGAGGTACATCTCGGTGGTGTCAATGAGCTCGTTCAAGCCATCACCTCGCAAGCTCGGTGCTGGCGACCCGGTCGCCTCGCAGGCTCGGCGACCGGGGCAGTGCTCATAGGTTCGCTCGCAAGCTCGCTCACTGCGCCATTCACCCTTCGTCCGTGTCCATGTTAGTGCTTCCGGACGACAAACCGGCCGCACTGTCGCCGTGCGTAGTGGGGCAAGAATGTGCGGGTGCCGGAGCTGACCTCACCCCTGGTGTCCACCGCCGGTCTGGCCACGCTGCTGGCCGGCCCGCGCCCGCCGGTGCCGCTGGACGTGCGCTGGCGCCTCGGCGGTCCACCCGGCCGCGCCGAGTACGCCGCCGGCCACCTGCCCGGCGCCGTCTACCTGGATCTGGACACCGACCTCGCCGCCCCGCCGGGTGCGGGCGGTCGCCACCCGCTGCCGGATCCCGCCGACCTGCAACGAGTTCTGCGGGCGGCGGGCGTCACAACAGACCGGCTGGTGGTGGTGTACGACGCCGCCGACGGCTCCATCGCGGCCCGTGCCTGGTGGCTGCTGCGCTGGGCCGGTCACGACGCCGTCGCCGTGCTCGACGGCGGTCATGCGGCCTGGCTCGCCGAGGGCCGCGCGGTCAGCACCGACGCCCCGCACCCCGAGCCCGGCGACATCGACGTCCGCCCCGGTCAGCTACCCGTTCTCGCCGCCGGCCGAGCCGCCGCCCTGGCCCGCACCGGCACCCTGCTGGACGCCCGCGCACCCGAGCGCTACCGCGGCGACACCGAGCCGGTCGACCCGCGCGCCGGCCACATCCCCGGCGCCCGGAACGCCCCGTTCGCCGCCCACACGGACGGGACCGGCCGCTGGCACACACCCGCCGCGCTCGCCGAGCGGTTCGCCGAACTCGGTGTCACGCCAGGGGAACCGGTCGGCGCGTACTGCGGCTCCGGGGTCACCGCCGCCTCCGTCGTGCTCGCCCTCGAAGCCGCCGGCGTCACCACCCGGGAGGCCCCGGCCGCGCTCTACGCCGGCTCCTGGTCGCACTGGTGCACCGACCCCGAACGCCCGGTGGCGACCGGCCCGGAGCCCGGCTAGGCAGGGTCCTCCAGCACGGCCGGCAGGCCGAACAGGGGGAACAGGTCGGGCCGCTCGAACGCGGCCATCTCCTTCAGGCCGCCGTCCACGACCTGCAGCAGCGTGATGGCGAACGCCCGGAACGTGTCGTCGCCCCACCGGCGCAGGTACCCGGCCGCGGCCGGCTGGCGGTTCGCCCGGACCGGCAGCACCCGCCAGGCGCCGAGCGAGTTCATGCCCTCCTTCAGCCCGGCGGCCACGGTCTCCCGACCGTCCCAGGTGCCCAGGGCCGTGATCGACAGGCGGACGTCGTCGCGGAGCAGCTCGATCAGCCGGTCGGCGTCGGCCCGCTCGTGCGCTTCGATGTAACTCTGCAGCAGGCGGCGCTCGGTCTCGCTGGGCTCGGCGGCGGGCGCGGCGTCGAGGCGCCCGCCGGGCCACTGGTGCTGCAGCGCCGCCCGGGCCCGCTGCAACGCGCTGTTGACCGCGGCCACCGTGCCGTCGATGAACGACGCGGTCTCGGCGGCGGACCAGCCCAGCACGTCGCGCAGGATCACCACGGCGCGCTGGCGCGGCGGCAGCACCTGGATGGCGGCGAGGAAGGCCAGCTCGATGGTCTCCTTCGCGATCAGCTGGGCGTCCGGCTCGGCGTCGGGCGGCGCCAGCTCGTCCAGCAGCTGGTCCGGGTACGGCGAGATCCACGGCATGTCGGCGACCTTGGTCGAGCCGCGGCGGGTCTCCCGGCGCAGCACGTCCAGGCAGGCGTTGGTGGCGATGCGGTAGAGCCAGGCCCGCAGGCTCGCCCGGCCGGCGTAGGTGTCCCGGGACCGCCACGCCCGCAGGAACACCTCCTGCACGACGTCCTCGGCCTCCTCGAACGAGCCGAGCATGCGGTAGCAGTGCACATGCAGCTCGCGCCGGTGCCGCTGCATCGACTCGGTGAGCTCGTCGGTCACGGTGACATGGTGGCCCGTCATGACCATGGAGACGACCGGGATGCGGAAACTCATCGGTCAGCCGGGCGGCGCGGCCGCGACTAGGGTTTCGCTATGGGTGCGAAAGCCGCCGTCGTCTGGGATTCGTCGCTGCTGGGCTACGACCTCGGCGGCGATCATCCCTTGCATCCGATCCGGCTGGAGCTGACCGTCCGGCTGGCCGCGGCGCTGGGGGTGCTGGACGGTGTGGAGCTGCTGGTGCCGGAGGAGGCGAGCGACCCGGAGATCGAGCGGATCCACGACGCCGGCTACATCAGCGCGGTGCGCGAGGCGCCGATGGCCGGCTGGGACGTCGGGCACGGGTTGGGCACGCCGGACAACCCGATCTTCGACCGGATGCACGAGGCGTCCGCCCGGGTGGTGGGCAGCTCACTGCTGGCCGCGCGGCAGATCGCGACCGGCGCGACCAACCGGGCGGTGAGCATCGCCGGCGGGCTGCACCACGCCATGCGCGACCGGGCGGCCGGGTTCTGCGTGTACAACGACGTGGCCGTGGCCATCTCCTGGTTGCTGGACAACGGGTTCGAGCGGGTCGCCTACGTCGACGTGGACGTGCACCACGGCGACGGGGTGCAGGCCGCGTTCTACGACGACCCGCGGGTGCTGACCATCTCGCTGCACCAGAACCCGATGACCCTGTTCCCCGGCACGGGTTTCCCGGACGAGACCGGTGGGCCGGCCGCTCCCGGCCTGTCGGTGAACGTCGCGCTTCCCCCGCACACCAAGGATTCGGCCTGGCTGCGGGCCTTCCACGCGGTGGTGCCGTCGCTGGTGGCCGCGTTCCGCCCGCAGATCCTGGTGACCCAGTGCGGAGTGGACACGCACGAGGAGGACCCGCTGGCCGAGCTGTCCCTGTCCGTGGACGGGCACCGGGCGATCTACCAGACGCTGCGCGCACTGGCCGAGGAGCATGCCGGCGGCAAGTGGCTGGCCGCGGGCGGCGGCGGTTACCAGCTGCTCCGGGTGGTGCCGCGGTCCTGGACCCATCTGCTGGCCACGGTGCTCGACCGGGACGTGGACCCGGCCGCGCGGCTCCCGAACGAGTGGACGGGCACGGTCCTCAAGCTGGCCCCGTCCGCGGAGCTGCCGCAGACCATGAGCGACGGCCGGGAGACCGGGTTCGACCCCTGGGATCCCACCTCGACCGACCCGGCCGACGTCGCCGCCCGGGACACCCGGCACGCGGTGTTTCCCTTGCACGGCTTGGATCCCGATGACCCCCGGGACTGACCCGGCCGGCTACCCGAAGGCCTGGGAGGCCGACGTCGTGCTGGCCGACGGCGGCACCGTCCATTTGAGACCGATCACGCCGGCCGACGCGGACGCCCTGGTCGCGTTCCACGGCCGGCTCTCCGACCGCACCCGGTACCTGCGCTACTTCGGCCCGTACCCGCGGATCCCGCCCAGGGACCTGGTCCGGTTCAGCACCGTCGACCACCACGACCGGGTCGCGTTCATCGCCTTGCTGGGCCACGACATCGTCGGGGTCGGCCGCTACGAGCGGATCGAGCACACCGACTCGGCGGAGGTCGCGTTCGTGGTCGCGGACGCGCACCAGAAGCGCGGCCTCGGCTCGATCCTGCTGGAGCACCTGGCCGATGCCGCCAGAGAGCGCGGCGTCCGGCGGTTCGTCGCGGACGTGCTCGCCGAGAACGCCCAGATGATCAACGTGTTCCGCGAGGCCGGCTACACCCGCATCAGCAGCGGGATCGAGGAGGGCGTGCTGCACCTGGAGTACGCCATCGACCCGACCGAGGAGTCGGTCGAGGTGGCCCGGTCCCGGGAGCAGGCGGCCGAGGCACGCAGCGTCCACAACCTGCTGCACCCCGGCTCGGTGGCGGTGATCGGCGCGTCCGCGGACCCGGCCAAGATCGGCTACGCGGTGCTGGACAACCTGCTGGCCGCGAACTTCGCCGGCCCGGTGTTCCCGGTCAACTCCGAACGCCGCTCGGTGCGCGGGGTGCGCGCGTACCCGACCGTGCTGGACATCCCCGATCCGGTGGACCTCGCCGTGGTCGCGGTGCCGGCCGGGAGCGTGCACGACGTGCTGGACGCGTGCCTGGCCAAGGGGGTCAAGGCACTCATCGTGGTGTCGGGCGGGGTGGAGCACGAGTTGGTGACGCTGGCCCGGGCGCACGGCATGCGGGTGGTCGGCCCGAACGCGCTCGGCGTGCTCAACACGCACCCGTCGGTGCGGCTCAACGCGACGCTGGCGCCGCGCCTGCCCCGCCGCGGCCGGGCCGGTTTCTTCTGCCAGTCCGGCGCGCTCGGCATCGCCATCCTCGCCGACGCCGAGGCGCGCGGGGTCGGGCTGTCCACGTTCGTCTCCGCCGGCAACCGCGCCGACGTCTCCGGCAACGATCTGCTGCAGTACTGGGAAACCGACCCGGCCACCGACATCGTGCTGCTGTACCTGGAGTCGTTCGGCAACCCGCGCAAGTTCGCCCGGCTGGCGCGCCGGCTGGGCCGGGTCAAGCCGATCGTCGCGGTCAAGTCCGGCCGCAGCGCCATGGTGCCGGCGCTGGCCGCGACGTCCGTGCCGGTGGACGAGTCCAGCGTGCAGGCCCTGTTCGAGCAGTCCGGCGTGATCCGGGTGGAGACCCTCAGCCAGCTCCTCGACACTGCGGTTCTCCTTGCCCACCAACCCCTTCCGCGCGGCCCGCGGGTCGCCGTGGTGGGCAACTCGTCCGCGATCGGCCTGCTCGCCGCGGACGCCGCGCTCACCCAGGGGCTCGAGCTCGCCGGCGACCCGGTCGACGTGGGCGTGCCGGCCGACCCCGACACGTTCGCCGCCGCCGTCGCGGACGCCTTGCGCCGCCCGGAAGTCGACGCGCTGATCGTGGTGTTCGTCCCCCCGGTCGCGGTCCCCGGCGCCGACTACGCCCGCACGCTGCGCGAGGTCGTGGCCAAGCTCGACGCCGCCCGGCACAAGCCCATCGTCTCCACTTTCCTTGCCGTGGAAGGAATCCCGGAGGATCTCGGCATCCCGTCCTACCCCGGCCCGGAGCGCGCCGCCCTGGCCCTGGCCCGGGTCACCCGCTACGCCCGCTGGCGCTCCGCCCCACCCGGCCGGCCGCGCCGTCCCGGCGGCCTCGACCCCGACACCGCCCGCACCCTCGTCACCGCCGCGGCCACCACCGAGCTCGACGACCCCACCGCGACCAGGCTCCTTGCCTGCTACGGCATCGAGATCGTGCCCTACCGCCGAGTGTCCACACCGGACGAAGCGGTCTCCGCGGCCCGCGCCCTCGGCTACCCGGTCGCGCTGAAGGCCGCCGGCGAACGGTTCTGGCGCCGCACCGACCTCGCCGGCGTCCGCCTCGACCTCGCCACCGGCGACGCCGTCCGCACCGCCTGCACCGACCTCCGCGCCGAGTCCGGTGTGCCCGATGCCTACGTGCAACGCATGGCGCCCAAGGGAACCGCCTGCGCCATCGGCCTGCAGGACGACCCCTCGTTCGGCACCGTGCTGTCCTTCGGCCTCTCCGGCGTCCTCAGCGACCTCCTCGGCGACCGCGCCTACCGCGCCGTGCCGCTCACCGACACCGACGCCGAGTCCCTGATCCACACCCCCAAGGCCGCCCCGCTGCTGACCGGCTACTCCGGCACCCCACCCGCCGACCTCGGCGCCCTCACCGACCTCGTCCTCCGCGTCAACGCCCTCGCCGAGGACCTTCCCGAGATCCGCTGGCTCTCCCTCGAGCCGATCCTCGCCTCCCCGCACGGCGCCCACGTCACCGGCGCCCGGATCACCGTCGGCCCACCACCCACCCGCCCCGACACCGGCCCGCGCCGCCTGCGGGCCACGTGAGGGGTCAGTGCGGAAGGGCGCCCTTGTCGCGGGAGAGTCCGACACCACCACCGACATAGCCGCCGCCGCAGAGGCTGAGGTGGTCGGCGGTCACCCCGCCGCTGGCCGACCGGCACAGGTGCCCGCCGCCGTTGACCTGGAGGCCGAACTCCAGCATCACGTTGACGCCGTACCGCGCACCCATCTGGTTGATCCCGTCGACGAACCGGGTGATCGCGGCGCCGGCCGGGCCGAGGTAGCCGAGTAGGTTCAGCAGGACGATCGCCTCGATGTCCGCGTCGCAGCGGCTGTGCGGGGTGATCAGCACGCCGATCTCGATGCCGGCCTTCTTGAACCGCGCCCAGTCGCCAGTCTTGATGTGGACCGGGAAGCCGGCGATGCCCCACCCCCCGTGACTTCCGCCTGGGGCGGGAGCGCAGCCGTCGGCACACTTGCCACAGGGGAGCAGGCCGCCGATGTTGATCTTGCCGAAGTGGCCCTCCTTGAAGTAGTAGGGGCCGACCCAGCCGACGACGGGGAGATGGGTGCCGATGCCGGTCCAGATCCAGCCGCTCAACTCGAGGTCGCCGGTGCAGAAGTCGTAGCACGCCTGGATGGAGCCGACCACGCCGAACTCGACATTGGCCGTGTAGCCGCCAGCCCGCTGGACGGTCATGGAGCGCTGGAGGAGCGCCTCGACCGGCATGGTCTGGACGGAGCTGCCGGCCGGCGGAGGACCCGCCGCGACGGCGGCCCCGGTGTCGGGCCAGCGCTTCCCACCGAGCACCTCGCAGCACTCGTTGATCAGCGTCCGGGCCTGCTCTTCGGGTAGCTGCAGGGCCGGCCCGAAGGACGGTTGCGGGCCGGCGGCCGTGGACTGGGCACCCGCCGCGCCGCCCGCGCTCGCCTGGGCGCCCGCGTCCTCGGTCTCGCGCTGGACCGCCGGGGCCATGGCGGCCTCCTTGGCCGCCCGCTCCTCGGGCGGGCAGTCACAGTCCGACCCCGGACCGCAGCGCTGCAGCGTCCTGGCGGCGAGCGCCTGGCTGACCGCACGGTTTCCGGCGAGCGACTGCAGTCCGAGCAGGGGAACGGTTCCGGAGGCACGCCGTACCAGGTTGGGCTCGACGATCGGCGCGGCCAGGCCGTCGTGGTCGACGCGGATTCTGGACATGCCGGCTCCTCGCTCGATCCCGGATCGCTCATCGTCGAAGTCCGCACGCCACGATGTCAACGTCCGTACGGGCAAAGTCGGCTCAGGGCTGGCGGATCAGCCGGACGCAGGTGCTGGCGTAGTCCCCGCCCGGCAGGTCCAGGGGGAGGCCGCGGGTGAGCAGGGCGCCGCCCGCGTGCACCGCGCCGGTGCGACTGTCGCGATAGGACGACTCTGGGTCGAGCCCGGCGAGGGGGAGCGGGTTCTGGCCATGACCCCAGGAGGTGGTGGGGCGGTAGGCGAGGACCACCACGGAGTCGTCGTGGACGTACTGCATGGCGGTGGTGGTGCCGTCGGCGGACGCGAGCCGGTATTGCTGTCCCAGTTGGACGGTGGGGCGGATCTCCTGGTACTGGGCGATGAGTGTGGTGGCCTCGGCGCGGTCGGCGGCGGACCAGTGCAGCAGGTTGGCGCCGATGCCCAGTACGCCGGCCATGGCCACGTGGAAGCGGAAGCGCAAGGGGGTGCCGCGGGCGGTGAAGATGTTGGGGGAGTCGGTGACCCAGGCGGACATGGTGCCGGCCGGGTAGAGCTGGGTGTGGCCGTGCTGGATGGCGAGGCGGTCGGCGGGGTCGGTGTTGTCGGAGGTCCAGACCTGGTCGGTGCGGGCGAGGATGCCGAGGTCGGTGCGGCCGCCGCCGCCGGAGCAGGCCTCGATGCGCAACCCGGGGTGGTCGCGGCGCAGGGAGTCCAGCACCGCGTAGACGTTGCGGACGTGGTCGATCCAGAGCCGGTCGGGGTCGCCGTGGCCGGGCCAGCCGGGTTCGGTGAAGGCGCGGTTCATGTCCCACTTGAGGAAGTCGATGGCGTGGTCGGCGACGAGGCGGTCCAGCCACGTGTGCGCCCAGGCGGCGACGTCGGGGCGGGCGAAGTTGAGCACGAGCTGGTTGCGCAGCTCGGTGCGACGGCGGCCGGGCATGTGCAGCACCCAGTCCGGGTGTGCGCGGTAGAGGTCGCTGTCGGGGTTGACCATCTCGGGCTCGACCCAGAGGCCGAATCGCATGCCCAGCCGGTGCACCTCGTCGACCAGGGGGCGCAGGCCGCGTGGGAACGGGACCGGGCTGGGGTACCAGTCGCCGAGCCCGGCGGCATCCCCGCGGCGGCCGCCGAACCAGCCGTCGTCGACCACGAACGCCTCGACGCCGAGCGAAGCCGCCACCGCGGCCAGGCTCCGCTGGTTGTCCTCGGTAACGGCGAAACCCGTGGCCTCCCAGGAGTTGTAGAGCACCGGGCGGAGCTCTTCGGGATGTGGCAGCACGTGGGCGCGGACGTAGGCGTGCCAGCGCCGGCTGGTGCCGCCGAACCCGTCGGGTGCGTAGAGCCCGGCGAACACCGGCGTGGTCCACTCCTCGCCGGGCTCCAGCCGCCAGCTCACGCCCTCGTGGCCGAACCCTCCGGACACGCTTGCCCGGCCGGAAGCGCTGTGCTGCATGGTGATCCGCCAGCTGCCGCTCCAGGCCAGCGCCGCGCTCCACACCTCGCCCGTGTCCTCCGTGGCGGCCCCGGAGTCGATCATGACCCAGGGGTTGGCCTGGTGGCTGGTGATCCCGCGCCGGCTGGTGAACACCGTCTCGCCCACCGGCAGCGCGGTCCGGCGCAGCTGGTTCTCCCCGCTCCAGAAGCCGACCGCGTGGCTGACCCGGTACCCGGACAGCCGGGGCAGCGCGAAGTTGGCGGAGTCGTTGCGCCGCACCGAGACCGGGACGTCGGAACGCAGCGTGACCCACCGCTCGAGCACGTCGCTGTCCTCGTACACCCGGTAGCGCAAGGTGATCCACAGCGGATAGGTCCGATCTTTAAACCGAAGCTCCAGGCTGCCGTCGTCCACGGCGTGGTCCACGAACGACCACTCCACCCCACCCGCCCCGCCGGCGAACCGGACCTGCAGCGAGGCCAGCCCGAACATCGCGCCGCCCTCCGCCGGCAGCTCCGCGTCGCCGTCGAACGCGCCGTCGAAGCTCGCCACGAACGGCGGCGGCGGAACCGGCAGGGCGACCGCGCCGGCCAGCGTCAGCGGCCGTCCCCAGTGCAGGTGCCGGGGCACGTCATCGCCGTCGAGGCGCAGCGCGTAGGACGTGCCGGGCGTGGACAGCAGCCAGGTGCGGCTCGCTTCGTCGACCAGGATCGCGGACATACATCGGACGTTAGCGGTTGAGTGATCGCGGTCAAGTACCGTGGCCGAATGATGAACGGCAGGTGGACGCAATTCGTCGCGCTGGGGGACAGTCTCACCGAGGGCATCGGCGACTACGACGCGCACGGCCGGCCGCGCGGCTGGGCCGACCGGTTCGCCGAGGAGATCGCCCGCCGGCAGAGCGGGCTGCATTACGCCAACCTGGCCGTGCGCGGCCGGCTCACCGCCGACGTCGTGCTCACCCAGCTCCGCCCCGCCATCGCGCTCGAACCCGACCTGGCCAGCATCGTGGTCGGGATGAACGACCTGATCCGCCCGGCGGTCAACCTGACCCGGGTCTGCGAGCTGTTCGACCACCTGGTGGCGACCGTGGCCGGGACCGGCGCGGTGGTGCTCACCGCGACGCTGCCGAACCCGGGTTCGGTGGTGCCGCTGCCCGGGCTGGTGCGCCGGCGCTTCGGCCGCCGGTTGGAGCTGTTCAACGAGCACGTCCGGCAGACCTCGGCCCGGCACGGCGCGGTCTGTGCCGATCTCGCCGACCGGGCGGTGCGGGACATCGCCGGGTGGAGCGAGGACCGGCTGCATCCCGGGCCGTACGGCCACCAGCTGGTCGCCGACGAGTTTCTCGAGCTGCTCACCGGCGTCCGTTCCGGTGCGGTGCTGGAGCGCCCGCCGTTCGACGTGGCCACCGAGGACGGCGTGCGGGAGCAGGTGCGCTGGTTCCTCCGCTCCGGCGGGCCGTGGCTGTGGCGGCGCCTGCGCGGCCGCCCGGAGGGCCTGCTGGTCACCGCGAAGCTGCCGGCCTACCAACTGCTCGGCTAACGGTCAGCTTCCTCCCAGGATTCTCACAGGTTGACCGGTCAGGCTCACCGCGTGGACAGGGCGACGGTCCTGGTGGTCGACGACGAGCCCAACATCCTGGAGCTGCTCTCCGCGGCGCTGCGGCTGAGCGGGTTCGCGGTGATCTCGGCGGACTGCGGGGCGGCGGCGGTGTCGGCGGTGCGTGAGCACCGGCCGGACATCGTGGTGCTCGACGTGATGCTGCCGGACTTCGACGGGTTCGAGGTGGCCCGGATGCTGCGCGGGGTGCAGGAGCGGCTGCCGGTGCTGTTCCTCACCGCCCGGGACGCGGTGGCCGACCGGATCGCCGGGCTCACCGTCGGCGGCGACGACTACGTGACCAAGCCGTTCAGCCTGGAGGAGGTGGTGCTCCGGCTGCGGGCGATCCTGCGCCGCACCCGTGACGGCCAGCGGCCGGGGCCGACGCCCGGGCTGCTCAGCTACGCCGACCTGGTGCTGGACGAGGACGCGCACCAGGTGTCCCGGGCCGGGCGGCAGGTTCGCTTGTCGCCCACCGAGTTCAACCTGCTGCGCTATCTGATGGTCAACGCGGAGAAGGTGGTCAGCAAGGCGCAGATCCTGGACCGGGTGTGGCACTACGATTTCGGCGGCGATGGCCGGATCGTCGAGTCCTACATCAGCTACCTGCGGCGCAAGGTCGACGCCGAGGGCGCGCCGCTGATCCACACCGTGCGCGGCGTCGGCTACTCGCTGCGGTTGCCATGACCGCGCCCGATGGTCGCAAGTGGACACTCCGGGCCCGGCTGGTCGCGGCGCTGCTGGTGCTGGCCACGGTGGCGCTCGCGGTGTTCGGCGTGGCCAGCGTCCTGCTGATCCGCAAGTCCCAGTTGGACCGGGTGGACGCGCAGCTCACCGACCTCGCCGGAGCGCTCAACCGGCCGGGCCTGTTCCGCCGGCTGCAGTCCGGCGGCCCCGGTCCCCGGGATCTGCCGACCGACTACCGGGTCATCCTGTTCACCTCGGCCGGCTCCCGGATCAACACCTTCGGCCAGCCCGACGACGAGGCCGGCGGGCCCAGCCTGCCCACCGTGGACGTGTCCACTGTGGACTTTCGGGGTCCGTTCACCGTGGGCGACGAGGCGGGCGGCGCGGCCTGGCGGGTGAAGGTGGTGCACGCGCCGGACGGCATCGCCGCGATCGCGGTCTCCCTGGACACCGTGGAGGCCACCACCCGGCAGCTCATCGTGATCGAGTTCGCGGTCGGCTCGCTGCTCCTGGTGGTGCTCGGCGCGGTGGCGTTCGCCGTGGTGCGCCTGGGTTTGCGGCCGCTGACCGAGATCGAGCACACGGCCGCGGAGATCGCCGAGGGCGACCTGGACCGGCGGCTGGACGCCGACGCGCACACCGAGACCGGCCGGCTCGGCCGCGCGCTGAACACCATGATCGGCCGGCTGGGCTCGGCCATGCGCCAGCGGGAGCGCTCCGAGGTGCGGCTGCGCCGGTTCGTCGCGGACGCCTCGCACGAGCTGCGCACGCCGCTCACCTCCATCCGTGGCTTCGCCGAGCTGTACCGGCGCGGCGGGGCGCCGGACCGGTCCGAAGTGGACAGGCTGATGAGCCGGATCGAGGAGGAGGCCGTGCGGATGGGCCTGCTCGTCGACGACCTGCTGCTGCTGGCCCGGCTGGACCAGCAGCGCGGGCTGGAGCTGGACGAGGTGGACCTGGTGGTGCTGGCCGCGGACGCGGTGCACGACGTCAACGCCCGCGACCCGGCCCGCCCGGTGCGGCTGGAAACCCCCGACGGCCCGGTGCGCGTCATCGGCGACGAGCACCGGCTGCGCCAGGTGACCATGAACCTGGTGACCAACGCCGTCACGCACACTCCGCCCGGCACCCTGGTCACCGTGACCGTGGCCGCGTCGCGGCTGAACGGGGTGAACGGAAGGAAGCCCGCCGCGACCGCGGGCGCGCCGCTGGAGGACCTCGCCGAGGCCGCCGTCCTCGAAGTGCGCGACCGCGGTGACGGCATCCCGCTGGACGCCGCGCCCCTGGTGTTCGACCGCTTCTACCGCCTCGACTCCGGCCGCTCCCGCCGCAGCGGCGGCACCGGGCTGGGCCTCGCCATCACCGCGGCGATCCTCGAGGCGCACAACGGCCGCATCGACCTGCACACCACCCCCGGCGCCGGCGCCACCTTCCGCGTCCTGCTCCCACTCGCCACCTAACCGGCATGTTTGCCGCTCACGTCGCCATGTTTGCCCGTGGCGTCGCCATGTTGGCCGCTCACGCGAACGCCGTGGCCGCCAGCGGCCAACACACCGACGTCAAGCGCCAACACACCGACGTGACGTGCCAACACGCCGGGCGTGCAACCGGTGGGCGCACGGGTAACGTCCTCTGCCCATGAGAGCCATGCGTGTCTTCGTGGGGACGGCCGGGCTGCTGCTCGCCCTCGCCGCCTGCGGGCAGGCGGCCGACCAGGGCGGCCAGGCAGCGAGCGCGCCCGGTTCCACGTCGGGGAGCCCGAGCCCGACCATCGTCGAGCCGCCGAGCGTGAGCGTGCCGGCCCCGCCGATCACCAAGCCGCCACCGCAACCACCCGGACCGACGGACACCAAGGTGCCCGAGGGCGCGACCCTGCTGCCCAAGAGCCAGGTCGACACCAGCGGTCTGCCGTCGTACTACACCGAGCGCAACGTCTGGTCACTGAACGGCGGCCGGAGCCTGGTGGTGCCGGGCATGGGCCGGGACGCCTGCACCGGCGTGCAGGCCCGGGTGGTCGAGCAGAACGCCGACCTGGTGCGGATCGAGATCAGCCCGATGGATGTGCCGCAGGGCGGTCAGCCCGACGGCGGCGGCTTCTGCGCCCAGGTGGTCACCCCGCGGATGGTCACGGTGGATCTCAAGGTCCCGCTGGGCAACCGCAAGGTCGTCCTGATCGGTTCCTAGGGCGCACATAGTTTCGTGTCAGCTAACGTAACCTCAGGGGAACGTGGCGGCACTTGGCCACGGCTCACCCGCCAACCGCACCACTGGCTAGAACGCAACCACGTCAAAATTCCGGAGAGGCGGTCAGCGGAAGCTGATCTGCAGGGTCGGCTGCGTGGTCGCGGCGAAGAAGTCGTTGCCCTTGTCGTCGACCACGATGAACGCGGGGAAGTCCTCGACCTCGATCCGCCAGACCGCCTCCATGCCGAGCTCCGGGTACTCCAGCACCTCGACCTTGCGGATGCAGTCCTGGGCCAGGCGCGCCGCCGGCCCGCCGATCGAGCCGAGGTAGAACCCGCCGTGCGCGGCGCACGCCTCGGTGACCTGCCGCGACCGGTTTCCCTTGGCCAGCATGACGAGTGCGCCGCCGGCAGCCTGGAACTGGGCGACGTAGGCGTCCATCCGGCCGGCCGTGGTGGGCCCGAACGAGCCGGACGCGTAACCCTCCGGGGTCTTGGCCGGCCCGGCGTAGTACACCGGATGGTCCCGCAGGTACGCCGGCATCGGCTCGCCCGCGTCCAGCCTCTCCTTGATCTTGGCGTGCGCGATGTCCCGGGCCACGACCAGCGGCCCGGTCAGCGACAGCCGGGTCTTCACCGGCAGCGCGGAGAGCGTCGCGCGGATCTCGGCCATCGGCCGGGTCAGGTCGACCCGCACCACCTCACCGGGCAGCTCCTCGCCGGAGACGTCCGGCAGGTGCCGCGCCGGGTCCCGCTCGAGCTGCTCCAGGTACACCCCGTCCGCGGTGATCTTCGCCTTGGCCTGCCGGTCGGCCGAGCAGGACACCGCGATGCCGACCGGGCAGGACGCCCCGTGCCGGGGGAGCCGGATCACCCGCACGTCGTGGCAGAAGTACTTCCCGCCGAACTGCGCGCCGATGCCGAACTGCCGGGTCAGCTCCAGCACCTGCTGCTCCAGGTCCACGTCGCGGAACGCGTGCCCCGCCGCGGATCCCTCCAGCGGCAAGGTGTCCAGGTACCGCGCCGAAGCCAACTTCGCCACCTTCAGCGTGTACTCGGCGGACATGCCCCCGACCACGATCGCCAGGTGGTACGGCGGGCACGCGGCCGTGCCGAGCGAGCGCAGCTTCTCGTCCAGGAACCGGGCCAACCGGTCCGGGTTCAGCAGCGCCTTGGTCTCCTGGTACAGAAACGTCTTGTTCGCGCTTCCGCCGCCCTTGGCCAGGAACAGGAAGTCGTACCTGGGCTCGGTCCCGGGCGCGGTGTAGATCTCGAGCTGCGCCGGCAGGTTCGTCCCGGTGTTCCGCTCGTCCCAGAACGTCACCGGCGCCAGCTGCGAGTACCGCAGGTTCAACTCCTGGTACGCGGCGAAGATCCCGCGGGACAACGCCTCCTCGTCCCGGCCCCCGGTGAGCACCCCCTCGGTCCGCTTCCCGATCACGACCGCGGTACCGGTGTCCTGGCACATCGGCAGCACCCCGCCCGCCGAGATGCACGCGTTGCGCAACAGGTCCATCGCCACGAACCGGTCGTTGGCGCTCGCCTCCGGGTCGTCCACGATCGCCCGCAACTGCGCCAGGTGCGTCGGCCGCAGCAGGTGCTGAATGTCCGAAACCGCCTCTTTGGCCAGCAGCGTCAGCGTTTCCGGTTCGATCTCCAGAAAGCGCCGGCCGCCAGCGTCGAGCACCCGGACACCTTCGGACGTCACCAGCCGGTACTCCGTCTGATGATCCGGACCGACCGGCAGAACATCGGTGTACTCGAACGTTGTGGTGGCGGTCACCAGCCGTGCTCCCTCGCGCGTTCGGATTGCCATCACGTTATCGCGCGCCGCCCAAGACTCGCCGGCTGCCGTGCTGGTCTGAGACCAGCGTGCCCAGCGCCGGGTCATAAGGAGTTAGCACCGTGGGGCGTCTGGGGGGCTCGGCCCCCCCAACATCATCCTCGAGGCCCCCGCGAGCGCTTTCCGCGAGCAGGGCTCGGATGGCCGAGAGGCCGAGACGGCCCCCGGCCGTCTCGACCTCCCGTTGGGGGCGACTACGAGCTGTCAGCGACCGCCCGCGTCGCGTAGTCCTAGCGTTGATACTGCCGTGACTCAGGTCACAGTTCAATGCTTCAACGGTAAAGACGTAGCAGAGCGGTCGAACGTTGCTCGGTTCAGCGAAAATTCAGCTGGCGTAGGCGCGCAGGCGTTCGGCGCGCTCGCCCTGGCGGAGCTTGGCCATGACCTCACGCTCGATCTGCCGGACGCGCTCCCGGGACAGGCCGAAGAACTTGCCGATCTGGTCGAGGGTGCGCGGCTGCCCGTCGTCGAGCCCGTAGCGCAGCCGGATCACCGACTGCTCGCGCTCGTCCAGCGTGGCCAGCACCCGGCGCAGATCGTCCTGCAGCAGACCGGAGATCACCGCGGACTCGGCGTCGGCCGCCTCGCCGTCCTCGATGAAGTCGCCGAGCGGGGCGTCCTCCTCCGAGCCGACCGGCATGTCCAGGCTCACCGGGTCGCGGGCGTGGTCGAGCAGGTCGGCCACCTTCTCCGGGGTCAACCCGGCCTCGTTGGCCAGCTCCTCGGTGGTGGCCTCGCGGCCCATCTGCTGGTGCAGGTCGCGCTTGATCCGGGCCAGCTTGTTGACCTGCTCCACCAGGTGCACCGGCAGCCGGATGGTCCGGCCCTGGTCGGCCATGCCGCGGGTGATGGCCTGGCGGATCCACCACGTCGCGTACGTGGAGAACTTGAAACCCTTGGTGTAGTCGAACTTCTCCACCGCGCGGATCAGGCCGAGGTTGCCCTCCTGGATCAGGTCGAGCAGCGGCATGCCGCGGCCGGTGTAGCGCTTGGCCAGCGACACCACCAGGCGCAGGTTCGCCTCCAGCAGATGGTTCTTCGCCCGGTGGCCGTCGACCATCAGCGCGCGCAGTTCCCCCTGGCGCGCCGGCGGCAGCTTCTCCACCGTCTCGAGCATGTGCTGGGCGAACACACCGGCCTCGATGCGCTTGGCGAGCTCGACCTCCTCCGCGGCGCTCAGCAGCGCGGTTCGGCCGATCCCGTTGAGGTAAACTCGAACCAGGTCGGCCGCGGGCCCCTGGGCGTCCAGGTCGATCTCGCTCATCTCCGGCTCACGTTGCTGTGGGACCGTCATCTCCCCTCCCCCTTTTTGGCGGGCTGGTGTGCTCCTGCGTCACACAACCTGCAAACGTCTATGGCTCTGGTTTCGTTCCCGGCTTACACCCTGGATGACGTCACAGTCATCCGCTCCGTTGCTCAACCAAGGCTGAGGTTTTGCTGAGAACACTTCCGTCCACGCGCGACGGTTCATGTGCGCCGCGTCACACGTCTAGAAGTACCGTGAACGGCCCGTCGTTGACGCTGCTGACCGCCATCACCGCGGCAAACCGACCGGTCTGGACCTTTGCTCCGCGGTGGCGCAGCTCGGCTACCACCGCAGCCACGAGCGGCTCGGCGACCTCGGGCCGGGCGGCGGCGGTCCAGGAGGGGCGGCGGCCCTTGCGCGTGTCGCCGTAGAGCGTGAACTGGCTCACCACGAGCAGCGGCGCACCCGTGGTGGCGCAGGACTCCTCGTCCCGCAGAATCCGGAGCTCGTGCAGTTTTCGGGCCATGGTGGCAGCTTTGTCCGAATCATCGGTGGTGCTGACGCCGAGCAGCACCAGCAGCCCCGGCTCGTCGATCGCGCCGACCACCTCGCCGTTCACCGTGACGCTCGCCCGCGTCACCCGGGCCACCACCGCGCGCATGGTGGCCCAGTGTGTCAGCGCTGCGCGACGAGGTGGAAGAACCGCGCCGTGAGCAGGTACGGCATGCGGTCGGACAGGGTGAGCTCGAGCCGCTCCAGGTCGGCGAAGAACGCCGGGTCGTGCTTGATCTCGTTGTCGGCGATGTAGTCGCACACGCACCGCACGCCGTACCGGGTGACCAGGCCGAACCCCAGCTCGGCGAGCTGGCTGACGGTCTCCGCCGCGGTGCACGCCGGCAGCTCGGTCTCCAGCAGGTCGACGTAGGACAGGTCCGAGTCCAGCTCCCGAAGGGCCCGGTGCGGGTCCAGCCCGCGGACCGCGGTGCGCAGCACGTCCGAGTCGGCGTTCGGGGCGAGCACCGAGAGCAGCCCGTCCTGGCGCAGCGGAGCCATGATCGCGCCCAGCGTCGCGCTCCGGTCGGCCACGTACTGCAGCAGGTTGTGGCACAGCACCACGTCGAAGGAGTCCGGGGCGAAGAGCTCCGGCGCGTCCTGCGCACTGGCCTGGACCACGTGCAGCCGGTCCGCCACGTCGCAGGCCTCGGCGCGCTCCTTGGCGCTGCTGAGCATCGCGCCGGCCGGGTCCAGCAGCGTCACCTCGTGCCCCCGGGCGGCCAGCCGCACCGCCTCGACGCCGTTACCGCCGGCCACGTCCAGTATCCGCTGCGGCCCGTCTTCCAGGTGCCGCAACAGGTTCGCCTCGGTGACCCGGTAGCGCAGCCGCCCCCACGGGGTGGCCTGCCACTGCTGGAACGCGTCCAGACGGGTCTCGAACCCCGAAGCCGTCATGCCACCCTTCATACCTGTTGAACGCCCGTTAACCACACAATCGCCCCCTAGGAACACCCGGATGGCCCAATTCCTGGCGAAGGGTGCGAAGATGGGTACCGGAGGTGGTGTCGTGATGGGCTCCGAGCGGGACGACACCCCGGTTCTGATCACGGCGGCGGAGCCGTCGCACGACGATCAGCACGCGGCGCGCAAGCGGAAGTACATCACGATGATGGCGATGCGGTTGCCGTGCTTCGCGCTGGCGTTGATCTTCTACAACGTCTGGTGGCTGGCGCTGGGGTTCCTGCTGCTGTCCGTGCCACTGCCGTGGATCGCGGTGCTGATCGCCAACGACCGGCCGCCGCGCAAGGCCGAAGAGGTCAGCCGGTACCAGCGCGAACCGCGCGCCATCGAGGGCGGCGACCACCAGGTCATCGAGGGCTGAGCGACCGTGGCCAGGCGCCCGCCTGGCTGATCGCGGACGCGCCCGCCCGGACACCGCCGAGCAGCGCCTCGCGGGGCGACCCGCCCCGAAGCCACGCGACCAGCAGCCCGGCGTCGAACGCGTCGCCGGCGCCGGTGGTGTCCACGCAGTCGGCCGGCTCGGCCGGCACCGACACCGACCCGTCCCGGTCCACCCAGGTCGCGCCGCCCGCGCCGGACGTCACCGCCACCGCGCCGACCGCGTCGAGCACATCGCCGAAACCGCTCAGCACGGCCAGCTCCGCCGCGTTCGGCAGCAGCAGGTCGACGCCGCGGACCAGGTCGAGGAACCCGCCCGGGTCGGTGATCAGGTTCGCCGCCTGCGGGTCGACCGAGGTGGACAGGCCGGCGCGCCGGGCGGCGGCCAGCGCGGCCACCCCCGCGTCCCGGGACGACGCGTCGAGCAGCACGTACCCGGTCAGGTGCAGGTGCCGCGCGCCGGCCAGCACGGCCGGGTCGAGATCGGCGGGGCACAGCCGGGCGTTGGCGCCGCGGTCGGGCAGCATGCTGCGCTCGCCGCGTTCGTCGACCAGCACCACGACGCAGCCAGTCGGCGCGTCCGGGTCGACGGTGAACACGCAGCGCACGCCCGCCGCGGTCAGCGTGTCACGGAGGTACCCGCCGGCGTGATCGTTCCCCACCCGGGACACCAGCACGGTCTCGGCGCCAAGGTGGCCGAGCCACGCCGCGGTGTTCGCCGCCGCACCGCCAGGGACGGTAATCACTTTGGCGTGCACGTCGTCTCCGGGCACGATGGGCGCGGCGCGCCGGGCGATGACGTCGAGGGCGGCGTCGCCGACGACCACCACGCCGGGTCGGGGGGTGCTCACAAGGTGGGGACGCTACGGGCCTACGCCGCCCTGGCGCGCGCCGGCTTCCGCCGTTACTCGACCTACCTCCAGGCCACGGTCGCCGGCATCGTGGCCAACACGACGTTCGGCTTCCTGCGCACCTACATCCTGCTCTCGGTGGCGGGCTCGGCCGGCCGGCTGGCCGGGTACGACGAGGCGCAGCTGCTCACGTTCGTGTGGGTGGGGCAGGGCCTGATCGCGGTGGTCAACGCGTGGACCATCGTCGACCTCGCCGACCGGGTACGCACCGGGGACATCGTGGCCGACCTGCTGCGCCCGGTCGGCCCGTTCGCCGCGCACCTGTGCACCGACCTCGGTCGCGCCGGCTTCGCCATGCTGACCCGGTTCGTCGTCCCGATCTCCGCCGGCTTGCTGGCGTTCGGCCTCTACCTGCCCAGGAACCCGCTGAGCTACGTGCTGTTCGGGGTGTCGGTGACCATCGCGGTGGTGATCTCCTTCTGCGGGCGCTATCTCATCGCGCTGACCGCGTTCTGGCTGCTCGACACGCGTGGTCTGAACCAGGTTTGGGTGTTCTTCTGGGGTGGGGGTAGCGGCCTCTACTTCCCGTTGCCGGTGCTGCCCGACTGGTTGCAGCTCGTGCTGTGGATCGGCACCCCGTTCCCGTCGACCCTGCAGGCGCCGCTGGACATCGCGGTCGAGCGCGGCGGGCCGGGCCACGCCGGGTTGGTGCTGCTGGCCCAGGTCGCGTGGCTGGGGGTGACGCTGCTGGCCTGCCGGCACGTGCAGCGCCGGGCCTGGCGGAAGCTGGTGGTGCAGGGTGGGTAACTTCCGGCCGTACCGGAACCTGCTGCTGGCCCAGGTCCGGGCACAGGCTCAGTACCGCGCTTCGTTCGTCATCGACCTGCTCGGCAGCGCCGTGTTCACCACGCTCGACCTGGGCACGGTTTTCATCCTGTTCAGCGTGCACGGCTCGCTCGGCGGTTTCGGCGGTCGGGAGGTGCTGCTCATGGCGGCCCTGACGGCGCTGGCTTTCCCGCTCGCCGACCTGGCCGTGGGCAACGTGGAGCGGCTGCGCCTCTACGTCCGCACAGGTCTGTTCGACAGCCTGCTGATCCGGCCGCTGCCGGCGCTTGCGCAGCTGCTGGCCATGGACTTCGCGCCGCGCCGGATCGGACGGGTGGCGCAGGGGTTGGCGGTCTATGTGGTCGCGCTCGCGGTCGCCGGGATCCCCTGGACGCCGGGCCGGGCGCTGCTCGCCGTGGTCGCCCCGCTGGCCGGCGCGACCTTGTTCGCGAGCCTGTTCGTGGCCGGGGCCACGGTGGCGTTCTGGTGGATCGAGTCGGGAGAGTTCGCCGCCTCGTTCACCTACGGTGGCAGGGATTTCGCCTCCTACCCGCTCACCATGTACCGGGGCGCCTTCCGCACCCTGTTCGCGTTCGGTCTGGGATTCGCCTTCGTGGCTTACCTTCCGGCGCTCGCGCTGCTCGGCCGCACCGATCCGGTCGGCACGCCGGTGTGGTTGCACTGGTGCTCGCCGCTGGCCGCGATGGCTGCCGCGTTCATGGCCTTTCTGCTGTGGCGAACAGGAATCCGTCACTACCGGAGCACGGGATCATGATCATTGAAGCCGTTGGGCTGCGCAAGGAGTTCACCGTGCGGCGCAAGGCCGGGCGGCTGCGCCGGGAGAAGCACCCGGTGTCCGCTGTGGACGGCGTGGACCTGGGCGTGGCGCCGGGGGAGCTGATCGGCTACATCGGACCGAACGGCGCCGGGAAGTCCACCACGCTGAAGATGATGACCGGCGTGCTCACCCCGTCCGGTGGCACCGTCCGGGTGTGCGGGCTGGAACCGGTGCCGCAGCGGACGAAGCTGGCCCGGCGAATCGGTGTCGTGTTCGGGCAGCGCTCACAGCTGTGGTGGGACCTGCCGCTGGCAGACTCGTTCTCCTTGCTGCGGCACGTGTACCGCGTCCCGGCCGCCGAGCACGCCGCCCGGCTGACGCGCTGCCGTTCGCTGCTCGACCTCGACGCGTTCCTGGCCACCCCGGTGCGGCAGCTCTCGCTGGGGCAACGGATGCGCGGCGAGCTGACCGCGGCGCTGCTGCACGGGCCCGAGGTGCTGTTCCTGGACGAGCCGACCATCGGCCTCGACGTGATCAGCAAGCAGGCGGTGCGCGGCTTCCTGGCCGAGCTGCACGCCGCGGGGGACACCACGGTCGTGCTCACCACGCACGACCTCGCCGACATCGAGAAGCTCTGCCGCCGGCTGGTGGTGATCGACCACGGCCGGGTGGTGCACGACGGCACGCTGGACGACCTGCACGGGCGGTACGGCTCGCGGCGCACCGTCGTGGCCGATCTGGACGCTCCCTGGCCGGACGGGCTGGTGCTGGCCGGTGCCGAGGTGATCGCCATGGAGGCCGACGGGCGCCGGATCACCTTGGCGCTCAACGGGGTCACCGCCGGCGAGGTGGTCGCGCGGCTGGCGCAGGCGGTGCCGCTGCGGGACCTTTCCGTGCGGGAGCCGGAGATCGAGGACGTCATCGCCCGGCTCTACTCGGCGTCCCGGTAGGAAAGCAACGTCACGTTGCCTCCCTACCGGCGCGCCAGCTCCACCGCGACCTCGGCGGCCACCTTCGCGTTGTCCAGCACCAGCGCCTCGTTGGCGTCCAGGCTGGCGCCGCCGCTGCCGTTGTGGAAGTGCTCGAGCAGCACCGGGGTGACATCCCGGCCGCGCACCCCACGCTGGCTGATCAGGTCCATCCCCTCGGCCAGCAGCCGGTCGTGCAGCGCGACGTCGAGCTCGTGTTCGACGGGCACCGGGTTGACCAGCAGCGCGCCGGAGTTTCCCGGCACCTGCCCGAAGTGCACCGCGACCACCGCAGCCGCCTGCGCCGGGGTGTCCACCCGCCACGGCACGTCGAACGCGGACACCCTGCGGTAGAACGCCGGGAACGAGTCGGTGCGGTAGCCGATCACCGGCACCGAGCGGGTCTCCAGCACCTCCACCGTGGCCGCGATGTCCAAAATGGACTTGACGCCGGAGCAGACCACCAGCACCGGGGTGCCGGCCAGCACGTCCAGGTCGGCCGAGACGTCCCAGGACGCCACCGTGCGCGGGTCGTTCAGGTGCACGCCGCCGAGGCCGCCGGTGCCGAACACCCGGACGCCCGCCGCCGCGGCCAGCGCCGCGGTGCTGGCCACCGTGGTCGCGCCGTCCCGGCCGAGCGCCATGGCCGGGCCGAGGTCCCGCCGGGACAGCTTCACCAGGTCGGCGTCCGGATCGCACACCCGGTCCAACTCGGCTTCACTGAGCCCGATCCGGGCCTGCCCGCCGAGCACCGCGATCGTCGCCGGCACCGCGCCCGCCGCCCGCACGGCCGCCTCCAGCCGGCGTGCCACGTCGCGGTTGCGCCCGGCCGGCAGCCCGTGCGCGAGCAGCGTGCTCTCCAGCGCGACGACGGCCCGCCCGTCCGCCAGCGCTTCGGCCACCTCCCCGGCGATGATCACTGTGCTGACCCCGCCCCCAACCCGAACTCCCACCGGGTCGGGGAACCCTCGAAGTCCTTCTCCGCCACCCCGAACGCCCACCGCGGCCGGACCCGGACGGACGCGTTCCGCGCCGGGGCCAGGAACTCGAGGGGATAGTCCGTGCCGTACTTGGCGTTCATCCCGTCCAGAAACCGTTGCAGCGCGCCCGGTTCGGTGACGATCTCGGCGGTACCCTCGAGCACGACCGGGTTCCGCGGGTCCTCAGTGGACATGGAGACGGCCGAGCCGGCCTGGATGTTGCGGATCTTGCGGGACCGCAGGCTGGCGGAGAACCACAGGGTGCCGTCGTCCCACACCGCCCACACCGGCATCGTGTGCGGGCGCCCGTCCGGCCACACCGTGGCCACCCAGTAGTCGTGGCTGTCCCGCAAGCGCTGCAGCGCCCAGGACCACGGCAACAGCCCTGTGCCCTGGTCGGCCGGCAGGACGCCGTAGCCCGGCATGTGCGGCCGGGAGGCCCGTGGCTCAGTCGAAGATGCCACGCGGCTTGGCCACCTCCCGCAACCAGCCCTCGATCTGCTGCTCCCAGTTGGTCCGGCTGAGCGCGGCGTACTCCAGCGTGAACGAGCCGACGAACGACTGCGCCCGGGCGCCCAGCCCGCCGCCCTTGACCACCCGCACCCGCTTGTGCACGTCCAGCACCACCTGCAGGTCGCTCGGCCGGGCCAGGAAGCTCACCGCCAGCTCGCTGAACACCCCGGCAAACCCCTGTGCCGACGCGAAGTGGATCTCCTGGAAGAACGGCAGCTGCTGGTCGACGCCATCCAGCCGGTTCCGCTCCAGGCTCGCCCGGCTGAACTGGAACCCCAACCGGGAGAACGCGTCCAGGATGCGGTGCTGCGCGGGCAGCGGCTCGATCGCCACGGCGTCCACGTCCTGCGGGTCCACCAGCGTGCCGGACAGGTTCAGGTTCGTCTGCAACCCCACCGCCATGCCCGTCAGGTACTTCCCGAACACCGCCGTGATCGGCGTCTCCCACGGCATCTGAACCTCGAACGGCACCCGCACCTGCGCGCCGGCCCGGATCATCTCCCGCCCCGCCAGCTGCACGTTCTGGAACGGCAGGTCGAGGGTCTCCGCCGGCCCACTCCCGTTCGTCTCGACCCTGGCCAGCAAGGTCACCGACAGCGACTCGACCTCCTGGTCGACCTGACCCCCGGCGAGCAGCACCTCACCGTGCAGCGTCCCGCCCGGGCGGACACTACGATCGAGTAGTCGGGCGTCCACCTTCGCGCCGCCCGAGCCAAAGCTGGCTAACACCTTCTGGAACATGCGCCGATCCTGCCAGGTCGGGCATCATGAGGGACGATGACTACGCAGACTCAGGTCCTCCCGGACACCCGCCCGGACGGCACCGACACCACGGGTGACGACACCCCGAAGATGTTCCACTACGTCCGCAAGGACAAAATCACCGAGAGCGCGGTGACCGGCACCCTCGTCGTAGCCCTCTGCGGCGAGGTCTTCCCCGTAACCCGCTCCCCCAAGCCCGGCTCCCCCGTCTGCCCCGAGTGCAAGCGCATCTTCAACAACCTCCCCCCAGGCGGCGACTAGAACTTCGGGCGTGTTGGCGCGCTGCGTCGCCGTGTTGGCGCCTCGCGTCGCTGCGTTGGCCGATCACGAGACAGCAGGCGATCCCCTGCCCACCCGCGCGCGACCACAAGCCACCCCTTATCCCCGCCAGGGGCCAACACACCAACGCCACAGGCCAACACAACGACGCCAGCGGCAAACATGCGAGAGGACCGCGATCGGACTGGTCATCGGTTTCGGGGTGATCCTTCTTGTGGTCGCTCGCCGGAAAGGCTGGCGCGAGGCGGACGCCGCCCCGCCGGTTGACGAGGCCCCGTGAGATTCGGTGCGGGCGCGGGTTGTGGTGGCGGCTGGGAGGTGGGGCGGGTGGGCAAATTGTCGTTGGAGCGGATTTGTTCGGCTACGTGGTCCATTTCCAGTCTGCGCCAGCGGCGGCGTTGGCGGCGGGTCATTTTGGCGGGGTACATCTCCTGGATGGCGGCGTTGAAGTAGGCGCCGATGACGATGGCGAAGCCGATGAAGAAGGCGAACAGCAGGAAGGCTATGGGGGTGGCCAGGGCGCCGTAGGTGTAGCCGGTGGTGGTGATCCAGGAGATGTAGAGGCGCAGGCCGCTGCTGGCCAGGAGGAACACGGCCATGGCGAGGATGGCGCCGGGGAGGCCGCGGTGCCAGGGGAGTTTGCGGGGGAGGGCCAGTTTGTAGAGGGTGGCGAGGGCCAGGACGATGATGACGCCGAGGCTGGGGAAGTAGAGCCAGTCGACCCATTGTTGGATTTCGGGGCGCCAGGGGGTGGGGAAGAGCTGGGGGAGAATGTCGGGGCCGAGGGCGAGCAGGGGGAGGCCGACGACGAGGAGGACGAGGCTGGCCATGTAGAGCAGGAGCGCGAAGATGCGTTGCCAGACCTCGTGGCGGACGCCGTACTGGTCGTGGGCGACGGTGATGGCGTCGACGAACGAGGACATGGCGGAGGAGCCGGCCCACAGTGAGATCAGGAAGCCGACGGTGAGGATCTCGCCGCGGCCGTTGTTGAGGATGTCGGTGACGGTGGGCGCGATGATGCCGTTGACCACGCTCTCGCTGAACGCGGTGCGGGACCATTCGGTGATCTTCCCCTGCACCGTGTGAATGGTGTCCGGGCCGAACCAGCCGGCCACGTAGCCGAGGCTGCCGAGGAGCCCGAGGAGCAGCGGGGGCAGCGACAGGATCTGCCAGAACGCGGCCTCGGCGGCCTCCGAGAACACGTTGCCGTCCCAGGCCTTGCGCGTGGTGCGCTTCACCAGCCGCCACGGGCCGCGCCGGGACAGCGCGCCGGTCGCCTGGGCGGCGTTGCGCGTCGGGTGTTGTGGCTGCGGGCTCATCACCTTCAAGCATGGTCCATCCGCTCGCGAATGGCCCGTCCGTTGGTAGACGTGTCGCGTCGTACGCCGGTTCGAGCGGCCCGGGCGGGTAAGCTCCCGGGTGCCCTCAACGCCTCGCGCGCCGAGGGCGTTTCGCTGCTGTGGGATAGAAGGGGGCTTCGACGCGTGTCGGTGCAGGAGGAGCTGGCTCCGTCGGCGACCACGGGTTCCCGGCCGCTGCGGGCCTGGCAGCGGCGGGCGCTGGCGAAATACCTGGCCTCCCGGCCGCAGGACTTCCTGGCGGTGGCCACGCCGGGCGCCGGGAAGACGGTCTTCGGGCTGCGGCTGGCCACCGAGCTGCTGGCCGACCGCACGGTCGAGGCGATCACCATCGTCACCCCGACCGAGCACCTCAAGCACCAGTGGGCGGCGGCCGCGAACGCCGCGGGCATCGCCATCGACCCCAACTTCCGCAACACGACCGGGGCCACCAGCTCGGACTACCAGGGCGTCGCGGTGACCTACGCGCAGGTGGCGGCGCACCCGACGCTGCACCGGGTGCGCACCGAGAACCGGCGCACCGTGGTCATCCTGGACGAGATCCACCACGGCGGGGACGCCAAGTCCTGGGGCGACGCGATCCGCGAGTCGTTCACCCCGGCGGTGCGCCGGATCGCCCTGACCGGCACCCCGTTCCGCAGCGACGACTCGCCGATCCCGTTCGTCGGCTACGAGCCCGACCCGGCGGGCTTCCAGCGCTCCCGGGCCGACCACACCTACGGCTACGCCGACGCGCTGGCCGACGGCGTGGTCCGGCCGGTGATCTTCCTGGCCTACTCCGGCGAGACGAGCTGGCGGACCAGCGCGGGGGAGGAGTTCACTGCGCGCCTCGGCGAGCCGCTCACCGCCGAGCACACCGCCCGTGCCTGGCGCACCGCGCTGGACCCCACCGGCGAGTGGATCCCGGCCGTGCTCGCCGCGGCCGACCAGCGGCTCGGCCAGATCCGCGCGGACGGCATGCCCGACGCGGCCGGCCTGGTGATCGCCTCCGACCACGAGGCCGCCAAGGCGTACGCCAAGACTCTGGCTCGCACCACCGGCCGTGAGCCCGCCCTGGTGCTGTCCGACGACCCCAGGGCGTCCGGCCGGATCGCCGAGTTCGCCGACGCGTCCGAGGAGCGCTGGATGGTGGCCGTCCGCATGGTCAGTGAGGGCGTGGACATCCCGCGGCTGGCCGTCGGCGTCTACGCCACCAGCGCCTCGACCCCGCTCTACTTCGCCCAGGCCATCGGCCGGTTCGTGCGGGCCCGCCGCCCTGGCGAGACCGCGAGCGTGTTCCTGCCCAGCGTGCCCGCCCTGCTGGAGCTGGCCAGCCAGATGGAGGCCGAGCGCAACCACGTGCTCGGCAAGCCGCACCGGGAGAAGGACGGCTGGGACGACGACCTGTTGGCCGAGGCGAACCGGGTCGACGACGAGCCGGGCGAGGAGGAGAAGGCGTTCGTCTCGCTGGGTGCCTCCGCCGAGCTGGACCAGGTGATCTACGACGGCTCCTCGTTCGGCACCGCCGCGTTCGCCGGCTCCGACGAGGAGCAGGAGTACCTGGGCCTGCCCGGCCTGCTGGAACCCGACCAGGTCCGGGACCTGCTCCGGCAGCGCCAGGAACGCCAGCTCAGCGACCGTTCGAGGCGCCGCGCCCAGCCCGGGGAGTCCGCACCGCGGCCCGCGTCGGTGGCCGAGCGGCTCGCCGCGCTGCGCAAGGAGCTCAACACGCTGGTGACCATGTACCACCACCGCACCGGCAAGCCGCACGGCGCCATCCACAACGAGCTGCGCCGCACCTGCGGCGGCCCACCCGTCGCCATGGCCACCGCCGAGCAGCTCGAGCAACGCATCGCTACCCTCCGCACCTGGTAAATTCCTGGGAGGTTCGGGATATGGGACCGGGTTCGGCCCTCTGGACGTTGGCCGTGACTGTCCAACAAGGACGGTCAACATCGTGTTCCCGCGTGTGACCAGGAGATGGCCCCGCCGTTGCCAAACCGTGTCCTGTTCGGACGGGGGTGTGGCTTCCGTCACGAGCGGCGAGCGCATATGTTGTGCCCCGCAACATTTCCGGCTTTTGGAAGGACGACGGATGCGCAGGACGACTCTTGCCCTCCTGTCCGCGGGCGTGGGTGTCACCCTTGTCCTGTCGGCATGCGGGGCCAACCAGGCGAACAACGCCGGCGGTGGTGGGGGGAACACCAGCGGCGGGGCGTCCTCCGGCGGGATCAAGGTCGGCGTGATCCTGCCGGACACCGCGAGCTCCGCGCGGTGGGAAGGCTTCGACAAGCCGCTGCTCGAGAAGGCCATGAAGGACGCGGGCCTCGACCCCGACATCCAGAACGCCCAGGGTGACGTGCAGAAGTTCAGCACCCTGGCGGACGGCATGATCGCCTCCGGGGTCAAGGTGCTGGTGATGGCGTCGCTCAACGCCGCGTCGGCCAACGCGATCGCGTCCCGGGCCAAGGCCCGCGGTATTCCCACGATCGACTACGACCGGCTCAACCTCGGCGGCAGCGCCGAGTACTACGTGTCCTTCGACAACGTGAAGGTCGGCCAGCTGCAGGGTCAGGGCCTGGCCGACGCGATGAAGGACAAGCCGGCCGGCGCCCAGGTGATCGAGATCGAGGGCGCGCCGACGGACAACAACGCGACGCTCTTCCACGAGGGCCAGCAGAAGGTGCTCAAGCCGCTGTACGACGGCGGCAAGCTGAAGCTGGTGCAGAGCCAGCCGATCGATGAGTGGAACAACCAGAAGGGCGGCACCACCTTCGAGCAGATCCTCACCGGCAACGGCGGCAAGGTCGACGGCGTGGTCGCGGCCAACGACGGCCTGGCCGGCGCGGTGATCACCGTGCTCAAGAAGAACGGCCTGAACGGCAAGGTCCCGGTCACCGGGCAGGACGCCACCCCGGAGGGCCTCAAGGCGATTCTCATCGGCGACCAGTACATGACCGTGTACAAGGCGATCAAGCTGGAGGCCGAGGCGGTGGCGAAGCTGACCGCGTTCCTGGCCAAGGGTGACAAGTCGGGTGCCGACGCGCTGGCCAAGGACACCGTGCACGACGGGACCGGCAACCGCGACGTCAAGTCGGTGCTCGCCGAGCCAAAGCTGATCACCAAGGCCAACGTCAAGGACGTGGTGGCCGACGGCTTCGTCAAGGCGACCGAGATCTGCGCCGGCGACCTGGCCGCCGTCTGCACCCAGCTCGGCATTTCGTAGTCGGAACCCATTCCCGGACTGCCGCACGCAAAAGCACAATTGGGCCCCAACCCCCACCCCCTGCGGGGGGCAGGGGGGCGGGGCCCACCCCCGCCTGTGCGGCAGTCCTCCGGGAGGAGCATCACCCCTATGAGCGAGCTTGTGAGCGAATCATTGACACAGGGCGTCCGCGAGCGGCGTCACCGAGCCTGCGAGGGGACGACGTGAGCGAGCCGATTCTTGAGCTGACCGGGGTGAACAAGAGCTTCGGGCCGGTGCACGTGCTGCACGACGTGGACTTCACGGTCCGGGCCGGCGAGGTCACCGCGCTGGTGGGGGACAACGGCGCCGGCAAGTCCACGCTGATCAAGTGCGTTGCCGGGATCTACCCGATGGACTCCGGGCACGTGGTGTTCCGGGGCGAGAAGGTGGACATCCACGGGCCGCGGGACGCCGCCCATCTCGGCATCGAGGTCGTGTACCAGGACCTCGCGCTGGCCGACAACCTCGACATCGTGCAGAACATGTTCCTCGGCCGGGAGCGCGGTGCGCCCTGGCTGCTGGACGAGTCGAGCATGGAGAAGGCCGCCCGCGAGACGCTGGCCTCGCTCGCGGTGCGCACGGTGAAGTCGGTGCGCACCCTGGTCGGCGCGCTCTCCGGCGGGCAGCGGCAGACCGTGGCCATCGCCAAGGCGGTGCTCTGGGACAGCAAGGTCGTGCTGCTCGACGAGCCGACCGCGGCGCTCGGTGTCGCGCAGACCCGTCAGGTGCTCGACCTGGTCCGCCGGCTCGCCGAGCAGGGCCTCGGCGTCGTGCTGATCAGCCACAACCTGGCCGACGTGTTCGAGGTCGCCGACCGCATCGCCACGCTCTACCTCGGCCGGATGGTCGCCGAGGTGCCGGCGAAGGACACCACCCACGGGCAGGTGGTCGAGCTGATCACCGCCGGCCGGTCGGGCGACCTGGGTCTCGCCCGCCCCGAGACCGTCACCATCTAGCAAGACTGGCGCTACGCCATCGAGCCAATAAGAAGGCACTGCCCATGACCGACACCCCGACCACGAGCACGGGCCGCACGCCCGCCAGCACGGTGATCTCCGACTTCGGCATCGACACCACCGCGCAGTCCACCGGCGAGGCGGTGCGGGACTACCTGATCCGGCTGCGTTCCGGTGAGCTCGGCTCGCTGCCCGCGCTCCTCGGGCTCGCCGTGCTGCTGATCGTGTTCACCTCGCTCTCGGACAACTTCCTGACCCTGGACAACACGGCCAACCTGATCGCCCAGTCGGCCGGCAAGATGATCATCGCGATGGGCCTGGTGTACGTCCTGCTGCTCGGCGAGATCGACCTGTCCGCGGGTACCGCCTCCGGGGTGTGCGCCTCGGTGATGGCCATGCACTACGTGCGCGGCGGGAACCTCCTCGGCAGCATGGGCAACCTGGTGTTCTACGTGTTCGTCGGCGGCATGGTGGTGGCCGCCGGCCTCGCGGTGATCATGCGGATCTGGGCCGGCGCGGCGCTCGCCATCGGCGCGGTGGCCATCGCGCTGTCCGGCGCCGGGGCCAACGCCTGGCTGGAGATGCTGCTCGCGGTGTGCATCGGCGGCGCCATCGGGACGATCACCGGTTTCCTGGTGTCCAAGATCGGTATGCCTTCGTTCGTGGTGACGCTGGCCCTGTTCATCACCTGGCAGGGCGTGATCCTGCAGTTCATCGGGCAGGGCGGGGTGTTCGGCATCTCCACCCAGAACACGCTGAACGACGTCGCCAACGGCAACCTGTCGGTCGCGGCCAGCTGGGCGCTGTGCGTGATCGCCGCCGGGGGATACGCCGTGGTCCTGCTCGGCGAGCACTACCTGCGGCTGCGGCGCGGCCTGGTCACCCGGCCCACTCCGGTGGTGCTGTTCAAGGCGGCGGTGGTGGCCGTGCTGACCGTGCTGGCCACGTTCGCGCTCACGGTGAACCGCTCACCCAACCCGGACCTGGTCACCATCCAGGGCATCCCGTACGTCGTGCCGATCGTGCTGGTGCTGCTGGTCGCCGGCACCTACGTGCTCAACCGGACCCGGTACGGCCGCTACATCTACGCGGTCGGCGGCAACACCGAAGCCGCCCGGCGCGCCGGTGTCAACGTCAGCAAGATCCGGGCCAGCGTGTTCGTGATCAGCACCTCGGTCGCGGCGGTCGGCGCCATCGTCTACTCCTCCAAGGTCGGCTCGGTGGACCCGCAGGCCGGCGGCGGGAACACGCTGCTGTTCGCGGTGGGGGCCGCGGTCATCGGCGGCACGTCGCTGTTCGGTGGCCGGGGCAAGGTCGTGCACGCGGTGATCGGCGGCCTGGTGCTCGCCGTCGTGGAGAATGGGCTTGGCCTGCTCAAGCAGCCCGCCGCGGTGGTCAACATCATCACCGGCCTGGTGCTGCTGCTGGCGGCCACGGTCGACGCGCTCTCCCGTCGTCGCGCGGCGCTCGCGACCGGTTAGCCGGTCCGAGCCTGCAACGAGGGGGTGACGCGTGACCAGCACGCCGACCGCGGGCGCGCGGCCCGACGAGGTACGCCGGCACAACCGCACCGTGCTCCTGCGGCGGTTGCATGTCGGTGGGCCGTGCACCCGGGCGTTGCTGGCCACCGAGCTGGGCCTGAACCGCAGCACGATCAAGGCGCTGGTGGACGGCCTGGCCGAGTCGGGCGTGGTGGAGGAGCGGGTGCCGCGCCGGCGCACCGGAGCCGGACGGCCGTCGCTGCTGGTGCTGCCGCAGGCGCACGCCGCCGTGGTGCTGGCCGTGGACGTGCGGGTCGAGCAGGTGGCCATCGCGCTGGTCGGGCTCGGCGGCGAGCTGCTCGGCCGGAACAGCTGGAACCTGCGGCGCAAGGCCCGGGAACCGGACGAGGTGGTGACCCACATCGTCGAGTCGACCCGGTTGCTGGTCGGCGAGCTCGGGGTGGACCTGGTCGGCGCCGGCGTCGCGGTGCCCGGCGTGGTGCGCCGCTCCGACGGGCTGGTCCACGAGGCGCCCAACCTGCACTGGACCGACGTGCCGATGGGCGAGACGCTGCGCGGGATCCTCCGGATGCCGGTCGTGGTGGCCAACGACGCCGAGCTCGCGGCGCTCGCCGAGCACCTGCGCGGCGTCGCCCGCGGTTCCGCCGACGTGGTCTACGTGTCCGCGGACGTCGGCGTGGGCGGCGGCGTGATCTCCGGTGGTGCCCCACTGCGCGGCGCCGCCGGCTACGTCGGGGAGCTGGGCCACATGGTGGTCCGGCCGGGCGGGCGGCCCTGCTACTGCGGCAGCCGCGGCTGCTGGGAGACCGAGGTCGGCGAGCCGGCGCTGTGCCGGGCGCTGGACCTGCCGGAGGGCTCCCCGCGCGGCGCGGTGGTGGCCGAATTGCGCGCGCTGACCACCCGGCCCGACCCGGTGCCGGCGCCGCTGGCCGAGTTCGTCGACTGGCTCACCCTCGGCCTGGTCAACATCGTCAACATGCTCGCCCCCGAGCTGGTCGTGCTCGGTGACCTGTTCACGGCGCTCCCCGGCTGGCTGGTCACCCAGGTCGGCCAGGAGGTCCGGCGGCGCTGCCTGGTCTCCCGCGCGGTCGGCGGCACCCGCATCGTGGCCAGCGCCCTCGGTGCCGACGCCAAGCTCATCGGCGCCGCCGAGCTCGCCTTCGAGCCGATTCTGGACGCGGTCTGAACGACTTGTCGTGGGAACTACCCGCGGCAGGTCCGACTTGTCGTGGGAAGTACCCGCGACAAGTCGGGCTGGTCGTGGGAAGTACCCACGACAAGTGCGGCATCGGATAGGCGAACGCCGCGCCCGGCGGTCGGGCGCGGCGTTCGGCGACGGCTGGGGTCAGGCGTTGGACTGGAGGTCGGCGGCCAGCTCGACGAGTCTCTGGTTGTGCTTCCGAGCGTGGTGACCGCAGAACATGAGCTCGCCTCCGGACGGGAGGATGACGCGTACCTGTGCGGCGGCGCCGCAGCGGTCGCACCGGTCGGCGGCGGTCAGCTCGGGGCGGGTGAGCGTCGGTGTCATGGCAGTTCTCCCTCCGTCCCGGGCACCGGTACCCCGGCGCCCTCCGTCGGCAACGACCACAGTGGCCAGTCGGCCGGTGCTCGTTGCCTCCACTCTTCCAGACGTTTGGCCACCCGTCAGTGTTCCCGCGCCCAGTTGACGGACGCTCAACCTGTGATTAACCCGATCGTCGCAACGCCAATCCTGTGCCTGCTGGGGGGCACGCCCCCCAGGCCCCCTACCAGGGGGCTCCGCCCCCCGGACCCCCCGGGAGGGATCACCTGATGGGCTTTACCCGCAATGTCCTGCGGGCACGCAGGGTCCCGGCGCCGCTGTTGTTCGCTACCGGCGGAATGTCCATGTACCTCGGCGCCGCGGTCGCCGTGTGGCTGTTCGCCGACGTGGGACCGGCCGCGGTGACCTGGCTGCGGCAGCTCGGCGCGGCGCTGGTGCTGCTGGCCTGGCGCCGCCCGCCGCGCGCGGCCTGGCGCGGCCGGGTGTTCTGGCTTTCCGCGGTGTTCGGCCTGGTCACCGCCGTGATGAACCTCGCGTTCTACGAGTCCATCGCGCGCCTGCCGCTGGGCACCGCGGTGGCGCTGGAGTTCGCCGGCCCGGTGGTGGTCGCCGCGGTCGGCTCCCGCACCTGGCGGGACATCCTGGCGCTGGTGCTGGTGGCGGCCGGGGTGGTGCTGATCGCCGACGTGCGCTGGTCCGGCAGCGCCCTCGGGGTGCTGTTCGCGCTGGCTGCGGCCGCACTGTGGATCGGCTACATCCTGCTGGGCCGGCGGGTGGCCGCGGTCGGCTCCGGGGCGGACGGGCTGGCGGTGGGGTTCGCGGTGGCGACGGTGGCGCTCTGGCCGCTGGCCCTGGGCACCGGGCCGGTGTGGGGCTCGCCGCGGCTGCTGGTGCTGGGCGTCGGGGTGGGCGTGCTGTCCACCGCCGTGCCGTACGCGCTGGACCAGGTGGTGCTGCGGCGCGGAGTGGGCCGGGCGCGGTTCGCGGTGCTGCTCGCGCTGCTGCCGGTCACCGCGACGCTCAGCGGGCTGGTGCTGCTCGCCCAGGTGCCGACCGTGCCGGAGGCGCTGGGCATCCTCGCCGTGGTGGCCGGGGTGGCCCTGCGCTCCGGGGACGAGACCGGCGAACCGCCATAGTTGCCATGGACATAATGTCTATGTACATTATCGGTTGTGCAGACGTCTGAGCAGGCCACCGCGGGGTCCCTGGTCTGGCGGCTGATGCTGAAATGGCGTGCGGCGGTGGAGCGGGCGCTGGCCCCGGTCGGCCTCACGCACGCGCAGTACGTGCTGCTGGCGTCGCTGCGCGGGCTCACCTGGCACGGCCACCGGCCCAGCCAGCGGGAGCTCGCCGACTTCGCCGGTCTGGAGCCGGTGTTCGTCTCGAAGCTGATCCGCGCCCTGGAGCGGTCCGGCCTGGTGGAGCGCGCGACCCACCCGGCCGACCCGCGGGCGGTCCAGCTCCGGCTCACCGAGCACGGCGTCACGGTGATCGACGGGGCGGTCACCACCGTCCACCGGCTGCAGGACGAGCTGGCCAGGCCGCTCGGCGGGGTGTCCGGGCGGCGGTACCGCGAACTGACCGACATGCTGCGGTTGCTGCTCGGCGAGCAGCAACCTGGGGAAGGAGACAGAAACATGACACAGGCAACGACCGCCCTGTTCGGGCAGGACATCGGCATGGCCTCGGCGGCCGGCCGGCGGCTGCTGACCACCGTGCTGGACCGGGAGGCGGCGGCGTTCCCCGAATGGATCACACTCAAGCTGGTCAACGACGAGGGTGTGCCCGTGCCCCGGGACGACCTCGTCACCCGGCTGGCCAACGGGGTCGGCCTCGACCCGGCGGCGGCCGGCCAAGTGCTCGCCGGGCTGCGGTCCACGGGCCTGCTGGCCGAAAGCCCGGCCGGCGTCGAGTTGACCTCGGACGGCCAGGCCCGGTTCGACCGGCTCTTCGCTCAGGTGCTGGAGCTCAGCGGCGAGATCCTGGCCGGGCTGCCGGCCGGGGACGTGGCCGTCGCCCGGCGCGTGCTGGCCGACTACACCGAGCGCGCCAACAAGCTGGCCGCTGGTCCGCCTCTCCGAAATTTTTGACGCGGTTGCGTTCCAGCTAATGGTGCGGGTGGCGGGTGAACCGTGGCTGAGTGCCGTCACGTTCCCCTGAGGTTATGTTGGCAGGCGCGAGGCTTGTCAACCCTCCGGGGCGAGGGGCGGGCCGGCCGGCATCTCGTCGGGCGACCGCCAGGTGCGGAGGAACTTCTCGGCGAGCGCGGTGGCCCCGGCGAACGGCCCGTCCGGATGGTCCAGGCTGCGGGCGGTGAGCGCGCTGACCTCACGGTCCACCAGCTCGCTCGCGGCCTCCACTCCGGCCAGGCCGAGGAACCGCTCGGCCATGTAGCCGATCGTGGCTCCGGCGCCGCAGACGAAGTCCGCCAGCGCCAGGATGCCGCGCTCGCGCAGCACAGCGAGGCCGGCCGCGGTGTACGGCACGTTGGCCGCCGGGGCGATAACCCGGGTTCGCACCGCCGCCGCCCGGCTCCGGTCGATCACCCCGATGCGCGCGCCCGGCACCAGCACATCGGTGTCCACTTCGAACAGTGCGGTCACCGGTAGCATCGGCAGACCAACGTGTTCCACGCACCGGTCGCCGTGCGCCTGCCGTAACTCCAGTAATCGGCGAATGTCCAAACCGGACGGATCGGCGACACATCCGTACACGGTGGACAGTGCGACCAGGGTGCCGCCCCGGCGCTCGAGCTCGCCGGCCGCCGCGCCGCCCACCTTGCCGAAGCCCTCGATCGCGAACCGCCGGCCGGCCAGCCCGCCCAGCGCCGTGTCCGCAGCCGCCACCACACCGACGCCGGTGATCAGCGAGTCCACCATCGTGGGGCCGACCCACTGGTGCATCACCGAATCCGGGTCGTAGCCGGGCAGTGAGGCGAAGTCCTCGGTGGCCGTGCCGAGGTCGGAGGAGGTGAGAAACACCTGCCGCTCGACCATCGGCGTGATCTCCTGGCAGTACCGCTCGAGGGCGGTCCCCCGCGGCGTGCCGTCGTCGGACCGCAGCACGCCCTTCGCGCCGCCGAGCGGCCGTTCGAGCACCGCGAACTTGTAGGTCATCGCCCGGGCCAGCAGCGCGGCCTCCGCGCGGGTCACGCCCGGTGCCCACCGGGTGCCGCCGCCGCTGGTCGGGCAGTCCAGGTCGAACGCGACGAACCCGGACACCGATGTCAACTCCAGGATGCGCATGGCGTGTGCCTAGCAGATCCCACCGACACGAACGCGCATCAGATGGTCATCCGGGTGCCGTCGAACCGGGTGAGGCCGAACGTGGCGGCCTCGTGGTTCACCCGGACCTGGTCACGCAGGATGCCGATGGCGACCGCCTCGCCGAGGCGCACCGACTCGGTGTAGTCCGATCGCCAGTGCACGCCGCCGATGTTGCGCGCGGTGGCGATGTTCGAGGCGACCTTGTCGAGCTCGCCGCCGACGGTCAGCCGGTTGGCGTCCGGCCCGGTGAACGGCACCAGCTCGGTGCCGTCCTCGTTGGACACCACCGGTTCCGGCAGCACCCAGGACTCGTCGAACCACGCCTTGAGCACGGTCACGCACGCCCCGGCGACGGTGGCGTGCCCGGAGCCGTACGACGGGTGCACCGGCGAGCCCTCCGGGAACGCCTGGGGCAGCAGAAAAGTGCCGAACTTCCCGTACGTCGCCTTGAGCGCGCGGGACTCCAGCACCTCGGAGTCGATCATCGAGTAGTCCCGCAGGTTGGTCAGGTGCGCGTGCACCCGCCCGCCGAACGCCTCCGGGCGGAGCCGGCGGTGCACGAACCACTTCTGGAACCACTGCGCCTTCAGCGCCCGGGTGGCCACCTCGGTCACCAGCGACAGCAGGTGTGGTCCGCCGTAGGTGCCGAAACCTTCCTGCCGCCGCGTGTGCACGTACGGGTTGCCCTGGTCGAACGGGGCGTTCAGGTCGAGCAGGATCAGCGCGGCGTTGAGGTACGCCTCGTACAGTGCGTCGAAGTGCACGTAGTGGGCGATGTCGCGACCGCTGCGCAGGTACCGGCGGTCCTGCTGGTTGCGCCGCTCGGGCTCGACCTGGCAGCCGCGCTGCACGGCCAGCCAGTCGTCCCAGGCGGTCAGGTAGTCCGCGTCGGACACCGTGTCCTGCCGCTGCGGGATGCGCAGCGTGCCGTACTGGATGTCGCGCAGCAGGAACTGGGACAGGTACGGCCCGCGCAGGTCGCCCCGGGTGTCACCGCGGAAGATCGTGGCCGGGGTTATCCGGCCGCCGATCTTCGGGGCGCGGTAGTCGGACAGCTCCGACAGGTCCTGCGCCGCCTCGGCGATGAGCCGGTGGCTCTCGTACGCGGTGAACGGGATGTCGCGGCTGAGTGCCATCCAGTACAGCTCGACCGCCTCGGCGGAGTTCCGCGCGCTGTCGATACGGGGCGCGGGCGGAATGGTCAGCGACTGCGGATCGGGGCCCTCGACGTCGAAAGCCAACCCGGCCTGCGGGTTGATGAGCCGCCGGGCGTTCTCACACCCGGTCGGGATCCGCTCGAAATCCTCATTGTCCTGTGTGGACAGAGCGCGCAGCAGTGCGTTGTAAGCGGCCGCGTCGACCTCGCCGAACTCGTTGTGCGGCAAGCTTTTACTGAAGTTGGCTAGATACGGGTAGTCGCCTTCCTCGCCGTTGTTCACCTGGTCCGGCCAGGGCGACCGGCTGATCACCTCCGCAAGGTCGAGTCGAGACTGGCGCGCGTCAATACCACGATCGCTCATGAAATGAACCCCCCTCGGGTTCCCCATTCTTCCCAGTGGCGCCCGCTCCCGCGGACGCCCCCAGGACATACCCGAAGGGCACGCAGCGTCAAGGACAGATCCGGGACAAACCCGGCCAGACAGCAAAGCCGCCGGTCACAAGGGGCCGGCGGCGCTGAGTGAATTGCCAGATGTCTACTCCAGGTAGTCCCGGAGCACCTGCGAGCGGGACGGGTGCCTGAGCTTGGACATGGTCTTCGACTCGATCTGCCGGATGCGCTCCCGGGTGACGCCGTAGACCTGGCCGATCTCGTCCAGCGTGCGCGGCTGGCCGTCGGTGAGGCCGAAGCGCAGCCGCACCACACCCGCCTCCCGCTCGGACAGCGTCGCCAGCACCGACTGGAGCTGGTCCTGCAGCAGCGTGAAGGAGACCGCGTCCACGGCCACGACCGCCTCGGAGTCCTCGATGAAGTCACCGAGCTGGCTGTCGCCCTCGTCGCCGATGGTCTGGTCGAGGGAGATCGGCTCGCGGGCGTACTGCTGGATCTCCAGCACCTTCTCCGGCGAGATGTCCATCTCCTTGGCCAGCTCCTCCGGCGTGGGCTCGCGGCCCAGGTCCTGGAGCAGCTCGCGCTGGATGCGGCCGAGCTTGTTGATCACCTCGACCATGTGCACCGGGATCCGGATGGTGCGGGCCTGGTCGGCCATCGCGCGGGTGATGGCCTGGCGGATCCACCAGGTGGCGTACGTGGAGAACTTGTAGCCCTTGGTGTAGTCGAACTTCTCCACCGCGCGGATCAGGCCGAGGTTGCCCTCCTGGATCAGGTCGAGGAACGCCATGCCGCGGCCGGTGTAGCGCTTGGCCAGCGACACCACCAGGCGCAGGTTCGCCTCCAACAGATGGTTCTTGGCCTTCTCGCCGTCCCGCACGATCCACCGGAGGTCCCGGCGCAGCTGCGGGGTGATCTTCTCGGCGTCCTCCTCGGCGGTGCGCACCCGCTCGGCCGCGTAGAGGCCGGCCTCGATCCGCTTGGCGAGCTCGACCTCCTCCTCGGCGTTGAGCAGGGCCACCTTGCCGATCTGCTTGAGGTAGGCGCGAACCGAGTCGGCCGATGCGGTGAGCTCGGCGTCCTTGCGCGCCTGGCGCAGGGCCTCGGACTCCTCCTCGTCCCAGACGAAGTCGCCGTCCTTGGCGTCCTTCGCCTCGGTCTCCTCCTCGACCTCGTCGACGGCCGCGGCGGCGATCTCGCTCTCGACGTCCTCGAGGTCCTCGAGGTCGGGGGTCTCGAGGTCGGGCTCGCCCTCGGCGTCGGCCGGGCCGTCCGGCTCGCCGTCGGGACCGGCCTTGCCGGCGGTCTCGTCCGCCTTCGCGGTCTTGGTGGGGGACTTGCGCGGCGTGCGGGTGGACTTGGCGCCCCCCGCGGCTCGCTTCGGCCTGGCCGGCGCCTTGGTGCCGGTTGCCTGCTCGGTGCCCGGCGGTGCCTCAGCCGGAACCTCGTCGACCGATGCGCTTGTGGTCGTGTTGGCGGTGCGCGCCGAAGCGGTGGAGGCTCGGGTTGCTGTTCGTGCGGCTGCCACTTACGCCCTTTCGCAGCTATCTGTCACGGCGGCGTCAGACCCTGCAGAAATGCCTGACGTACCGGAAGTTTCGGGGAAGGCCCGGCGACCGTGGAGTCGCGGGCACTGTTCCATTGTAACGGCGTGTTGCGCCTGGGGTGCGATCACGGCTGTGGATCAGTTGCCGGCGCCCTCCGCGGCGGCCACCGCGGCCCCGACGATGCCGGCGTCGTTGCGCAGTTCGGCGGCCACCACGCGGGTGCGGACGTCCAGCAGCGGCAGCCACTTGTCCGCCTTCTTGCTCACCCCGCCGCCCGCGATGATCAGGTCGGGCCAGATCAGGTCCTCGAGCACCCGGATGTAGCGGGACACGCGGTGGGCCCACTCTTCGTAGGACAGCCCGAGCTCGTCCTTGACCGAGGCGGCGGCCCTGGTCTCGGCGTCCTCGCCGTCCACCTCCAGGTGCCCGAACTCGGTGTTGGGCACCAGCTTCCCGTCCAGGAACAGGGCGCTGCCGATGCCGGTGCCGAACGTCAGCAGCACCACCACGCCCGCCTGGTCACCCGGCCAGCCGTAGCGGATCTCGGCCAGGCCCGCCGCGTCGGCGTCGTTGAGCACCACCACGTCGCCCGGCGGCCGGCCCAGCTTCCTGGTGAACGTCGAGGTGGCGTCCGTGCCGATCCACGACTTGTCGATGTTGGCCGCGGTCAGCGCCGTGCCGCGCTTGATCACGGCCGGCAGTGTCACGCCGACCGGGCCGGTCCAGCCGAACCCGGCCACGATCTCCCTGACCACGCCGGCCACCAGCTCGGGGGTGGACGGATCGGGGGTGTCGATCCGGATCCGCTCCCCGTCCAGCTGCCCCGCGTCAAGATCGACCACGCAGCCCTTGATCCCCGACCCGCCAACGTCAATGCCGAACCCGCGGGTGCCAGCCATCCCGTGGTCCCTTCGTACTCGATTCAGTGCGCTCGCACCGGAGGTTATCTGGGTGTGGTCGGATAGTCCCGTGCATGTTGGGCAGCGGGAGTTGTTGGCTGTTGCGGTCAGGGTGGCCGGCGAGGCCGCGGAGCTGGCCAGAACCACTCGGGAGAAGGCGATTCTGGACGTGGACACCAAGTCCAGCGAGACCGACGTGGTGACCGAGGGGGACCGGGCCAGCGAGCGGCTGGTGCGGCAGCGGCTCGCGGAGCTGCGGCCCGGCGAGCCGGTGCTCGGCGAGGAGGAGGGCGGCGGCTCCGCGGTCGAGCCCGGCGGAGTGTGCTGGGTCGTCGATCCGATCGACGGCACGGTCAACTATCTCTACGGCTACCCGTGGTACGCGGTGTCGCTGGCGGCCCGGGTGGACGGGGCGTCGGTGGCCGGCGCGGTGGTGGAGCCGGACAGCGGGCGGTGCTGGACCGCGGCGCGCGGGCACGGGGCGGCCCTGGACGGCGTGCCGCTGCGGGTGTCCCGGACGTCGCGGCTGGACCTCGCGCTGGTGGCCACCGGGTTCGGGTACCAGGCGGAGCGGCGGCGGCGCCAGGCGGCAGGTGTGGCGAAGCTGGTGGGCCGGATCCGGGACATCCGCCGGGCCGGCTCGGCGGCACTGGATCTGTGCGCGGTCGCGGCCGGCTGGATCGACGGCTACTTCGAGAACGGTCTGTCCACGTGGGACTGGGCGGCCGGCGCGCTGATCGCCGAGGAGGCCGGCGCCCAGGTGCGCCTGCCGGGCCGGGCCGGTGACGGCTTCGGCCCGGACCTGCTGCTGGCCGCCGCCCCCGGCGTGGCCGACGAGCTGCGCACCGCCATGATCGAGTCCGGCCTCGCCGAGGTGTGAGCCGCGAGTCCCCGGTTGGAGCACGCGAGTTCGCGGTTCGTGAACCGGGAACTCGTGGTCTCGAAGCGGGGACTCGCGTGCCTGAAGTGGGGACTCGCCGGATCAGGTGCAGGTGGCCTGGCGGGCTGCGCTGATCTGGGTGGGGTCGAGGTCGGGTTGGGCGGCGGGGTTGGCTTGCAGGCCGCCCTGGGCTTCTGGGTGCTCGAGGGAGAACTTGTTGAGCTGCTCGAGCAGGCGGCGCGCCTCGGTTTTGGGGCGGAGGTTGTCGAACCGCTTGCCGATGGCGAGGTCGACGGTGGCGTCCTGGCGGTTGTCCTTGACGAGCTCCGCGCAGGGCTCGACGAGGCTCAGCGTGCGGGCGGCGGCCGTGCCCTGCTGGCCGAAGCGGATCTGGGCCCGGCAGGTGAGGTCGCCGGAGAGGTAGAGCGGATCGTTCGCCGGCGGGGCCACCTGGCTGAAACCGAGTTGACGAAGTGCCTCGGTAATTTCGGCGGCCTGGCCGCGCTGGGTGCTCGCGTTGACCACGTGCACGAGGGTCTGGGCCGGGGCCGCCGGAACGGTCCGGTCCAGCGCGTCCGGGGCGAGCGACTGGCCGAGCGTGGTGGGCGGCTGCCCGGAGGTGGCCACGGGCGCGGTGCGCGGCGGGTCGCACTTGACCGCCACGTTGCCGGAACCCTTGTCCAGCACCCGGAGCCAGACGATGACGGCGGCCACCGCGAGCACGCACAGCACGATGACCGCGGGCAGCGGACGGCGCCGCCGGTACCCCCGGCCCCGGCCCCGACTCAGGTTCCCGGCCGCCACGAGCCCCTCCCTCCCCTCGTGCCCGTCAAGGCCCGCTCCACCCACATCGTTATTCGCCGCTGGACAGCCTAGGCGTTTCAGGGTCCGATCCAGGGATCGTCACGGGCCGGGGTGTCCCGGTCGCGAGTCGCGACAGACCGAACGCGAACCGTGATACCCGGTCGCATCGCACCACGTGACGGGCCGGTCGGCAAGAGTGGATCTCGCACCGTGGGCGCGCCCCGGTGAATCGGGATCTTCGACGAATCGCACCCGAAGGGGTGAGCCCTGCTCACATCTCGGCGGTCGATGGGCTACCCTCTGCGCGCTCCCGTCGCCGGAAGTCCCAACCGAATCGATTCCGTAGCAGCCGAACACCACCGAAAACCACCAGGCGGCGGGCGAGTTCGCGGTCATCGGCGGATGCGGGCACAAACCGCGGCCCTGGAACGTTGACCAGCGGCACAGACAGATCTGAAGCACATCTTGAGGTTCGACTGCAGGGGTGAAAGCAGATGGCTACCGACTACGACGCGCCGCGCCGCAGCGAGGCTGACGACCTGGCGGAGGACTCCCTCGAGGAGCTCAAGGCGCGCCGCAACGAGACGCAGTCCGGCGTCGTCGACGTCGACGAGTCGGACACCGCCGAGAACTTCGAACTGCCGGGCGCCGACCTGTCCGGCCTGTCGGGCGAGGACCTCACCGTTCGGGTGGTTCCGAAGCAGGCTGACGAGTTCACCTGCTCGGTGTGTTTCCTCGTCCACCACCGCAGCCGGTTGGCGGAGGAGCGCAACGGGCAGTTCATCTGCCGCGACTGTGCCTGAGGTTTCGACTAGCCGGCTCGCGTTCGGAGGATCTCGGCGAGCTGTTCGGGGTTGCGGGTGCTGAACAACCAGTAGGGGGTCGGATCGGCCGGATCGGTGTGCCGCACGCGCAGCACCGGTCCGACCCATCCCCGGTGCAGCACGCGGGCTGCCGGGTCCAGCTGGGGGCCGAGTACGCGCCGTTTCTCCGCGGGCCCGAACGCCTCCACCTCGCTCACGAACTCGAGCGGCAGCCGACCGTCGCCGACGCGCAGGGCCCCCTCCTCCACGGCGATCCGCGCCCGGCCGGTCTGGAAGATCAGCGCGGCGGTCAGTGGAACCAGCAGCACGTACGGCAGCCAGGCCCGTACCCCGCCTACCCCGCCGTGGAGCTCCGCGGCCAGGATCAGCGCCGCCAGCAACGGCAGCGGCCACCAGTACCAGGTGACGTAGAGCCGTTCCGCGTACACCACTTGGCCCAGCCGGGCGTCTGTCCCGCTTCGGGAGTCCTCCACGGGACCAGGGTAGTCTCGCCGGTCGTGCCCAGCCTGGAGGTCCTGCTGACCCGCCTCGACCCCGACGTGCCCGTCCCGGCCTACGCCAGACCCGGCGACGCCGGTGCCGACCTGGTGACGACCTCGGACGTGGAGCTCGGGCCGGGGGAGCGGGCGGTGGTCGGCACCGGGATCGCGCTGGCCATCCCGGAGGGCTACGCCGGGTTCGTGCACCCGCGGTCCGGGCTCGCCGCCCGGGTCGGCCTGTCGGTGGTGAACACGCCGGGCACAATCGATGCCGGCTACCGGGGCGAGATCCGGATCTGCCTGATCAACCACGACCCGCGGGAGCCGGTGCGGCTCCGGCGCGGCGACCGGGTGGCCCAGCTGGTGATCCAGCGCGTCGAGCACGCGGTGTTCCGCGAGGTCGACGGGTTGGCGGACTCGGCGCGGGGCACCGGCGGATACGGCTCGACGGGCGGACATTCGGTGCTCGCGGTCACGGGTATGGAGGACTAGGTACGTGGGACTGTTCGGCCGACGGGAACGTCGCGGTCGGGGAGCCGGGGAGCCCGAGTTCGATCTCGAGCACTCAGGTCATGTCGAGGGCTCGCTCATCTCCGAGCTGGGCCCGTACGACGAGGAGGACGCGCCGGACGACGGGGTGTCCCGGCTGGATCTGGGGTCGCTGCGGGTGCCGGTGCCGGACGGCGCGCAGCTGCAGGTGGAGATGGACCCGGCCGGCCCGGTGCGGGCCGTGCACGTGATCACCCAGCACGGCCAGTTCACCGTGAACGCCTACGCCGCGCCGAAGTCCGGCGGGCTGTGGGAGGAGGTGTGCGGGGAGCTTGCGGTCCAGTTGCGCGGCGACGGCGCCACCGTGCACAGCGCGGCCGGCGACTGGGGTCAGGAGCTGGTGGCCTCGCTGGGCCAGGTGACCCTGCGCTTCATCGGGGTCGACGGCCCGCGCTGGATGCTGCGGGGCGTGGTGGCCGGCCCTCCGGACCGGGCCCGGGCCAGCGCGGACGCCCTGCGCGAGCTGCTGCAGGGCACGGTCGTGGCGCGCGGCACCCTGCCCATGCCGGTCCGTACCCCGCTGCCCATCGACCTGCCCGAGGCCATCGCCGAGCACATCGCCCAGACCCAGGCTGACCCGCCTCCCCGGGATTAACTGCTGTCGTCGCGTTCCAGCCGGTGGTGCGGTTGACCGGTTGATTGTGGCTGGGTGCCGTCACGGTCCCCCCGAGGCTAACCTCGGCGTCATGCCGACCTCGACCGACTGGCTGGTGTTCCTCGGGACCGCGGCGCTGTTCGCGGTCATCCCCGGCCCGGGCATCCTCTACGTGCTGGCCCGCAGCCTCCGCGGCGGCCGGGGCGACGGCATCCGCTCCACGATCGGCAACGGCATCGGCGCGCTGGGCCACGTGGCGGCCGCCGCGGTCGGGCTCTCCGCGGTCCTCGCCGCCTCCGCGACGGCGTTCACCGTCGTCAAGCTGCTCGGCGCCGGCTACCTGATCTACCTCGGCGCCCGGGCGCTCCTCAGCCGCGATCACGCCCCGGTCGAGGAGCGCCGCCGGGCCAACCGCTCGGCCGTGGTCCAGGGCATGGTGAGCGAGCTGCTCAACCCCAAGACGGCGCTGTTCTTCCTGGCGTTCCTGCCGCATTTCGTCCACCCCGGCACCGCCCCGGCCCCGCTCGTGTTCGGACTGCTCGGCGTGATCGCGGTGCTCATGGCCCTGACGGTGGATCTGCTGGTCGCCGTGTTCGCCGGGACCCTCGGCACCCGCCTGCTCGCCGATCCCCGCTGGCGTCGCCGGCAACGGGTGGCCAGCGGCGTCACCATGATCGGTCTCGGTGGCGCGCTGACCCTGGCGGAGCGTGGTTAGGGGTTGGCTGGGGAAGCAACGTGCCTGTGCTCGTTCTCGCTTTCGCTCTACTGGCATCAACGTGACGTTCCTTCCCTGCCACCGGCACGGAGCCAGGCGAGCACGGTGGCGCGGCCGAGGGCTTCCGGGTCGGCGCCGATGATGTCCAGGCGGGTGGTGCACAACACGGCCTGGTTGAGCGCTTTTGTCCACTCTTCGGCGACGGGGAGCGGGTGGACGTGGTCGTCCGGGCAGCCGGCGACCCCGGCCGGGATGTCGAGCGTGGCCAGGTCGTCGAGGGTCGGTGCGGGGCGGTCGGCCGCGGCGCGCAGGGAGTCGGCCAGGCCGTCGCCGTAGCCGCGCCAGGCTCGGGCCAGTTCCGTGGCCAGCCAGGCGTCGGCGGAACTGGTCAGGGACGTCAGCGCGGGCTCGAGGCCCCCGGCCCGGACCGTGTCGGCGGCCAGGCGGGCGGCCACGGCGGCCGGGGAGTCGCCGGGGTCGCCGTGCCAGGCGGGCAGGGCCAGCAGCAGGCCGGCGCAGCGGCCGGGGTTGCGCAGGGCCCATTCCGCCGCCAGGTGCGCGCCGAAGGAGATGCCGCCGGCGAGGATTCCGTCCGGGGTCTGGGCGGCCGCCTCGTCCAGTGCGGCCAGGTAGGCCTCGCCGAGCCCGGCGCCGGGGCGGGGCGCCGGCAGCACGGCACGCACGCCCACCGCGGCGAGCGGTATCTCGAACACCGACCGGATGAACACCTCGTCTGAACCGGTGCCCGGTAGAAGAACGGCCGTACGGATGCCGTTCGGCGACAAGATCGGATGCTCGGTCACACTCCCATTCCGATCCTTCACTCGGTCGGGCCTCCCGCGGTTACGCTGATTGTGCACGGGCCGGAGTCGGGGCCGGTCCCTCGTACAGGAGTGGGCAGCATGGGCACTAAGGGGGATGGATATTGGCGCCGGTTGGTCAAGAAGTTGACCACCGACGTCGACGAGCTCGACGCCGATGACCTGTCGGAGAATGCGGAGGCCCAGGGGGCGCAACGGGCCTGCGACTGCAAGTTCGGCGACGAGGTCACGGTGCTCGGGCGGTTACGCACGGTCGAGATGTGTCCGCGCGACGCGGTCGCCACGTTCGAGGCGGAGTTGTTCGACGGCACCGAGGGTGTGACGTTAGTCTGGCTCGGTCGTCGCCGGATCCCGGGCATCGAGCCGGGTCGGACGATCAAGGCACACGGCCGCCTCGCGGTGCGGGACGGCCGGAAGGTGCTGTACAACCCCTACTACGAACTGCAGATGGCCACATGACACAACCGCCTCAGGACGAACAGGCGGACACACCGGCCGACGAGGCGGACCAGCGGCGGACCCTGCTCCAGGAGATGGGCGGGATCAGCGGGCTGATCTACTCCTCCGTTCCGGTGCTCGTTTTCGTTCTCATCAACTCGATCTTCTCCCTGCAGCCGGCGATCTGGGGCTCGGTCGGCAGCGCCCTGCTCATCACGCTGGTCCGGATCGTGCGCAAGCAGCCACTGCAGCCGGCCATCTCCGGCTTCTTCGGGGTGGCCATCGCCGCGTTCATCGCCTACCGCACCGGCTCGGCCAAGGGCTTCTTCCTGTTCGGCATCTGGGCGAGCCTGGTCTACGGCAGCATCTTCACGCTGTCGGTGATCGTCCGCTGGCCGCTGGCCGGCGTGATCTGGAGCATGCTCAACGGCCACGGCACCGCCTGGCGCGCCGACCGCCGCGCGCTGCTCGCCTACGACCTGGCGACGCTGTCCTGGGCAGCGGTGTTCGCCGCCCGGTTCATCGTGCAGCGCTGGCTCTACAACGAGGACCAGACCGGCTGGCTCGCCTTCGCCCGGATCGCCATGGGCTACCCGCTGACCGCGCTGGCCCTGCTGGTGACGGTCTGGGCCGTGCGCCGCGCCGGCCACCGTGTCAAGGAGCTCGTGCACGCCGCCGAGGAGGACGACCACGCCATCGAGGCCCGGCTGCGGGCCAAGTACGGCGAGCCGGCCACCGAGAACTGACGCCTACGCCCCGACGCGTAGGCGGAGTGCCGCCTCCGGCCCGACGACCTGGAGCACCGGGGCGGGCAGCATCGTCGGCATGACATCGAACCTTCCCCGCTCCGCCACACTGACCGTGGCCGGCCTGCTGGTCTTCGGCGCGATGATCCTCATCCAGATCATCGGCGGCGTCGACGTGTATCCCACGATCCCGCCCGGCCTGGTGATCTCCGTGGCCGTGGCGGCTCTGGTCGTGCTCGGTGCGCGCTGGTGGTGGACCGCGCTCGTGGCCGCGGCCTGGCCGCTGTTCCTCGCCGTCGGCGCGATCGCGTCCGGCATCCGCGGCACCTCACTCGATCTCGACGACCCGTTCGTGCTGACCACCTGGCTGATCCAGATGTCAGGGCTGGCCGTCGCCCTCGTCTTCGGCATCGTGTTCGCCTGGCAGCGGCTGCGGACCCGAGTTCCGGCCCGGTGACCGACGGCTACTCGCCGATGACCGCCGGTGCGGTGACCTCGCTGGTACCGAAGACCTCTTCCGGGTCGGCCTCGACGAGGTACGACGGCCGGTAGTGCTCCAGATCCTCCTCGCCCTGCCCATGGCCACCTTGCCCGGCCGGGCCGCCGCCGGGGCCACTCGCGCCGCCCCGCGCTCCTCGCCCGGCCGCGCCCTCACCGGCTGCGGCGCGGCCCCCCTGAACGAGGCCGCCACGTCCGCCGCCGCGCCGGCCACGCTCTCCTCCCGGACCCTCGGTGCCACCAGAACCGCCAGGGCCGAACCCGCGGGTGCCGGCCGCGCCACCGCGCCCGGCCTCGGCAGCCGAACCCGGCCCGTCGCCGACCGGAACGAGACCCGTGCCGAGCTGGCCCGGTGCGCCACCGGAACCGCCCGGGACCGGTCCCTGACCGCCGGGCCGCGACCAGCCGTTCTCCACGGGTGGCAGGGTCTGCGGCCGCGAGGGTGTGTACTGCGGGTCGGTCTGCCCGACCCCGGTCCAGGTGTCGGGTGTGGTCGTCCCGCCGGTACCCGAGAACTGGCTGGAGCTGCTCCCGACGCCCGGTGCCTGGCCACCGCCGGGCGGTGCCTGCCACGGCGTCGGCCCCGGCCCGGGCCGGCCGGGCCCGCCGGGTGGCTGCGGCGGTCCGCCCGGCGGCGGCTCGACGGTGTTGAGGTTCCGCAGCGCGGCGGCGAGCAGGGCCTCGTTCTCCCGGGTCGCCGCCTCGTACGCCTTCATCACCTCGATGTTGTGGTCGTTCGCGGTATTGAACGCACGCAGCAGCCGTTCGTAGCCGGCGTTTGACGTGCCGTTGGGCTCGTAGTTCTCCCAGTAGCCCGGCTCCGCCGGCATTCGTGGAACCTCCACGACCGCACCCTTGGCCGCCAGAAAGGTCTCGATCTGGCGGTCGATCGCCTCGCGCACCTTGGCGAGCCGTTCCGCGGCGAACTGGTGCTCGACCGCCAGCGGCGCAATACCATTCTGGGCGGCTCCCGACGCCGCGCCCTTCCAGGCCAATGCCATCTTGCCGATCAACGTATGCAACGCATCGCTACGGCTGAGGTAGCTGCCACCAATGGACTGGGTGAACTCGGCGCACGTAGACAACGCTGCGTGGTCACCTTGGATGAAGTTCTCAAAAATGGCCTGGCCGGACATGGTCGACATGATTCACCCCATCAAATCAAATCAACGAAGGCGCTGATGTCGGTGTCGCGGTGAAGGTAGGCGGCCAGGCTCGCCTTGATGTTGTCGACACTCGTCGTGGAGTAGCTGCGCATCGCCTCGTTGTGCGTCACGAACTCCAGCAGGGCCACCTGGAGCTTCGCGGCATACGCTCTGCTGATGATGTCTTCGGCCGGTGCTCGGCCGGTCCACTCGGCGTCCACCAAGCCACCTTGGTCCTCGCCGATTCGGCTGGTCTCGTGGTCCAGCCCACCGAGGACGCCGTGCATCGTGGTCTGGTCGAGCTCGAAACCACCACCGGCCGCCGGATCCTGACGTTTTACGGGATCGGCGGGAAGCGGGGGGATCTCGCCATCCCCACGCTGCTCAACGGTGTAAGGCTCATTGGTCCTGTCTGCCACGGCGCGGAGCTTAGCGCGCGAGATTGGCGGGGTGCATCGGGGATTGGGAATCCACTCTGGACAAAGAATGGACAAACCCATCTGGGATGCGTGGAATTCTACTCTCAGTATCCCAAGGCGGCGCGGATCTCGTCTTCTACGTCTGCTGATGCCACGAATAGGAGTTCGTCGCCGGCTTCTAAGGGGTCATCCGGTTGGGGGACGATGACGCGGCCGCCGCGGAGAATGGTGACCAGGGCGGCGTCGCGGGGGAGGTGGACCTCGCGGACGGCGCGGCCGGCGAGGGGGGTGTCCTCGGGAAGCGTCATCTCGACGAGGTTGGCCTGGCCCTGGCGCAGCGTGAGGAGCTGGACCAGGTCGCCGACGCTGACCGCCTCCTCGACCATTGCGGCGAGCAGGCGCGGCGTGGACACCCCGACGTCGACGCCCCAGGCCTCGTTGAAGAGCCACTCGTTGGCGGGGTCGTTGACCCGGGCGACGACCCGGCGGACCGCGAACACGGTCTTGGCGAGCAGCGAGACCACGAGGTTGACCTTGTCGTCGCCGCTGGCCGCGATCACCACGTCGCAGGTCTGCAGGCCGGCCTCCTCCAGTGAGGACAGCTCGCAGGCGTCGGCGAGCACCCATTCGGCCTGCTCGACGGTGTGCGGCTCGAACTGCCGGGCCTCCCGCTCGATCAGCATGACCTGGTGGTCGGCGGCGATCAGCTCGGCGGCGATGGACCGGCCGACCGCGCCCGCACCGGCGATCGCGACCCGCATCAGGAACCCTCCTCGGGGGGCTGCGCCGACGCCGCGGTGACGTCGCTGACCGTGCCGGACAGCGCCGCCACGTAGACCTGGTCGTCGGCCTGGATCACGGTCTTGGCCAGGGGCAGCACCGCCGTGCCGAACCGCATGATGAACGCCACCCGCGCGCCGGTGGCCTCCTGCAGCTCGCGCACGGTGTGCCCGACCCAGCCCTCGTCCACCGGGATCTCCAGCACGGCCACCTTGCCGGTCGGGTCCCGCCAGGCGGCCGCCACGCCGTCCGGCAGCAGCGTGCGCATCAGCCGGTCGGTGGTCCACGGCACGGTCGCCACGGTCGGGATGCCCAGCCGCTCGTACACCTCGGCCCGCTTGGGGTCGTAGATCCGGGCCACCACGTGCTCGACGCCGAACGTCTCCCGCGCCACCCGGGCGGAGATGATGTTGGAGTTGTCGCCGCTGGACACCGCGGCGAACGCGCCGGCCCGCTCGATGCCGGCCTCGATCAGCACCTGCCGGTCGAACCCGTTGCCGACCACCTGCTGGCCGTGGAAGTCGCTGCCGAGCCGGCGGAACGCCTGCAGGTCCTTGTCCACGACGGCGACCGTGTGGCCCAGCCGCTCCAGCGCCGCGGCCACTGAGCTGCCCACCCGGCCACAGCCCATGATCACGACGTGCACGAATCGCCTCCTCGCGAGTTGACCGGTCCAACGCTATCGCGAGGCCTTGAGAAACCTACCGGTGGCTGCTCCGATGAGGTGAACCGACGGCCTAGGCTGTGCTCCCGTGCCCAAGTTCGCAACCGCGGCGAAGCGGCTGCTGGTGGGACGGCCGTTCCGCAGTGACCGGCTGGCCCACACGCTGCTGCCCAAGCGGATCGCTCTCCCGGTGTTCGCCTCGGACCCGATGTCCTCGGTGGCCTACGCGCCCGAGGAGATCCTGCTGACACTCTCCGTAGCCGGCGTTTCGGCGTACGCGTTCAGCCCCTGGATCGCGCTCGTGGTCGCCGTGGTCATGATCGCGGTGGTGGCCTCGTACCGGCAGAATGTGCACGCTTACCCGTCGGGCGGTGGGGACTACGAGGTCGCCACCACCAACCACGGCCAGAGCGCCGGACTGGTCGTGGCCAGCGCGCTGCTCGTCGACTACGTGCTCACCGTGTCGGTGTCGATCGCGTCCGCTGCCGCCAACATCGGCTCGGTGGTGCCGTTCGTGGCCAACAACAAGGTGGAGTTCGCGGTCGGCGCCATCGTGATCCTGACCGCGGTGAACCTGCGCGG